>CAJMSV010000016.1 GCA_905216175.1 uncultured bacterium | reverse complement strand
GGGCCGCGCCCACGCGCGGGTGCTCGGCTGGCAGGCCGGTGAGGCCCGCCTTGCCGGCGTCGTTGACGAGCGCGCACTCGGTCGGCTCGCCCACGGCCTCGCCCAGCTCCTCGTCCCACTGGGCATCGGAGCAAAGGGCCATACCTGCCAGGAACTTCTCCTTAGGCGCAGCGAGCTCGTGCTTGACGACGGTCATCTTGTTCTGGGTAAGGGTGCCGGTCTTGTCGGAGCAGATGGTCTGCGTGCAGCCGAGGGTCTCGACGGCAGAAAGCTTGCGGATAATCGCCTGGCGCTTGGCCATCTTGGTCACGCCAAGCGACAGCACGATGGTCACGACGGCGACCAGGCCCTCGGGGATGGCGGCGACGGCAAGCGAGACGGCGACCATAAAGGTGTCGAGCAGGGCAGTCGGGTCGGTGAGGACGTTGCCCACGCCGTGACGGATGATGTCGACGCCAAAGATGACGACGCAGATGACGATAACCATGATGGTGAGGATGCGGCTGAGCTCGGCAAGCTTCACCTGCAGCGGCGTAAGCTCTTCCTTGGCCTCGGCCAGGGCGCCGGCGATCTTGCCCATCTCGGTATCCATGCCGGTACCGACCACGACGGCGCGGCCGCGGCCGTACACCACGGTAGAGCCCATGTAGCACATGTTCTTGCGGTCGCCGAGCGGCACGTCATCGGTGCCCGCGGCAAGCTCGATCACGTTGGCGTGCTTCTCTACGGGCACGGACTCGCCGGTGAGTGCAGCCTCTTCGATCTTCATCGTGGCACTCTCGAGCACGCGGCAGTCGGCCGGAACGGAGTCGCCCGCCTCGAGCATGATCACGTCACCGGGCACGAGCTCGGCGCTCGGCAGGTGCACGAGCTTGCCGTCGCGCAGTACCTTGGACTGCGCCGCGCTCATCTCCTGCAGGGCCTCGAGAGCCTCCTCGCTTATAGCTTCCTGGACCACGCCCAGCACCGAGTAGACGATAACGACGAACATGATGATGACGACATCGGCAAAGTCGGGCTCGCCCTTGACCATGCCCGTGAGCGCACTGATGACGGCGGCAACGATCAGCATGATGACCATGGGATCGGCCATCTGCTCAAAGAAACGCTTCCACAGCGGCGTCTTCTCGGCTTCCTCGAGCTTGTTAGGGCCTGTCTTAGCGAGGCGCGACGACGCCTCGTCGTCGCTCAGGCCGAGGTTCTCATCGACACCCTGGTCGCTGAGCACCTCCGCCGCGGCGGACAGGTATTCCTTTTGCATATAGAGTCCCCTCCTGGGATTCGGGCCACTCAGCAGATTGATGCCCGATCATAATTCCCAGGAGAAGGGCAAGGGCTCATCAAGGCTGCCGTGCTGAGCGGCAGTTGATAGTGGAGCTATGGTACCCCAAAGCAACACGTCTAGCCAAAACAATCCATTTGGAAATATGGTCCATAAGCAACGGTGCAGGCCGTGTGATGCTCAACATTGATAAAACGTTTTTTCTTCGGCGCATCATCAAATTGAAATATCGCCCAGATAGCAGCGGTTAGAACGGTTGGTAAAGTTTTTGCATATACCGTTTTTCCGCAAAAAATGAACTTCTAATTCGGCATACGGTCGATTTTTTGGGGTATTCGGTCGCCATTTCGTTATAATCAACTCAGTTTTATTTCTTATGGTTTATCTATCAGCGCAAGACGATGTCAGATGGAGGTCTGAATGTACAAGCGCACTAAGATTGTATGCACCATGGGTCCCGCCTGCGATAGCGACGAGACCATCCGCGAGATGATCAAGGCGGGCATGAACGTCGCCCGTTTTAACTTCTCGCACGGCTCCTACGACGAGCACCACGGTCGCATCGAGCGCGTCCGTCGTATTTCCAAGGAGCTCGGTATGCCCGTCGGCATCCTGCTCGACACCAAGGGCCCCGAGGTCCGCACCGGCCTTCTGGTCGATGGCAAGAAGGTTGCCGTCAAGACCGGCGACAAGATCGTCGTCACCGCTCAGCCCACGACCGAGGATTTCCACGGCACCGCTGAGCACATCTCCCTCGACTACCTGGCTCTGCCCTCCGAGGTCGAGAAGGGCTCCCTCATCCTGATCGATGACGGCCTGGTTGCCCTCGAGGTCGAGTCCGTCGACGGCCAGGACATGACCTGCGTCGTCAAGAACGACGGCCTGATCGGCGAGCGCAAGGGCGTCAACATGCCCAACGTCAACATCTCGCTGCCCGCCATCACCGAGCGCGATCGTCAGGACATCCTCTTTGGCCTGACCGAGAACATCGACTACATCGCCGCTTCCTTCATCCGTGACGGCGAGTCCGTCCGCGGCATCCGCAAGCTTTGCCGCGAGAACGGTGGCGAGCACGTCACGATCTTCCCGAAGATCGAGTGCGCCCTGGGCGTCGAGAACTTCGACGAGATCCTCGAGGCTTCCGACGGCATCATGGTTGCCCGTGGCGACCTGGGCATCGAGATCAAGCCCGAGCTTGTTCCGCACATCCAGAAGGAGATCATCGCCAAGTGCAACGCGGCCTACAAGCCCGTTATCACCGCTACGCAGATGCTCGACTCCATGCAGCAGAACCCGCGCCCGACGCGCGCCGAGGTTGCCGACGTTGCTAACGCCATCTACGACGGCACCGACGCCGTCATGCTGTCCGGCGAGTCCGCTGCCGGTAAGTACCCGGTCGAGGCCGTCAAGATGCAGGCCAGCATTGCTCTCGAGACCGAGAAGTACCTCCCGGCTCACGCTCCGCTCGAGGTTCCGGCCGATGCTCACGGCACCCGTGTTGTCAACAACGTTGTGGGTATGTCCGCTGTGAACATGGCTACCACCGTTGGCGCCAAGTGCATCACCGTGCCGACGACCACCGGTCGTACCGCTCGCCTGATTTCGCACTTCCGTCCCAACATGCCGATCTGCGCGTTCTCCCGCCACGAGTGGGCCGTCCAGCAGATGATCATGTACTGGGGCGTTATCCCGCACCAGGCCGAGATCACCCAGGGCACCGTCAACGGCACGATCGTCAAGGCGATCGAGACCGCTAAGGAGCTCGGCTACGTCAAGGCCGGCGATCTGACCGTCGCTACCGCTGGCGATCCCCGCATGAGCGTCCAGCTCGAGGATAAGGTCTCCTCGACCAACGTCGCTTACGTCGCTCAGGTGCGCTAAATCGTACTTGCAAGCAAATTTGCATTGCAAAGGGGCCCGGAAGGCATTGCCTTCCGGGCCCCTTTTCTGTGCACCGATGCCTACCGCACGGCATGGCACGCACCCATTTCATTACCAATAGCGCGAAATCCGCCCTCCGAGGCCCAAAAAATAAAGCCCCAAGCGCTAAAAGTGTTCGCCCGGTGGCAAACCCACACCTCACACAGGGCTGATAAATCGTTTTAGCAAGAACCAAATCGACCTGGTTTTCGGAAGTATGCGGCAAATTCTGGAACCTCCGAGCACACCCTGTTTTTTCGCAACAAAATGCCTGATAAACTAGCCTCAAAAGCCAGGTCCGCTCATAGGGTTCAGATTTTGCCGCATACTTCCGGATTGACGCTGGCCTCACTCGATTCAAAGAGATGATTTCGGCCAGGAGGGCATTATGGACCTGACGCTTTGTGGGCAATCCGCCTTTAACTACTACCGCATCCCGCCGCAGGTATTAGGCCTTTACCCCGCCATTAGCCTTGGCAATATGGATCGCAGATGTTGCGGCCTCGGAAGCCATGCAGTTGTAAAAGACCTGCTTCACGCACCGCTTCACAGGCTAGTATTCACTCGGGCACAATCCGGGTCGCGAAGCCTGTTTAAATCGCACCTCCTGACCCAAGAGCCGCCTCCTGGGTCGTTTAGACAGACTGAACATGGATTTGATGTCACTTCACCGGAGTTCACGCTGCTCAGCCTTGCCACGCAGGCCTCACGCAACCAGTTACTCATGGCGTGCTACGAGATGTGCGGCTCCTTTGCAGTGTTTAAGCCCTGCGAGCGAACGCAACAACAACTCGATGAAGCTATTTCGCTTAAGTTCATTCCACCCAACTGCGGCTGGGAGCGAGTTAACGACACCAAGGGCAATGACACCAACTTGTGGAAGCGCACGCCGCTTCTTACCGCAACGGATATCGCCGCGTTCGCCAAGCAAGCCGCAGGCCTGCGCGGCGTCAAACAACTGCGCTGGGCGGCCGAGCACATGACGGGGCAGGCCGCCTCGCCCTTCGAAGTACAGACCTCCATGCTTATCTCGCTCCCCCGCGACGAGGGCGGCCAGGGCATCGAGATCGCCAACAACGCGCGCATCCCGCTCAGTGAAGCCGCACGTTCGCTGTATGACAAAACCTGCTGCTACGCCGATATCCTCATCGAAAGCGCCACCGACAGCATGGGCGTCATTCTGGAATGCCAAGGCCGCTCTGCCCACGACAGCGAAGCCGCGAGCCTCTCCGATGCCGAGCGCGCCACCGCACTCACAAGCATGGGCTACGACGTCATCCAAATTACCTATGACCAGATCAAGGAGAAGAAGAGCTTCGACCACATAGCCGAGCTCATCCATAAAAAGGCCGGGCTTCCCCACATCCCAAAGACCAAACAGGAGCGCATTGCCGAAGATACCTTACGGCAAGAGCTACTTGTCGATTGGGTTGAGCTATTCACTGCCGGGCCGGCCGGCTAGCAGCTAGCGATCAGGGGGACTGCGGGGACGTCAGAAGCGGCAACGCGAGCCGCAAAGCCCGCCTCGGTCAGCTCGATGACCTCGGTAAACGTTGCGTCGAAGAATTTCTCGGTCAGCAGGCGGTATGGCGGATGGTCGGGCTCGCCGGGGTTTTCGCGCACGATCTCGTGCATAACGCCGATGGTCTTGAGCACATACTCTTTATGGATGGGATACTGCCCAAAACGCGTCGCAGCGGTATACAGGCGATCGGTCGCACGCGGAATCGAAACGATGCCGAGCGTCTTGCCAAACCAGTCAAAGTCGCCTTGCTTTTTAATGCGGAACTCCTCGCACGGCTTGCCGCCGTGCGCCTCCAGGTACTGATTCACGCGCGTATTCCATACGGTATCGGCCACCAGATGCGACCAGACACCCAATGTCAAATCGAGCAACGACTGCGCCACGTCCTCGGACGCAAGCGAGAACTCACGAGCGCCGGGACCGACAACCGGCTCGGCATCCCTGTAGCGCTGGGGATAGTGCACGCGATTCAGTCGCTCGCGCTCCTCGACAATCGAGGTAGCCTCGGCGGGTTCGCCCGCGGGTGCGCCGTTAAGCAGCGGCGCCACATAGGTATCCCAGAACTCATGCTCACGAGGCTTAGGGATGGGTTCAGGCTTGGCAAAGTGCGTAATGCGGTACGGGATGGGATCGGCGATGCTAGGGACCATATAGCCCACGAAGATATCCGGAACCACGCAGCCAAACAAAAAGGCATTGCGGTCGCGCACGCTATTGGCAAGCGCACCGGTGCGCTCCAGCAAACGCTCCGTCTGAGCGATATGAATGTTCCAGCTTGGCATAGCCACCCCCATAAAAAACCTGGATAACTATACCATCACGGCAAAGCCGCGCGGGCGGCTACGCACGCTCTACGCAGCAACTAGTCCGTAGCACCGCTTTCGGTTCCATACGACGACACCGGCGCCTCGACCACATGGTGATATCGATCGATATAGATTGCACGGGCACCCAGGCGTCGCACCAAATCTTGGTGATGTGTGCTCATCAAGACCGTCTTACCCGCCGCGACGTAGGCCAGCAAGAAGTTGACCACGATGTCGCATGAATCCTCGTCGAGCCCATTGGTAGGCTCGTCGAGGACCAAGATATCCGGGTTCATCGATACGACTGCCGCCAGCGCCACACGCTTCTTTTGCCCACCCGAAAGCTGATAGGGCGAGGCATCGACCAGGTCGGCAACTTGAAACAGTTCCATGGCATCGCGCACGCGACGCTCGAGCTCGTCTGCCGGCAGCCCCATCTGCGCGGGACCAAAAGCAACTTCCTCGCCCACCGTAGCGCAGAACAGCTGGGCGTCGGCATTCTGGAACACAAAGCCCACGCGCTGATGGAACCGCTGGGCCGTCGCGGAATCCTTGAGATATGCCGCATCGACCATACACCCGTCAAACAGGTATGCCCCTGCGTCCGCGAGTTCAAGGCCGTTAATAAGACGCATAATCGTCGTCTTGCCGCAGCCGTTGGGACCGAGCAGGGCAACGAGTTCACCACGATCGACCTGCAGCGACACGCCATCGACAACCGTATGCCCCGCATAGGAGAACACCACGTCGTGCAACTCAATAAGCGGCGCGCCCTCGGCGCCGCCCGCACCGTTCGTGCCCGCCGCACTATTCATATCGATCGTCAAAACGTCGCCCTTCCCTACTCACATCGACGGCTAGACCGCCCGCGCTACAGTACCGCACACAACACGGCGAGCAACGCCACGCCGACCGCATAGACCGCATCGCGCCAGCCAAAGCCGCTCCGCGCGGGAGCCGGATACGCGCCGGCAAAGCCGCGGCAGAGCATGGCCTCGTCCATCGCGCGGCTGCATTCCATCGCCTTGATAAAGGTCATGCCCATGATACCCGCAATCGAATCGGTACGCGAAAATCCCTCAGGCGCACGGCCAACGCTGCGCAGCATGACCGATTCGCACAGATTGTGCGCCGTGCGACCCAGCACCTCAATGTGCTTGAGCGCCATATCAAACGTAAAGATGACCTCGTCGGGTAGATGCAGCATCTTGAGCGCCGCCGACATGCGGCTCCAGGTGAGCGTCCACGAAACGCCCAGCACGAGCGACACATTAATGAACGTCTTAAGCGCAATTTTGAGCATGGCGCCCGTAGCGGAAGCGCCCAGCGGCAGGGCAGGCAGCGCCAAAACCACGGCGAGCCCCGCGGCGCCAAGCGCCGGCACAAAGGTCGCGCGCAGCCCGCGTACGGGGCGCACGGCAACGAGCACCAGCGCAATGGCCGCCATCAACATGAGGTACAGCGAGCTCTGTGTCAGACACACGCACAGGACGCAGACGAACATCCCCACCAGGCGCACCGGAGCCGAAACGCAAGAAAGGGCGCGGTCGACCATCGACCCGCCCTCGTGCGCGCCCCCACCCAGGCGAACCCGCTCAAGCAGGCTCGCCAGGTGCAGGACATTCTTTTGCATCACACGATGCCGAGCCCCCACGGGCTCATATCGCTCCTCGGCCGCAAGCCAGCTAGGCAGCTCGGCTATTGCCATGAGCACCGCTTTCCTTAACCGTCAGCGAGATCAGACGGAATGCGATGGTGAGCACCGCAACGCCAATCACGCCCGAAAGAATATACATCGCGGCCTGGCCGGCAAAGCCAAGGCCCTGCTCCTCGGAATAGGCCTGAAGGTAATCGCCCGTGGGCAGCGCATCGGCAAAGGTCGGGGTATCGAGACCGACCGAAGCCTGCAGACTGTCGTCGCCAGCCTCCTGAACGGCGGTCGCGGCGCCCTCGGCGTCCCACTCACCCCAGGCGTCACCGGTGGCAAGCAAGCCGAGCGGCGTAGCCACGACAAGCACGGCGACCAGGATAAGCGTGGGGATCAGCGACGTCTTCTTGGCAGCAGCGCCCTCGGCGGCAAGCTGGCCATCGGCGGCTTCGGGACCGACGATAATGCCCGGTGCAGTCTTCTTGATAAAGCCGTAGATGGCGGCCGTCGCCACGCCCTCGACCACGCCGGCAACCAGCATATGCGGGATCAACATGGCCGGAATGGCCACGGACAGCGGGAAGGGGCAGTACAGCGGAGCACCCGAGGCGTTGGTGAAGAGCATCGGCTGAATACCGAACTCGATCGCCGCGCACAGGGCCGCCAGGCACAGGCCGACCCAGCCGCTTACGATGGCCGAAACCGAGGTGCCCCAGCTCTTGTCGTGCAAGCGGCTGTTGAGTGCACGGAACACGATAGCAGCGGCAAACGGCAGCACGAAGGCCATGTTAAAGCAGTTGGCGCCAAAGGACAGAATGCCGCCGTCGCCAAACAGCAGCGCCTGCAGCGCCAGCGCGACCGAGACGGCAATGGCAGCAGCCTCGGGGCCCAGCAGCAGCGCGATGAGCGCGCCACCAACGGCGTGACCAGTGGTACCGCCGGGCAGCGGCACGTTGAACATCATGAGCAAGAAGGAGAATGCGGCGCAGATGCCCAGGAACGCCATGTGCTCGCGATCGAGCGTGGCGCGCACCTTCTTGATGCAGTGAACCCAAACGGGCACCATCGCCACTGCCATGACGGCATCGGTCTGCGGGGACAGATAATTATCTGGAATGTGCATGTACGCCTCCCGGTTGTCGGCGCACGGAATTGCAACGCCGCCTGAATCACCTTGTCAGTGTTACGTATTGTCAGATTCGTAACACGCCGCGGGCTATCATAGCAAAACGGCGCGCTGCCGACAAAGCAGCACGCCGTTATGTAATGCGCGTGTCATATATGCAGGCTCAGCAGTGCCTTATACCGAGCATAGCAATCACGTAGGACTCGGCGGCAGCCACCGCTGGCCTATACCCAGCGCAAGCCCTAGCCGCGGACCTCGCCGTTTACGCCCTTGCACACCTTGGTGACGATCTTCTGGTGCGCCTTCTCGACCTCTTCGCTGGTCAGCGTATGGTCGTCGGAGCGATACGTAAGCGCAAAGGCCATGGACTTCTTGCCCGCTCCGATGCGGATGGGATCGCGGTAGACGTCGAACAGGCGCACGCCCTCGAGCAGCTTGCCGCCGGCGCTGGTAATGCGGCGCTCAAGATCCTCGCAGGTCACGGAGTTGTCGACCACGATAGCAAGGTCGTGCTCAACAGCCGGGTACTGCGAGAACTCGCGGTAGTTCTCCTGATTGCGGGCGCCCTTAATCAGCTTGTCCAGATCGAGCTCAAAGGCAACGACGACCTCGTCGATGCCCATCGCCTCGCGCGCCTCGGGGTGAATCTCGCCGACCCAGCCCAGCACAGTGCCGCCGGACAGAACCTCGGCAGCACGACCCGGCTGCAGGAAGGCATAGCCCTCGCCCTCGACGGGACGGAAGCGAACCTTCTCGATGCGCAGCTGGGCAAGCAGCTCCTCGACAATGCCCTTGCCAAAGAAGAAACGCAGCTTGCGGTACTTCATGTTCCAAGACTGCTCGCTCCACTGGCCCGAGAGCACGCCCGCCACGGACTTGGTCTCCTTGGGCAGGCTGGCGTTCTCGCGACCGTGGAACAGACTGCCGACCTCGTACAGATGCACGTTGGGCGTGCCGTGGGCCTCGTTGTAGGCCACAGACTGCAGCAGACCCGGCAGCAGCGAGCGGCGCATCTCGGTCTGCTCGGCCACCAGCGGGTTCATGAGAACCACGGGGCAGCCGCGGCCCTCGGTGGACATGCCAATCTTCTCCAGGTCGCCCGGGGCAGCAAAGCCAAAGGTCGTGGTCTCGTTGAGGCCACAGGCGCGCAGGATCTCGCCGACCTTGCGGGTAAGCTTCTGCTCGCGCGTCAGACCGCCGATGTGGTTCTTGGCAGCCGGAATGGTCGCCGTCACACGGCCCATGCCCCATAGGCGCAGGACCTCCTCGATCAGGTCGATCTCACGCGGCAGGTCGGGACGGAAGCTCGGCGGCGTGACCATAAAGTCCTCGCCGTCGCGCTCGACGGTGCAGCCCAGGCGGGTGAGCGAGCGCTCGATAAAGTCGGGCTCGATGTCGGCACCGCAGATGGCGTGCACGCGGGCCAGGCGCAGCTTGATGCTGTCGATGGTCTTGGGCGCGGGGAACACGTCCACATAGCCGGGGGCGACCTCGCCGCCGGCGATCTCCTCAATCAGCGCGCAGGCAATGTTGGCAACATCCACGCAGCCGGTCTCGTCAACCTGGCGCTCAAAGCGAATGGAGGCGTCGGAGATCAGCGACAGATCGCGGCTGGTGTGCGAGATGCGACCGGCGTTGAAGCAGGCGCTCTCGACCATCACATCGACGGTATCGTCCTCGATCTCGGAATCCATGCCGCCCATGACACCGGCCAGCGCCACGGGACGCTCGCCGTCGGTGATGAGGCCCATGCCGGCGTCGAGCGTGCGCTCCTCGCCGTCGAGGGTCGTGAACTTCTCATCCTGCTGGGCGGCGCGAACCACCACGCGGCGATGGCCATCGCGCTCGGCAAAGGTGTCCAGGTCAAAGGCGTGCAGCGGCTGACCGGTGAGCATCATCACGTAGTTGGTGATGTCGACGATGTTGTTGTGTGGGCGCACGCCCAGGGCGTTGAGGCGCTTGACCATCCAGTCGGGCGAGGGGCCGACCTTCACGTTGCGCACGATGCGGGCGACGTAGCGGTCGCACAGGCCCTCGTCGGCAATCTCGACCGAAAGCTCGTCGTCGGTCGCGCGGCCGGTCTCGACCTTGATGGCGGGCAGCTCAACGTGGAAATCGCGGTCGAAGATGGCACCGGTTTCGCGGGCCATGCCGATCATGGACAGGCAGTCGGGGCGGTTGGGCGTGATCTCGCAGTCGAGCACGGTGTCGCTCGAGCCCACGTACTCGGCAAACGGCATGCCGCAGGGCGTATCCTCGGGCAGGATCATGATGCCGGAGTGGTCGCCGCCCAGGCCGAGCTCGCGCGCAGAGCAGTTCATGCCCATGGACACGACGCCGCGAAGCTTGCTCTTCTTGATCTTGACGTCGCCGGGAAGCACAGCGCCGATCATTGCCGTGACGATGTGGTCGCCAGCCTCAAAGTTCTGCGCGCCGCAAACGATCTGCAGCGGGGCGGGGTTGCCGTCGGCGTCGAGATTCTTGTCGCCCACGTCGACCGAGCACACATACATGTGGTCGCTATCGGGGTGCGGGGTCTTGGTGAGCACCTTGGCGGTCACCACATGGTCGAAGGACTCGCCCACGGTGTCGATCGCCTCGACCTCAGTGCCGGTACGGATGTATTCGTCCGAAAGGGTCTTAGGATCCTCCGGAATATCGATCATGGTCTTGAGCCAGTCGTAAGAAACGCGCATCTAACTGGTCTCCTTTCATAAATGCGGCTTTGAGCCGGAAACTGCAACTAAGAAGAAAGCGTTCTAGAACTGGTTCAAGAACCTCATGTCACCAGTCATCAACGTGCGCAGGTCGGGCAGGTCGTAGCGCAGGGCCGCGACGCGCTCGGCACCAATGCCAAAGGCGAAGCCGGTGTACTTCTCGGGGTCGATGCCGCAGTTGATCAGGACGTTGGGGTCGACCATGCCGCAGCCCAGGATCTCGATCCAGCCGCTGTGCTTGCAGAAGTTGCAGCCCTTGCCGCCGCACACGTGGCAGCTCACGTCCACCTCGCAGGAAGGCTCGGTTTTGGGGTTGATGTGCGGGCGGTAGCGCGTCTTGCGATCCTCGCCAAACATGCACTTAACAAAGTAGTCGAGCGTGCCCTTAAGATCGCCAAAGGTGATGCCCTCGTCAACGACCAGGCCCTCGATCTGGTTGAACTGCGGCAGGTGGCAGGCGTCGGCCGTGTCGGGACGGTAGACGGTGCCCGGGCAGATCATGTAGATTGGCGGCTTTTGCGACTCCATGGTGTGGATCTGCACGCCTGAGGTCTGGGTGCGCAGCAGCACGTCGGACTCGCCGTGAGCGTGAGCCTCGGGATGCGCGACGCTGCCGGGGTTGTTGTCGACCACATAGAACGTGTCGCGAGCCGAGCGGCTCGGGTGATCCATGGGCGCGTTGAGCGCGGTGAAGTTGTAGTAGGAGGTATCGACCATGGGGCCGGACTCGACGGTGTAGCCGATACCGCAGAAGATGTCCTCGGCCTCCTCGATGATCTGCTTGATCAGGTGCTGGTGACCGATCTGCGGACGGATGCCCGGCAGCGTGATGTCGACGGCCTCGTGCTCGAACGCGTGCTTGAGGGCGGCAGCCTTCATCTCGGTGGTGCGCTCGTCGAGCATGCCCTCGATCAGCTGGCGCATCTCGTTGGCGCGTTTGCCCATCATGGGACGATCCTCGGGGGCGAGCTTGCCCATCATGCGCATCAGGCCGGTGATACGGCCCTTGCGACCGAGCAGCTCAACGCGCGCAGCCTCGAGCTTGGCAGCGTCGTCGGCGCCTGCGACGAGCTCCTTGGCCTCTTCCTCGAGTTTGACCAGATCATCAATCAGACTCATGTCTTCCCTTTCGTCTCTCGCGCATCTCGCTTGCCGGGGCGGCTAGCACCCGATAGCTGCGGATGTGCGGCCCGGTTCGGTAACAAAAAACCGCCCTCGGGCATGTACATTGCCCAAGGACGGTTGAATTCCGCGGTACCACCTTGTTTGACCCGGCGGATGTCTGGCCCGCCGTGCCCACTCTGCGCCCCTTGTCGCGAGGCTCACGGCTTCCCTACTGGGGCTTCGCTGCCACCGGCCGCGCGCCCGTTGAGGTCGCTGCTCGGGAGTGAACGCTTGGCCCTTGCCACCGCAGGAAGGCTTGCAGCCCATGACCTTCCCTCTCTTGCCGGCGACACGGCGGGCAAAACCCTCTCCGTCAACGCATTGGGCTATAGGATAACACATTTCGCGGGCGCATCGCCGCGTTCCGTTTTGTTCGCGCTGGGTACAAGGCAGGTAGCTGTGCAAACTGGCCGTGCACCCGTCTGCGGCGCTCGGCCTGCGAGATTAAGGATGCGGTATGGGAAAGAAACTCGATAAGAAGGCCAAGGCCGCCGTGGCAAAGGCTGCCAAGGGCGTCAAGGCTGCTAAAGTCGACAAGGCCGTCAAAAAGTTCCGCAAACTCGAGGGCAAGCTGTGGACTCGCGAGTACCTGCTCAAGATTGCCGAGTTCGATGGAGCGACGATTGCTCCTGCCAACGGCGCTGCCGCCCGTGCCGACGCCATGGGCACGCTTGCCGGCGAACATCACAAGCTACTGACCAGCGAGAAGTCCGTTGAGCTCGTACGCTCGTTAGCGCGCGAGACGGTTGCAGGCGGCAAAATCGACGACCCGCAGCTGCTCGACGAGATCCGCGTGCTCGGCCGCGACCAGCGCGAGGCAAGCGTTATTCCTACCGAGGAGGCCGAGGCCTGGACCAGGCTCACCTGCGAGGCCGACGCCGTGTGGCACAAGGCCAAGACGGCCAACGACTGGGCGAGCTTTGAGCCCTATGTGGACAAGATTGTGGGCCAGCTCAAGCATCAGGCCGAACTCATGGACCCCAAGCGCGACCCATACGACGTTTGGCTCGACCAGTACGAGCGCGGCCTTTCTGCCGAGAGCTTCGACGCGTTTTGCGAGGAGGTCAAGGCCACGGTCGTGCCGCTCGTGCACGCCATCGGCGAGCGCGGCCAGCAGCCCGATGCCGACTTTTTGCACGCCCGCGTGCCCGAGGCCGCCCAGCGCGCCATGAGCTTCGACCTGATGAAGCTCGTCGGCCTGAACCTGGACGACACCACGCTTGCCTTTACCGAGCACCCGTTTAGCGAGGGCTTTGCCGTGGGTGACGCGCGCATCGCGACACACATCTACGAGGACGATTGCATCTCCAACGTCTACAGCATCATCCACGAGGCGGGGCACACCATGTACGAGCTGGGCGTCAATCCCGCCTATGCGCGCACGTGCCTGGAGGGCGGCACCTCCATGGGCATCCACGAGAGCCAGAGCCGCTTTTTCGAAAACACCGTGGGTCGCAGCCGCGCCTTTATGGGACCGCTGCTCGAGGTGCTGCGCCGCCACGCACCCGAGGTCTACGGCGACGTCGACGAGGACACGCTCTACCACGCCGTGAACATCGCGCAGCCTTCGCTGATCCGCACCGAGGCCGACGAGCTCACCTATCCGCTGCACGTTATGGTGCGCTACGAGATCGAGCGCATGCTGTTTGCCGGCGAGGCTACGGCCAAGGACATCCCCGCGCTTTGGAACCGCTTCATGGATGAGTACCTGGGCATTCCCGTTCCCGACGACACGCACGGCTGCCTACAGGATACGCACTGGAGCGGCGGCTCGTTTGGCTACTTCCCCACCTATGCGCTGGGCAGCGCCTACGACGCCATGTTTGTGCCGGCCATGTGCCGCGACGGCGTCGACCTTACCGGCGCCTGCGCGAGCGGCGACCTGACACCCGTCCGCGCCTGGCTGGGCGAGCACATTTGGCAGTGGGGCCGCGCCAAGGACGCGCCGGAGCTCATCAAGGGCGCGTGCGGCATGGCGTTCGATGCCCGCTACTACTGCAGCTACCTGCAGGACAAGTTCACCACGCTCTACGAGCTGTAAGGCATAACCGACACGTCAACGCAAAGGGGACGCCGCGGAACCAATCCGCGGCGTCCCCTTTCCACCTAGTTGTTTAAGAACGTCCCCAATGACTACCTTACAGAGCTTCCAGCGCGGCGGCGATGCGCTTCATGGCGGCGTCGGCGGCAGCTTGGTCGGGGGCTTCGGCCAAAACGCGAATCACAGACTCGGTTCCACTCTTGCGCACGAGCACGCGGCCCTCGCCTGCCAGCGCAGCCTCGGCCTCGGCGATGGCGTTCTGCACGCCCATGTTCTCGAGCGCGGCGTCCTTGTCCGCCACGTGCACGGCCACCTGCGCCTGTGGCAGCAGCTTGCATGGAGCCGTGAGCTGCGAGAGCGTCTCGCGCTCGGCACGAATCACTTCCATCACGCGCAGCGAGGTCATAATGCCGTCGCCCGTGCGCTCGATATCGCCAAAGATCGTATGGCCCGTCTGCTCGCCGCCCAGGCTGTAGCCGCCCTCGCGCATCTTGGCATACACGTGACGGTCGCCCACGCCGCTGGTCACGGCGCTCAGTCCGGCAAGCTCCAACGACTTGATCAGGCCAAAGTTGCTGGCGATCGTCGGTACCACGGTACCGCCCGAGAGACGCCCGTGCTTGTTCAGGTACACGCCGCACACGTACAAGATCTGGTCGCCGTCGACCACGCGGCCGCGCTCGTCCACGGCCAGGCAGCGGTCGGCATCGCCGTCGTAGGCAAAGCCCACATCCAGGCCCTGCTCCACCACGTGGCGCTGCAGGCGCTCAATATGCGTAGAGCCGCAGTCGACATTGATGTTAAAGCCGTCGGGCGCGGCATTGATCACGCGCACATCGGCGCCCAGTGCGTCGAACACCGGCTTGGCCACCGAGGATGCCGAGCCGTTGGCGCAATCGATGCCGATCTTGACGCCCTGCAGCGAAAAGTTCGCGCTGGCGATGAGCGAAGCAATGTAGCGGTTGCGACCCTGCATGTAGTCCACCGTGGCGCCGATGTGGTTGCCCGTTGCCAGCGGCACCTCGCTCTTGCCATCGATGTAGTCCTCAATGAGCTCCAGCACGTCCTCGTCCATCTTAAAGCCGTCGCTGTTGACGAGCTTAATGCCGTTATCGCAAAACGGGTTGTGGCTCGCGCTGATCATGATACCGCAATCGAAGCAGCCTTCCACAGTCTGATGCGCTACGCCCGGCGTGGGGATCACGTGCAGCATATAGGCGTCCGCACCGCTCGCGACCAGGCCGCTCACCAGCGCCGCCTCGAACATATAACTCGAGCGACGCGTGTCCTTGCCCACGATCACGCGTGCCTTGCGCTCGCGGTTGGCGCCGTAATACCAGCCCACAAAACGGCCAATCTTATAAGCGTGCTCTACCGTCAGCCCAACGTTGGCCTCACCGCGAAAGCCGTCGGTGCCAAAGTACTTCATGCGCTCTCCTTACAAAATAGGGGCGAACAGATTGCCTGTCCGCCCCAAAATGGTACTCGATTATCTGCGCTACCAGAAAAACCCTACGCCGACGCGCTGTCGCGAGCCGCCTGGCATGTAGGAGTCTGACGCAGCGTAAGCGGCTTGTCCCCCGCCTCGGCCGACGTGGTCAGCGTATACGTGATCGTCGTCGTCTCGCCAGCATGCAGGTCAACGGTGCCCGAATAGAAGGGGATTCCATGCCACGTGGCGGCGCCAAGACCAAACTGGGTGCCCTCGACGGTCAGATCAGTAATGTTGCCGCCCGTCGGGGCAAACAACGAGACATTCAGACGCTCGTCGTCACGCGCGGCATCGGGTGCGCTCGCCGCAACGTAGTCGGGCAGCTTGCCAGCCTCCTCCTGCGTCATGATGTTCGTCAGGGTAACGGTGATGCGATAGGAGCACGTGCCGTCACCGTTCTTGATGCCCTGGCCAATCTGCGTATCGGCGTTCAGGTACCAGTCGAGCTTGGAGAAGCTCAGGTTGTTAAAGTAAACGCCGGCAACAGGATCGGCACTCGGGTCATCCGGATCGGGCAGCGAAGCGTCAACGCCCGTCTCTTTGATGGCATTCTGCTCATCATCGTTTCTCATCCACGCGATCAGACGGCCCTCTTCGGCACCGCGCTCAACGGCGCTGACAAGCTTCGTAACATCGACATCGCCGATACCGCCAAGGATCTTGTCGAAGGCAGCGCTGGCGACGGATGCAAAGATGCCGTCCGACTCCTCGACCGGATAGTTCCAGTACACATCGTGCATGAGGACCTTTGCGGCGTTGGTGCCGTCGACAACCGTTCCGTCGGGCAGCGAGACATTACCGACCAGGCCCAGCAGATACTGCAGGAACACCGGGTCGATACCGATGACGCCATCAACGTCCTGTCCATACTGGGACTTCCACAGCGCGGCGACACGCTGCGAGTTGCGGGGCCAATCAGGCGAATAGGTATTGCCCGAGTTGTACAGGTTACTGTGGTTGCCGAACAGCGCCTCATCCTCTTCGTCGACGCTCTCGACTGCCTCATCCTCGCTGAGTCCAATGCGGGGAACAAACTCGCCAATCGACATCTGGCCGTCAGTGACCGAAATCAGGCCCTGCGAACCGCCAAAGCCGCCGCAAGCACGAATCTCGACGTTGTTCATGGCGTACATAAGGTAGTTGCGCGTCTGGCCGTTGGCGCCGAGCATCTGGGGAAGGACGGGGGCGACCTTCTCCGCCGCGTCAACCGCACCGTTGAGGGTGGCAAAGCCGTCCTTGGCCTTATCGACCAGCTCGGTCACCTGGGAAATATGAGTATCGCCAATGCCCTGGACCTTCTCGTTGGCGCTCTTGAACACCTTCGAGCTGCTGGAAAGCGAATCGGCGACCGCCTGCAGCGCGGACACGTTAATCATGCCGTCCTGGAACAGCTTGCCGGGCGTAGCCTGCGAGAGGTTGTCGGCCATGGGAACCAGCGCATTGCTCGAGACATCGGACAGGGCGTCAATCATGGTGCGGGCCGCATTGATATCGCTGCCATACACCGGGATAAACGAAGCCGCCGCCCACAGCGGGCTCGAGGTCTCCGCCTTCATGCTGTCGCAGAGCTCATCGATCTTTTTCGCGTCGTCAGGCAGCGTCGAAAAATCGCCCGACGTGACCTTGTCCTTAAGGCCACCGACGATCTCGACAGCCTCCTTCGCTTCGCTCTTTACGGTCTTTGCCGAGTTAAGCAGCATAAAGCCGCTTGCGCCAAGCGCAACGAGAAGCACCGCGACTACAGCGGCAATAATGGCGCCGGTGTGACGCTTTTTGCGCTCGCCCTTGCGATGGCGATGACGGACCAGACCGTCAGAGGTCGAACTCGACGAAGCGTCGCTACCGTAGTTCAAGCCAAAATCGTAATAATCTTCCTTGGAACCCGAGCCCGCAAACTCGGCACCGCTATCATCCAGGCGGGCGAACGTGCCAGTCTCGGAGGCGCCGGTGTAAATCGTGCCAAGGTTACCCGTAAGCCCCGCGCCACCGGCAGAAGGAGTATTGTTGGCGGCCTTGCCGGCATTAACGTTGCCGGCAGCATTCGCGGCGTTGGCAGCACCTGCGTTGTTCGCAGGCACCGAAGGAGCCCCGCTCGGCTGCGACGCGGAGGTTGCACCGCCCGCAAAGACATTCCCTTTTGCACGGCCGGTCTTTTTTGCCTTTTGAGACTGCTCGTACAGAGCGGTAAACATCGCCGTCTCGCCCGGGGACACGCGCTTACCGGAACCGCCCTGTCCAGCGCCGCCCGGCGTGCCGGCCTTACCAGCCCCGTTCGGACGCGGCGGAACTGCAGGACGGCCGCTATCGCTGCCCTTAAAGTGATTACCAGCCATAAAGAAATCCTCGCAATTGAGTCGCAATGAAAAAGTCCATAACGTTACCAGTTTATGGCATTTTGAGCATCGACAGCTAAACTCCAGACACGGACATCAATTGGCGAAAATGCGGCACAACACCTTTTCTGTCTTGGCGGCGGCGCTAGCTACACCGTGAGGAACATCATCACGATGATCATGACAAAGCCGATAAGGTCGGTCGGCAAAAACACCGTCCCCAGCATAACGGCGCTGGTGATGGTCGCCGAAACCGGCTCCACAGTTCCGATGAGGCTCGCGCGCACCGAGCCGATGTCCTTAACGCCCTGCATATAAAGCATGTAAGCAAAAAACGAGCCGATAACCACGAACACCGCGAGCGCCTCGATGCCGGCAGCGTCGAGCGCCGGCATATGCGCCCAGGGCTGCACGAAGACGCACGAGACCACGCCCGCCGTGAGCATTGCCGAACCCGTGACGATGGGGCTGCCGTATTCGGGCAGGATCTTGGCGGGAATCACCGCCATACACGCGGCGCTGACCGCACACATAAGACCTGCTGCCAGGCCAAGCGGCGAAATATTCAGGCTGGTGGGGTCGCCGCCGGTGGCGATTAAAAAGGTTCCACCCAGAGCCAGGCCAATGCCGATGACTTCGCGAGTACGCGGCATGCGGCGATCGGTCACGCAGGCGTAGCCCATGATGATAACGAGCTGCAGGCACTGGAGCACCGTCGCGGTTCCGGCGTTCGTCAGGCGCACGGCCGAAAGATAGCAAAACTGGTTGAACAGCAGGCCAAAGGCGGTAAAGAGCAGCAGCTGCTTGCGATCGGGGGGTGTGGTCCAGAGCTTAATCAGGCGCTCGCGGTCGCGCGTAACAACCACGGCCATAAAGAGTAGACCGGCGAGAATCTGCCGCCCGCTCATAAGCCACAAGGTGTCGACGTGGTAGATATCGAACAGAAAGCTCGCACTGGTGCCCGAGAAGCCCCAAAACGAACCGCCCACCAGCGTAGCCAAGACGCCCGTGATCATCTTGCGCGTCGAAGCGCTGTTCAGGCGGTCGCACCATGCGCGACGGGTGTTGCGGCTGAGCTCGTCGGTGCCCTCGGGCACATCAATGTTCGATATATCGGTCATCGGCACCGAAGCCCCTGCGCCTTCGACCTGCTCGACACACTCTTTGCTCATTCCACTCCCCCGAAACAGCCTGGAAACAATTCGGCTTACCTTACCACGGCGAAGTCACCAGCTGGAGGCTTGTCCGCTTATCGGTAGGACAATTCCGCAGGCGTCTTTCCATAGCTCGATACCGCAATGGCCTTGCATTATGCGACAGCCAAATCGCGGCAGCAGGCTCTTTTGAAATGGATGCGACAAAGCCCCCGAATTCAACAATGTAAGCGATTTTTAAAAATGTTCTTGCCACCGAGTTCAGGCTCCGTTATATTATCCCTTGCGCGCTTGCGCACCCTTGATCGGGCGTTTAGCTCAGGGGGAGAGCGCTTCCCTGACACGGAAGAGGTCAGAAGTTCAAATCTTCTAACGCCCACCAAATGTTCGCAGCTCAGAGGCTATGTCCTCTGGGCTGTTTTGTTTTATGTCGCCAAATCAGCTGGCAGCTCCAACCGCCCAAGCAACCACCCTGCCCATACACAAAACCGCGTCAGCGACCCAAGTGCCTATCCCGGCTGACTCCGCAGTCAATCAATTTCGTTCATTTAGCGTCGGAGTCCGAGACCAACACGTCTCGAACCCATCCGAGCCGCAACTTCTCAGCAAAACGCCGCGATGTCTGCGTCCTGCGGTATCCTTGAGCCACTTGCACCTGCAGCACCAAGGAGCCGCCATGCGCACCGAGCTCGATGTCCCCTTTTCGCACAAAGAAGAAGCCAAGGCGCTGGGCGCCAAATGGGACCGGACCAAGAAGATCTGGTATGTACCCAGCGGCGTCAACCCCGAGCCCTTTGCCGAGTGGCTGCCCGGTGTTGACCGATCCGACCCCTCAGCGCCGTATATATATCTAGTACTGGGCAAGCGCGAGTGCTGGAAGTGTCACAAAGAGACCTCGGTCGCGGCCTTCGGCATTCCCTATCGAACCGATAACGACGAGAGCATCGCCATCGCGCACGCGCCCAACGAAGCCGGGTACATTGCCATCGACACGGCCAACGCCAACGCACTCGCCATCGTGCCCGCTCTTGGCTGCGTACCGGGCGAGATCCGCGACTACCTTCATAAGCGCTGCGGCTACAAGCCCGTAGGCGCGCGAGCCTCCAAAGCCCCGTCGCTCGGCAACACGTGCACCAGTTGCGACGCGCTGCAAGGCAGCCGCTATCTGTTCGAGGAGCCCTCGTCCCCGTTTGCCCTCACTGCCATCAACAAGCTGCCGGCACTGGAGTTTATACGCGTCGAAGTTGCCGGCGTCTTTGGCGTCCCGGCCACGCGTACCGACTTTGACCAGGCGCTCTTTACCTGGGCACGCGACCATCACGCCGAGTTCCACAAGCAACTCGGTGAGGGGATTTATTTGTAGAGGCAAAAGACACTCACAGCCAACTCCTCCGCATCACCTATCCCTCGTCGCCGGCGTCGTACACGATATCGAGGCCACAAACAGGGCATTTCTCCGAATACACCGGCATATGAACGCCCGTACGTTTCCTCACTTCGTCGCTGAGTCTGTCGCGCGCATCGATGAACCGAATGTCGAGACACGGTATTTGCGAGCCGCAGCAAGGGCAGGCGACGACAAACGACCCGCAATCAACTTCTACGCCCGGAAACATATTGTTGTCGATAAGGGCACACGGCAGTTTTCCGTACTTCCCCATCGCAATATCGCCTCGCCAGCTCATACATGCCCCTTCTCGCTATACAAATCAGGAAGAGCATGCACCGGCGGGCGGGCGCGAGATTGCATCGCCACGCGATCCGATCAAACAACACGATCGTCAAAGAATGCCAAAGCCAAATACGCTAATACGGCAGAAGCCCCGCCTTTTCACGCTTCTTTTCCGAGCGATCGAACTCAATGCGATGGGCCTCAAGAAACACCGTATCGGGTCGCCACTGACGCTCATTCGGCTGCCTTAGCGTCGCACCCGCAAAGGAAGCGTAGTCGGTCTTATCCAGCAGGTACGATCCGCACAGCCGATATTCGCCGCAAACAGGCTCAAACGAAATCAGGTGAGCATCAAATAGGGAATGAAGATCGCGCCGAAGCAGAATGCCGTTGCTGGCAACCTGCGATTTGGGTCCCGAGTAATTCTCGATATGTGCAGCCTCCAGAGCTTCGCTGACGCCGCAGTCCGACACCGCGCAACGGCCATCATAGGCGGCAACGAGCTGCTTGCGGAACCATTGCTGCCCCAATCGCTCGCGCCTTAACGCATAGCGGACCTTTTCGTCGTCGGTCACACCCTGTCCGGCAAACTCAATATCGACGGGTATGTGCTTCAGATAACTCATGTCGGGCGCAAAACGAGGGTCCGGTCCGCCTTTATGAACAGGACCGTGCAGAACAAACCATCCGTTTTCGGGCTCGAACCGCTCAACAAACGCAAGGCCGAGCACCTTATAGCCCACCTCGGTTGCAAATATGACTCCGACTGGGACGCCACATTCCATGCAGTTGAGCATTTTACGGTTGTAATTCTGGTCTCGAAAACCAACGGTACCCGGCGCTTGAACCGAGTACTTAATGACCCACGTACCATCGTCCAAATTGAGCGGAGGCACATCGGTGTAGAAGCTCTTTTTAGAGTTATGGACCGAGAGCGCAAAGATCTTATTGGGGTCTTGCTTCACCCGATCCTGGCCCGGCCAGAAGATCCCTGAATCCCGCGTTACGGGAAAGAAGTCCGAGCCAATTCTCAAACGATACTGATACTGAGGGCTATCTTCCTTGGTGTGGTGCGGAAGGCTGGTCCAAACGCCGCCGCGCTGCTCCTCACCCAGAAACCACTCCCATGCCTCAACGTATTCGGAAGGCACGAGACTGCAGGCACGGTCATAGCTTGGTCCATCCATCAACGGAACAGCAAGGTCAATGTCGTTCATCGCCAGCACCTACAACCATACGAATGCGAGGCATACCCCACAATAATATGGTCGAGAGTCAATTATTACGAGATCTCATTCCGCGATCGGCACATCGTTGATGCTCTCGGTTTGCCGCTGGCGCGCTTGTACCCCGCTACCCCACTTCCCTGTATACTGATGTAGCACGTGTTTCATCCGGGCTTGTTGGGCCGGGTCGTTCATGGGAGGTTCTTGTGGCTGTTTCGAATCCGCCTAAGGGAAGCGTTTCTTCTTCGTCCATCAAGCCGGTTACGCGCAAGGCCGTGCGTTGCCAGCGCGAGGTCGCTTGGCTTGTCACGCAGGCGGCGGGCAGGCTTGTGGCGACCACTCAGGACGTCAATGCGCCTACGCCGAGCTTTGTGTTAGCGGCGGCGCTGGATTTTGTGCGCCAATTGGAGCTTGCCGCGCAGGATGCCAACGGCCACCTCGACTACCAGAACGTTATGGCGCCCGACCTGCAAACGTTCTGTCACATGGCCAAGTTGCCTGCCGCGCCCAATGCGCTTTCGGACGCAGGCTACATGTTTACGCTTTCGGGCGCGGACCTTATCCGCGACATCTATGCATACTGCAGCGAGCTCGCCGAGCGCCACGTCTTTGACGCGGCAAAAGTCAAACCGGGAAATGTCATCAAGCTGGTTCTCAGGCTGTTCCTGATAGACGGGTTCGGGGCCATGCCGGCGTAAGCCGAGTCTTTAGCATCACCGTCGACTGGGCAACAACCGCTTTACCTTAATGGACGCCAATCGAGGGTCGATTATTGGGTCGCCTCGTCCACTAACGCATCTATCCCACGCGCTCCGACAGTCGATACTTGCGGTTGCGGCTCGTCGCCGGCGCCGTGGGCTCAAGCTCGCCTTGAGCAATGAGCGCGTTGACGCGCGACCTAACCTGGGAAATTGTAAGCCCCGTGCGTTCTGCCAGCTCACGCGTCCCCAGCTCGCCGTAGTGTTTGAGTGCCGTCACAATTAAGCCCCCGCCATGATCGACCGGCTCGATTTTTGAACGGTAAAGTACGATCTTGAACCGATCGAACCCCGGGCAGAACAGGGGCTCGGCCAGACCATGCGCGCGCATGGCATCGATCATCATCGGGATGCCCGAGCCATTGCCCTCAGCCGGCGAACCTGCGCCATCCGGCAGCGGGACAATCGACATGAGTTTCACGAGCGTCGCGTTACGGCATCGGGAGCTGCCGTCAAACAAGTTCTCGCGAGTCTTTCCCCCGTAAAGGCCGCCAGGATTCGTCACCTCGACACGATCGTCAAAGACGTCGACGGCAATCGATTGTCCACAGAACCGATCCCCGTATTCTCGATGGATTACGGCGTTGGCGATTGCCTCGCGCAGAACCTCCTCGGGAATCTCCAGCGAGTCGACACGCGAGACGCCTTGGACGGTCGAGGTTCGCCGCAAATTCTTGGCGACGGCCGCGACCGCAACCGAGCACATCACACCCCACCAACCCACAAAGAAAGAGAGGACCAAGAAAAACAGCGCCCCCACCAAGCACGTCA
>CAJMSV010000015.1 GCA_905216175.1 uncultured bacterium | reverse complement strand
GAGCGGACGGTATCCTCGACGCGGACGTAGACACCGGGGTTGCCGGTGAACTTCTCGGCGACGTGGAAGGACTGCGAGAGGAACTGCTGAATCTTACGGGCACGGTTGACCGTAAGGCGCTGCTCCTCGGACAGCTCGTCCATACCCAGAATGGCGATGATGTCCTGAAGGTCGGAGTACTCCTGCAGGAGCTCCTGGACCTTGACGGCGACACGGTAGTGCTCCTCGCCAACGATCGAGGGATCGAGAGCGTCGGAGGAAGACGCAAGCGGGTCGATAGCCGGGAACAGGCCGAGCGACGAAATGCTACGCGAAAGAACCGTGGTGGCATCGAGGTGCGTAAACGTCGTGGCAGGCGCCGGGTCGGTCAGGTCGTCTGCGGGGACGTAGACAGCCTGGACGGAGGTAATGGAGCCCGTCTTGGTCGAGGTAATGCGCTCCTGGAGGTCGCCCATCTCGGTTGCCAGCGTGGGCTGGTAACCAACGGCGGACGGCATACGGCCCAGCAGTGCGGAAACCTCGGAACCTGCCTGAGAGAAGCGGAAGATGTTGTCGATGAACAGCAGAACGTCCTGGCCGCGATCGCGGAAGTACTCAGCGGTGGTAAGGCCGGCCAGACCGATGCGCAGACGCGCTCCGGGCGGCTCGTTCATCTGACCATAGACCAAGCAGGTCTTGTCGATAACGCCAGACTCGCTCATCTCGAGGAACAGGTCGGTGCCCTCGCGGGTACGCTCGCCGACGCCGGTGAACACCGAGGTGCCGCCGTGCTCCTGGGCGAGGTTGTTGATGAGCTCCTGGATCAGAACGGTCTTGCCGACGCCGGCGCCGCCGAACAGACCTGTCTTGCCGCCGCGGATGTAGGGCTCGAGCAGGTCGACGGCCTTGATGCCGGTCTCGAAGATCTCGGTCTTGGTGGTGAGCTCGTCGAAACGGGGCGCTGCATGGTGGATGGGGTAGAACTCCTCCACCTCGGGCATGGGCTTGCCGTCGACGGGCTTGCCCATGACGTTCCAAATGCGGCCGAGCGTCTTGGGACCAACGGGCATCTTCATGGGCTCACCGGTATCGGTGGCGATGAGGCCGCGCTGCAGGCCGTCGGTCGAGGACATGGCGACCGTGCGGACGACGCCGCCCGGAAGCTGGCTCTCGACCTCGAGGATCGTGCTCAGATGACCGATCGGGGTCTCGGCCTCGACCGTGAGCGCGTTGTAGATCGGGGGCACCGCGCCGTCAAACTTGACGTCGACGACAGGGCCGATGATTCGCACGATGCGACCATCACCGGCAGTCGTCTTCTTGGTGGCTTCCTCGACCGCAAGCTTTACGGTGTTATTAGCCATTACTGTTCCTCCAATGCTGAGGCTCCGCCGACGATCTCGTTAATCTCGGTCGTGATCGAAGCCTGGCGCACGCGACTATACGTGCGGGTAAGGGTCGAGATGATCGCGGTGGCGTTTTCCGTCGCGGAGTGCATGGCCTTGCGGCGTGCACCCTGCTCGGCAGCCGCCGAATCGATCAGGGCCTGGTAGATGACCGTCAGGATATAAGACGGCACAAGCTTGCCGAGAACATGCTCGGGAGAGGGCACGAACTCGAACGTGGACGAGATGCGCTTAGGGGCGTCGGTCTCGTTCTTACGCGGACCGTGGGCCATAGCGATCATCTCGGGGTCGAGCGGCAACAGATGCTCGACGCGAAGCTCCTGATCCACGCGGTTCTTGGCGTGGTGGTAGACAAGCTCGACACGGTCAAGCTCACCGGCACGATACGCATCGCAGATATGAGAGGAGATCATGCGGGCCTGATTGAAATCGGGCTCAGAGGAGTTGCCCTCAAAGTGCATGACAACGTTTGCGCGGTCACGGAAATACGTGGCCGGCTTACGCCCGCACGCGATGATCTCGTATTCGATGCCGTCGTTCGCCCAAGAAGCGGCGAGCTTTTCGGCCGTGCGCTCCACCGTCGTATTGAAACCGCCGGCAAGGCCGCGGTCCGAGGCAATAACGACAATCAGGCCATGCTTGACGCTCTCATGCTTCTGCAGCATGGGATCGGTGCCCGAACAGGAGGCGTCGCCGGCGACCGTCAACATGACGTCGGTCAGCGCCTCCTTATAGGGCTCGGCCTGCTTGGAGCGATCGAGGGCACGACGAATCTTGGCCGTAGAGACCATCTCCATCGTGCGCGTGATCTGCTTGGTCGTGGTAACCGAGGAGATTCGCTTCTTAATGTCGCGAAGGTTGGCCATGGGGCTTAGTTCTCCTCTGATCCAGAAACATCCGAATGGTGCTTGGCCATGAACTGCTGCTTGAAGTCGCCGATGACGCGCAAGAGCTCAGCCTTGGTGTCATCATCGATCTTCTTGGCGCGAACCTTGTCGAGCAGCGAACCAAAGCCATTGTCCATGTACTCGATGAGCTCGGCACGGAAGGGCAGCACGTCGGCGATCTCCAGGTCATCCAGGAAGCCCTCGTTGCCAGCGAACAGCGTAACGATCTGCTCGCCAACCTCAAACGGCTTGTAACGCGGCTGCTTCAGGAGCTCGGTCATGCGAGCGCCGTGGGTAAGCTGCTTTTGCGTGGCCTCGTCGAGGTCGGAGCCGAACTGCGTAAAGCCGGCGAGCTCCTGGTACGAAGCGAGGTCCAGACGGAGGTTGCCGGCGACCTGCTTCATGGCCTTGGTCTGCGCGTCGCCACCGACGCGGGACACGGAAATGCCCACGTCGACTGCCGGGCGCTGGCCCTGGAAGAAGAGCTCGGACTGCAGATAGATCTGACCATCGGTAATGGAAATGACGTTGGTCGGAATGTAGGCCGAGACGTCGCCGTCCTGGGTCTCGATGATCGGCAGAGCCGTCATGGAGCCGTAACCGTTCTTCTTGGACATCTTGACGGCACGCTCGAGCAGACGAGAGTGCAGGTAGAAGATGTCGCCAGGATAGGCCTCGCGTCCGGGCGGACGATGCAGCGTCAGCGACATCTGACGGTAGGCCACAGCCTGCTTGGACAGGTCGTCGTAGATGACGAGCACGTGGCCGCCGGGGTTGGTCTCGCTGGCGGGCTTGCCGTCCTCGCCGTTGTACATGAAGAACTCGCCGATAGCGGCACCGGCCATAGGCGCGATGTACTGCATAGGGGCGGAATCGGCAGCGGTGGCCGAAACGATGATGGTGTAGTCGAGCGCACCGTGCTGAGCGAGGGTCTCGCGGATGTTGGCAACCGTGGAGGCCTTCTGGCCGATAGCGACATAGATGCAGACCATACCCTTGCCGCGCTGATTGAGGATAGCGTCGATGGCAATAGCGGTCTTACCGGTCTTACGGTCGCCGATGATGAGCTCACGCTGGCCGCGGCCGATAGGCACCATGGAGTCGATGGCCAACAGACCGGTCTGAACCGGCTCGCACACCGGGGTACGATCGATGACGCCGGGGGCCGTGAACTCAATGGGACGACGGTGCGTGGCGACGATGTCGCCCAGGCCGTCGATAGGCTGGCCGAGCGGATTGACGACGCGGCCGAGCATGGCGCGGCTCACGGGGATATCCATAATGCGGCCAGTGGTGCGGCACTCGTCGCCTTCCTTGATGGAGTCGACGGCACCAAACAGAACGGCGCCGACCTCGTCACGGTCAAGGTTCTGGGCAAGGCCGAAGACGGTCTCACCGGTATCGGAGCTCTTGAACTCCAGAAGCTCGCCTGCCATGGCGCTCTTGAGGCCGGAGACGCGCGCGATGCCGTCGCCTACCTCGTCGACCGTTGAAACCTCATGCGTATCGACCGTCGCGGAGAGGCTCGTGAGCTGCTCCTGCAGTTTCTTGGCGATATCCTGGGCATTGAGGGTTTCGGACATTAGGCTTCACCTCCGTACGAATTAGCAGAGTTTGCGAGGGTCTCCTGCGCGATGCGCAGCTGCGTCTTGACGGAAATGTCACGACGCTCACCGCGGGCCTCGAGCACCAGGCCGCCCACGATAGACGGGTCGACCTGCTCGATAAGGAATACCTTGCGGCCGAAGTCCTGCTCGCATTTCTTAGTGATGGTTTGACGCAGCTCGTCGTCGAGCGGGATCGCCGTGGTGACGGTCACGCCCACTACATCCTCGTCTTCCTCGGCAACATACTTAAAGGCAGCTGCCACCTTGGGAAGAAGGTCGAGCTGGTCGCGCTTGGACATGGTGTCGAGCACGGCGATGATCTCGGGGCTGGCAGAAGCCAGGCGCTCGATCATCTCGAGGTCCTCGAACACATGGTTCTCGGCCTTGGCGGCTTCCAGAAGGGAGCGCGCGTAGGTCTCGAGCACCTTGTCCTGATAGCGGCTAGTCGGCATTCAGGCTACCTGCTTCCTGGATGTAGCGCTCGATGAGCTTCTTCTGCTCGGCATCGTCCTCGAGTGCCTCGCCCACAATCTTGGTGGCGACGGCAACGGACAGGTCGGCGATGGAGCTCGCGGCACCGGCGTAGATGGACTTGCGCTCGTCCTCGACGGTCGTATGGGCCTTGGCGATGATCTCCTCGGCCTCCTTGTGAGCAGCCTCGATGATACGGGCGCGCTCGGACTCGGCGTCCTTACGGGCCTCGAGAACGATGTCGGCAGCCTGACGACGGGCGTCGGTGACGATCGAGTCGGACTCAGCGCGCTTGGCGATGGCCTCCTGCTTGGTCTTCTCGGCCTCGTCGAGGCTCTCCTCGATCTTCTTGCCGCGCTCCTCCATGGTTTTCATGATGCCCGGCAGGGCGACCTTGGCCAGCACGATCCAGATGATCAGGAAGGCGATAAGCGCCGGGATGAACTCCGCCATCTTAGGGATGAGGATGTCCGCACCGGCGGCGCCGTCCTCGGCGAACGCGGAAACCGGCATGAGCAGCGCGGCCGCGGACGCGGAGAGTGCGATCGCGCTCTTCTGGGATGAAAGATTCATACTTGACGCTCCGTGCTATTTAACGATCAGCGCGACAACGAAGCCGATCAGAGCCAGAGCCTCGCCGAAAGCGGAGCCCATGATGAAGACGGTGAACACGCGGCCCTGGACCTCAGGCTGACGGGCCATAGCACCCGTAGCACCCAGAGCAGACAGGCCGATAGCAAGACCAGCGCCGATAACACCGAGACCGTAACCGATAACTCCCACGATTCCTCCTTTGTCGTGCGTGTCTTATTTCACGCAGGATAACCTTTTTATAACTGCCGGGCTCCATGGGTACGGGCACCGGCGGTTTAACGAATTGCCTTACCTTTAAGGCGCGAACGGAAGACTACTCCTCCTCCGCGACCTCCTCTGCCTCGGAGACATACACGGCGGTAAGGACCGTGAAGACGTAAGCCTGGATGGCGCCGACCACAAGCTCGATCGCATAGATCAGGATGAGGATGGCAAGCCAGGCCAGCGAAGGCAGGGCGCCGACGGCGTGGGCCGCGGAAACCTGCTGAAGCAGCGGCTGCATGAACATGCTCGCCATGATGGCGAACGAGCCCATGACCACGTGTCCTGCGAACATGTTGCAGAACAGACGGACGGCGAGCGTGATGAGGCGCAGGAAGGTCGAGAAGAGCTCGACGACCCACACGAGCACGTTCATCGGGAAGCTCACGCCCTGCGGGGCGAGGCTCTTGATGTAGCCAATCACGCCGTGAGCCTTGCATCCGTAGTAGATGAAGTACACGAAGGCGAAGATGGCGAGCGCGGCGGTGGAGCCGATTGCGCCGGTGCCGGGCTTCATTCCCGGGATCAGGCCGATCATGTTGTTGAGCAGGATGAACAGGAAAAGCGAGCACAGGAACGGGAAGTGCTTCTTCCAGTTCTCACCCACGACGCCCTTGCCGATATCGTTCTCGACGTACTCGATGATGTACTCGAAACCGTTGACGAAGAAGCCCTTGGGAACCAGGGTCTGCTTCTTCTTGAACACGGCCAGGACGATCAGGAGCACGATCGTGGAGACGATCAGCCAAAACGAGTACTGCGTGATGCCGCAGCTCAGATCGCCCACGACAGGGGTGGAGCTGAACTCGCTGACCAGATGATTAATCTCATCAGGCAGCTTTTCAAAAATTTCCACGACTTACCTTTCGACCTCATGAGGATCTCGCAGCGCCTTGGCGACGCGAACCGCGCAGGCGGCCATAAAGGCCACGAAGCCGATCGCCTCGCCCAGGAGGAACATGCGAAATGCCTCTCCGAACAACACAAACACAACCAAGGTAAAGACGAGCAGAGCGATTGCCGAGACCGCCAGACTCACCATACCCTTGAGCATGTCCGCATTCTGCTTATCGTCAAGAACCGGCTTGAGCGTAAAGACAAAGGGAAGAAAGGCGACCGCGCCCGCGATGGCGCCTGCAACGATAGCGAGCAGATCGGCTATCTGAAACATTGGCGTCCTCACTTTCCTTTTTTAACGCCTCACAGAACAGTTCCCGCCAAACATTGGTGACTATTGTACGAGCCAATCGCTAAAGTACAACCGAAAAAGCATCGGTTAATACGCACCTGTTCGTTTTCTTAAGACCTTCTTTATGCCGCAGGTACGGTAATACGTTTTTTCTCGAACCCTGCAGGGCAAAACGTCCATTAACTAAAGGTGCGCACAGGCGTCTTCTACTTGCCCGCGCGCACCATTTCTTCCTATTTACAGCCGCGGCCGTCTTAGCCCAGCGACTAGAGCGTGCCGTAGATGCGATCGCCGGCGTCGCCCAGGCCGGGAACGATGTAGGCAGCCTCGTTGAGATGGTCGTCGATAGCGCAGGTATAGATATGCACATCAGGGTCCTTCTCAGTCAGCGACTTGAGGCCCTCGGGGGCCGCGACGATGCACAGCATGCGGATGTCCTTGACACCGCGCTCGCGCAGATAGCTGATGGCCATCTCGGCCGAGCCGCCCGTGGCGAGCATAGGGTCGACGTCCAGACAGATACGCTGGTCGATATCCTTGGGCATCTTGCAGTAATACTCGTGCGGCTCGTGGGTGACCTCGTCGCGCTCCATGCCGATGTGGCCCACGCGAGCGGAGGGCACCAGTTCGAGGATGCCGTCGACCATGCCAAGGCCCGCACGCAGGATGGGCACGATGGCGAGTTTCTTGCCGGCAAGCTGTTTGAACGTGGCGGTAGTGATGGGGGTCTCGACCTCGACGTCTTCCATAGGCAGGTCGCGCATGGCCTCGTAGCCGTCAAAAAGCGCGAGTTCGCGCACGAGCTGGCGGAACTGGTTGGTGCCGGTGTTTTTGTCGCGCAGGATCGACAGCTTGTGCTGGACGAGCGGGTGATCGACAAGCGTCACACGGGACGCATCGTAGGTGACGGTCATGGGTTGATTGCCCCTTTCGTTGCGGCCGCAAAACGGCCTTGCTGACAAGGCGCGAAGCAATGTTGCCGCCGCACGCCATGCATAAGTTTAGCGGTTTGTTGTATCGAGCAGCCCATCGCAGCCCTACTGTGCGGTGCTGAGCGAGCGCCTGACTGCATCACGCCAGCCCGCAAGGTTTTGCTCGCGGCGCTCGGCGGACATGTGGGGAAGGAAGGTCCTAACGATCTGGGCATTTTGCTCCAGCTCCTCCAGGTCTTCCCAATAGCCGACGGCAAGACCCGCCAAGTACGCGGCACCGATTGCCGTGGTCTCCACCGTCTCGCATTGCAGCACGGGGATATCCAGCAGGTCGGCCTGGAATTGCATGATGAACTCGTTGCGCGAGGCACCGCCATCGACAGACAGGCGCTCAATCGAAAGCCCCACGTCCTGCTCCATGGCGCGCAGCACGTCGTAGCTCTGATATGCCATGGATTCGCAGGCGGCACGCACGATGGTCGCACGGCTCGAGGCGCCGGTCAGACCGCACACGATACCGCGGGCATGCGGATCCCACCAGGGAGCGCCCAAACCCGCAAAGGCGGGAACGAAGTAGCAGCCCTCGTTGTCGCTAATCGAAGCGGCGAGTTGTGCCGACTCGCTCACGCTCGAGATGATGCCCATGTTGTTGCGAAGCCAGTTCATGGTGGAACCGGCGGCAAAGATAGAACCCTCGAGCGCATAGCTGATCTTGCCGTCCGCGGCGATACCGATCGTGGAGACCAGACCGTTCTTGGATTCGACGACCTCGTCGCCGGTGTTCATGAGCATAAAGCAACCCGTGCCATAGGTGTTTTTGGTCTGGCCGGGATGGAAGCAGCAGTGGCCGCACAGCGACGCCTGCTGATCGCCCGCCACGCCCATGATGGGCGGCATGTTGGTCATGATGTCGCTCGCGACGCGGCCGTAGTCGCCCGAGCTCCAGCGAACCTCGGGCATCATGGAACGTGGAACGTCAAAGAGCGCCAGCAGGTCGTCGTCCCAATCGAGCGTATGGATATTAAAGAGCGCCGTGCGGCTGGCATTGGTGTAGTCGGTGGCAAAGACCTGACTGTCGGTGAGGTTGTAGATGAGCCAGGTGTCGATGGTGCCGAACATGAGGTCGCCCGCCGCCGCGCTCTCACGCGCACCGTCGACGTTGTCGAGGATCCACTGCACCTTGGAAGCCGAGAAATACGGATCGAGTGTGAGTCCCGTGCGGGAGCGCACCAGCTCTTCTGCGCCCCGCTCGACCAGCTCGTCGATCAGAGGTGCGGTGCGACGGCATTGCCACACGATGGCGTTATAGATGGGTTGGCCGCTTATGCGGTCCCACACCACCGTGGTCTCGCGCTGGTTGGAGATACCGATGGCGGCGATGCGGTCAGAATGGATGCCGCTCTTAAACTGGACCTCCATCATCACGCCGATCTGGCTGGCAAGCACCTCCATGGGGTCTTGCTCTATCCATCCGGGACGCGGGAAGCTGGTTTTGACGCTACGACGTGCCTGCGCGACGATGCAGCCGTACTCGTCGACGATGGTCGCAAGTACCGAGGTGGTGCCGCAGTCGAGCGCCATGATGTAGGAACCGCCAAAGTTAAACGAGGCATCTTCCATGCCCAGGCTGCCCAGATTCAACGACATCGCTTACACCCTTCTATTGCATCGGGTCGGACAGGACCCGCTCGATCTCTGATGCGGGAAGTGCGCCTTGGCGCAGGATCTGGAGCCCGCCGTGCTGGAACGACACGATGGTCGAGGCGTCGCGACACGGGGTCTCACCGGCGTCGACGGCAACATCGACCCCCTCCAGGATGCGACCCTCGACGGCGGCAAAGCTTGCCGGCGAAGGCGCACCGTGCGTGTTGGCGCTCGTGCAGGCAAGGGGACTGCCGCAGGCGCGGATGAGCGCTTGGACCACGGGAGAGGCCGAAGCGCGCAGGGCCACGGTGTCGTCGGCAGCGCGCATATAGGTCGGCACGCAGGGGGCTGCCTTGACCACGATAGTCAGGGCTCCCGGCCAGCATCGTCGCGCGAGTACGCGGGCATCTTCCGGGATATCCACGCCATAGCGGTCGAGTGCTTCGACGCCATCGACCAGCCAAGCGACGGTTTGCGTGAGCTCACGTTGCTTGAGAGTGAAGATACGGCGATAGCCGGTGCCGAGCGCAGGAACTGCGGCGCCATTGACGGCAGCCTGCGGATCGCGCGGCCACGATGGGAATTCGCTTGTATCTTGGGGCACGGCGGCCGAGAAGGCGTGGACTGCCACGGCGACACCGTAGACGGTCTCGGTCGGAATCAAGGCCAGGCCGCCGCGGCCGAGCACCTCGGCCGTGCGCTCGACGGCAAGCCGATGCGGCTCGCGCGTTCCCTCGTATACCCGATAGACCGTCTGCATGTGTATGCCAGCCCCTTACGCTCCGGTGCAAGTTTGTTTACTGTGGGGCATTCTCGCACGAAACATTCAACCTATTTGCCCAGAGCGCATGTTGGTTTGGTGAGCGGCTCTAGTAGTCGGTGAAAGTGAGGGGGTTAATTGAAGATTTTTAGCGCGCAAGCGTAACGGTACGATTGGGAAACTCGATGCTTGCAACCAGTTTTCCGCCGAGGCTCTCTGCGTACCTGCTCAGCGTGTCGAGCCTCATCGAACCCAACTCCCCACGCTCGAGCTCGGATACACGTTTTTGAGAAACGCCCATCGACTGGGCGACCGACGCCTGTGTTAGATCTTTTAACCTGCGAATCTGAGCAAGCTTATAGGCTTCGATACGATCGCGAGTCCTCTCCTGCTCGGCGGTAATGGAGTCGCGTGTTATCCCGCGAGATTCCATATACTCATGCAGTTCCATCTCGATCGAGCCTCCTTACGTGGCGACGGTATATTTGCTCGGCCCTTGGAATGTTGATCGCATACCAACCGTTCCATTTTGCCCTTGACGATCCCGCTCGCGACTTATCACCCGCCAATAGCAATACCGCCTGGCGCTTGGGGTCAAAGGCGAAGAGGATGCGAATCACCTGCCCACCACACGACGTCACTCTCAGCTCCTTTAAATGATGAAGCTTCGAGCCCTTTACGCGGTCAACCAGCGGACGACCAAGGCTGGGACCTTCCTTCTCGAGCACCAAAAGGTCTGCATAAATCTGCTTCAGCGTAGCTTCATCCTGCTCATCAAGCCAAGGTTCAATGTAATCAAGCACGATACGGTACCGATGCAGCTGATTTGACATACCTTTCTCCTTCTATAGTAGAAGTTTTACGGTATATTGCAAGGACAAACTTGCGCAAATGTCTATTTATTCAGCTTAAATACGCTGTTTGGGCTCGGTGACGATGGCTCGAACGATGCGGGGACGATCGGTGAGGTCGTGGACGATGCGCACATCCGACAGACCCGCTTGACGGCAGAGCTCGGCCGCAGCGTCGAGCGCGCCCTCGTAGAGCTCGCAGGCAAAGAGGCCGCCGGCGCGCAGCATGTAGGGTGCCGCGTTGAGCAGACGGCGGAAGATATCGAGGCCGTCAGCACCGCCCTCGAGCGCCAGGTCGGGCTCGAAGTCCTTGACCTCGTGCGGCAGTGAGCGCATGACGCCGGTCGGGATGTAAGGTGGGTTGGAGACGAGCACATCAAAGGTGCCCCACTCTTCGCGGGGAATGGAACTCACCAGGTTGGTGAGGCTAAAGGCAACCTCATCTGCCGTGAGGCCGAGGGCGTCGCGGTTTTTGGTGGCCAGATCGATGGCGCGCGGCTCGATATCGGTGGCGGTGCAGGTAACGTGGCCGCGGCGCTCCCAGGCAAGGGAGAGCGAGATGCAGCCCGTGCCGCAGCCGACCTCGAGAACGCGGGCAGTGCGGGGCACGGCTGCGGCAGGCGCAGCGGCATCCTGAGCTGAAGCCGTCTCTTGGTCGGCACCCTCGATGGCGATGCCGTATTCGTCGAGCTCGGACTCGGCGGCTTCCGCGGCTTCGGCTTCTGCTGCCTGCGCGGCGGCTTCCTCGGCCTCGCGGTCGGCCAGTTCCTCGGCATAGGCACGGCTGCCCAGTACGTCGCCGCCTAGCGCAGCCTCATCGGCAGCCGTCAGGTTAGCGGCACGGCGCTCGGCGGTCGCCCGTTCGTCTGCCAGCGCGGCCTCGGCCTTGCGTGCCTCCTCGACCTCATCGTTCCAAGGCAGCTCAACACGCTGACGGGCAGCAGCCTCGGGGCTCAGCACCTCGGCATCCAGATAATTGAGGACTTCCTCGACGAGCATCTCGGTCTCGGGGCGCGGAATGAGCACACCGGGGGCGCACGCGACGTCGATCATGCGAAACTGCGTGCTGCCCGTGATGTATTGCAGCGGCTCGCCCTTAGCGCGGCGGACAACGGCCGCATGCATGGTCTCGAGCTGGGCCGCGTTAAGCGTCTCGTCCATACGCATATATAGGTCAATGCGCGCCAGGCCCGTGGCGGCGCACAGCAGCCACTCGGCAGAAAGACGGGGGTGCTCCTCACCGCGCTCGGCCAGGTACTCCTTGGTCCACTCGAGACAACGCTTGATGGTCCAAATCTCGTTTGCCATGGGGCCCTCCCCTCTTAAGCGCCGGACGGCGCGCGAATGTCGGAGCAGATTGTACGCGAGGCCAGCGCTTGGCAAGGGACGATTGAAGGCGATTATCGAGAATCAGCCCAGAATTTTGCACCGGGCTCGCTCAAAGTGTTCATTCGCCGACGTCCAGATTTGCATTCGTCAAGCTTTTGGCAAGGTTGCCCAAAAACTGACCAATATCTAACCAAGAACATGCCAAATCACTTGACGCGCGACGCATCAAAAAATGACACGCGACTTCTTGGACGATATTTCGAGCAATTTTTTCGATAGCAGATGAATGCTATTAATTACTTTGAGCAGGTAGACAGCTCAAATGCCATCACAACTGATTGAATAACATCTCAAAGCAATGTGCCCAACCTAGTCATTTAAGAACGTCCCCAATGACTACATCTAAGGCGCTGCAGGTTGAGCATAAGTCAGCGAAAACGCCCCTAAGCGAGCAAGGTGACGTGAAAGAGGAGGGAAGCGTACTTTGGGTACGCGACCGACGATTGAACGTCAGATTGCCGCTTAGGGGCGTTTGCAGCGTCGAGCCGTTACGGCGTTTGGTAAAACGCCGTAACTTAAACAGCCTGCGCCAGCTTCTCGGCTCGCTCGGCGGCGGCGAGCGCCTCGATGACGGTGCCGAGCTGATCACCCAGAAGGACGCCGTTGTAGGTGGAGTTGAAACCGATGCGGTGATCGGTCACGCGGTCCTGGGGCTGGTTGTAGGTGCGGATCTTCTCGGAACGGTTGCCGTGGCCGATCTGGCTCTGGCGCTCGGCACCAAGCTCTGCCTGCTGCTTCTCGAGCTCCATCTCGTACAGACGGGCGCGCAGCATCTGCATGCAGACCTCGCGGTTCTGGATCTGGGAACGCTGCTCCTGCGACTGCACCACGGTGTTGGTGGGCAGGTGGGTGATGCGCACGGCGGAGTAGGTGGTGTTAACGCACTGACCGCCAGGGCCGGAGGCGCAGTAGGTGTCGATGCGCAGGTCGGACTGGTTGATCTGGACGTCGATCTCCTCGGCCTCGGGAAGTACGGCGACGGTAGCCGTGGAGGTCTGAATGCGGCCCTGGGACTCAGTCTTGGGAACGCGCTGGACGCGGTGCACGCCGGACTCGAACTTCATGACGGAGTAGACGCGGTCGCCCTCGACCTTGAACTCGATGGACTTAAAGCCACCGGCCTCGCTGGGGCTGGAATCGAGCACGGTAGTCTTCCAGCCGCGCGACTCGCAAAAGCGCTGGTACATCTTGTACAGATCGCCGGCGAAAATGGCCGCCTCGTCGCCACCGGCGGCGGAGCGAATCTCGACGATGGTGTTCTTGTCGTCGTTGGGGTCGCTCGGGATGAGCATGTACTTGATATCTTCCTCGAGCTGGGGAAGCTTGTCCTCGTTCTCGGAGATGTCCATCTGGAGCATCTCCTTCTCGTCAGCATCGGTAGTGTCGCGGAGCATCTCCTTGGCAGCCTCGATGTCATCGAGCGCGCCGATGTACTCGCGCGAAGCGGCGATGAGGTCGGACTGGTGCGCGTACTCCTTGTTGAGACGCGTGAACTCCTTGATGTCGGAGGCGACGGCCGGGTCGGAAAGCTTCTTCTCGAGCTCCTCGTAGGCCTTGATGATCTTTTCGAGCTTGTCGCGCATGGCAGGACTCCTTTATATGCGTGAAGGTGAAAATCGGCAGAATTGATGGGGCGCATGGCGCCACTGCGGGGGTAAGCCCAGCTAGAACATGTCGATCCTCAGATACATGCGCATCCCTTCGCGTATGAGGTACATAGTTGAGTCTAACCCACATATGATAGCGTGCGCAGGCAAACCTGCATATAACCCGCACGGAATCCGACAAAGGGACAGTCCCTTTGTCGGATTCTAGAGCGTGTGGAGCAGGGCGATGAGGAAGCGCACGCCCTGGAGGTAGGCGCGGCGGGTGATGCGCTCGTTGGTGCCGTGGACGCCGCGGTCGCACTCGTCACCGTCTACCACAAAGGCCGAGAAGCGAATGCACTCGGAGCAAATGCGCTGGTAGTTGGCAGCGTCGGTCGCGCCGATCACGGTCGAGGGCACAATTGCCACTGGCTCGAATGATCCGTTTTCCTCCGTCCCCTTTGGATCACGGAAATAGCAGGCGGCGATGGAGCGAACCAACTCGAGACCGGGACCACCGATGCGCGGGGACGGCGAGGGTTCGGAGCTGCCGGGCCCCAGCTCCACTTCGACACGACCGGCAAGGTCCGCCCCGGCAACCGCCTCACGGCAGCGCGCCACAACGTCGGCCACGCTCGTGCCTTCGAGCATGCGGAAGTTGATATTGGCCCACATATCCTGCGGCATTACGTTGGCGCCGGTGCTGCCACCCTCGATCTGCGTGGGCGCGCAGGTGGTCGTCACCAGCGGATAGAGCTTCTTGCTGGCGAGGCAATCGCGGACAACGGCATCCCCGTTGGCGGCAATTTCATCGGCCGTGTAGAGCCCCAACTCGACGAGCTGTACGGCAAGCAGGTCCGTGACGCGCGTCGGCCACTCGATATCGCAGATTGCGGCGATAGCGCGGCTCAGTACCTCGAGCGATGTGCCGCCGTAGGGGTTGGACGAATGCCCGCCCTCACTCTTCGTCTTGAGCACAATATCGGCGTAGCCCTTCTCGGCAAGGTCGGCATGCATAAGCCAGCCCTCGCCCGCGCCATACTCGGCAGCTGGAACGATGCGGTAGTCACCCTCGTCGATCAGGTACTCAAGCTCAATGCCGCGCTCCTCGAGCGCGCGGCCGATGGCGCCTGCGCCATACTGCGTAGTCTCCTCGTCCTGGCCAAAGGCCAGGAGCAGCGTGCGCTTGTGCTCCCAGCCGTGTGCGAGCGCATACTCAACCGCCTCGAGAATGCCTGCGACCTGGTCTTTCATATCGATGGCGCCGCGACCCCAAATGTAGGTGTCGTCCACATGTCCGCTAAAGGGGGCATGCGTCCAGTCAGCCTCGGTGCCGGGTACCACGGGAACCACGTCTATGTGGCCCATGAGCATAATGGGCTTGAGGGCAGGGTCGGAACCGCTAAGCGTCACCAATAGCGAATGGTCGATGAGCTCGACCTCGCCCGCCGCGAACACGCGCGGCCAGGCCTGCTGCATATAGGCGCGTAGGTCGTCGAACGGCTGCCAGTCCACCGCCTCGGCATCCATGCTCGAAATGGTCGGAAACGACAGCACGCGGCTCAGGCGCTCGCATGCGCCGGCCTTGTCCAAATCGGCAAAATCATCCTCATGCGCAAAGAAGCGCCAAACCTCGGCCATAGCATCCTTTCGATTGTGATGACGAGGGCCGCCCCACCGGAGCGGCCCTGCCACATAAGCGCTTGCGGTTGGTTATTTGTCCTCGAGATAACGCGAGAGAAACTCGCGGGTGCGCTGGTGCTTGGGGTTGCCGAAGAGCTCGGCCGGCGCGGCGTCCTCGAGCACCACGCCCTTGTCCATGAAGACCACGCGGTCGGACACCGTGCGGGCAAAGGCCATCTCGTGCGTGACGACGACCATGGTCATGCCGTCGGCAGCGAGCTTGCGCATGACCTCGAGCACCTCTCCCACGATCTCGGGATCGAGTGCGGAGGTCGGCTCGTCGAACAGCATGATCTGCGGATTCATGCATAGGGCACGAGCGATGGCCACACGCTGCTTTTGGCCGCCGGACAGGCGACCCACGGCGGCGTGCGCGAACTTCTCGAGCCCCACGCTCGTCAGATGCTCCATCGCGACCTTCTCGGCCTCGGCCTTGCCCATCTTTTTGAGCGTGACGGGCGCGAGCGTGCAGTTGTCGAGCACATCCATGTTGTTGAACAGGTTAAAGCCCTGGAACACCATGCCGATGTCCTCGCGCAGCTTGTTGATGTTGCAGCGCTCGGCCGTGAGGTCCTGGCCGTGAAACCAGATGTGGCCCGCGTCCGGGGTCTCGAGCAGGTTGAGGCAGCGCAGGAAGGTCGACTTGCCCGAACCCGAGGCGCCGATAATGGTGACGACCTCGCCGGGATTGACGGACAGGTCGATGCCCTTGAGTACCTCGAGCGAGCCGAAGCTCTTGCGCAGGCCCTCGACGCGGATGAGCGGCTTATTGGTCTGTGCGGCGGCCGCAACGCCGGTAATGGCGGTATCTGCCATGATGATTCTCCTCGTCTTGAGCCTAGTTGGAGCTGGGCAGCGTGACCGGAGCCTCGGCGCCGAGCTTTTTGCCAAAGGCCTCGAGCAGGCGGCTCGCCACGAGCGTCAGGATCAGGTAGACCACGAGCGCCACGCAGTAGACCTCCATCTGGCGATAGTACACACCGGCGACGGTGGTGGTGGCGTACATGAGGTCGAACACGCCGATAACCGAGAGCACCGACGAATCCTTGATGTTGATGATGAGCTCGTTGGTGAGCGCCGGAATCGCGTTTTTAATGCCCTGGGGGAACACGACCTTGCGCATGGCTTGCCACTGCGACAGGCCCAGCGAGCGTGCTGCCTCGGCCTGGCCGGGATCGATGGACTCGATGCCGCCGCGCAGGACCTCCATCATGTAGGCGGTGGAGTTGAGCGAGATGGTGACGAGGCCGGCGGTGAAGGTGCTCCAAATCTGGTTGGCCTGAGCGGTCTCGAAGCCCATGCCGCGCAAAACGGTGAAGCCCGCGTAATAGATGAGCAGACCCTGGACCATCATGGGCGTGCCGCGCACGATGGTGGAGTAGACGGTCGCAAAGCCGCGGCCGATACTCTTAAAGAAGCGCACCAGGTCGTTATCCACGCGGTCGAACGTCTGAATGCGCAAAAACACAAAGAGCAGCGCCAGGAAGAATGCGATGACAGTGCCGAAGGTGGCAAGCGCGATGGTGATCTCGATACCGCGAATGAAGAAGTCACCGCTCTTGTAGGTCATGTAGACCAGGCTCGACAAAAAGTCGCTGGGGTTGGAATCCGAGACAATGCTCACCTGCACCAGGTCGATAAACGACATGACGCAGCGGTCCACGAAAAAGATCGCCGCGATGGCGACCACGACGTAGCTGCCTAGGCGCACGCAGCGACGGAAGCGCTCGGATGCGAACGGCGACTTTTCGCGATAGTCGCTCCAATGCATGAGTTTGGTGACGAGCGCCGCCGCCGACACGACGAGCCAGGCCCAAAGAATCGCCCAAAGGCAATCTTGGAACACGCCCGTGGGAGCCAGGAAGCTCAGCGGTGTGGGGTTGCGCTGGCTAAACGCCAGGCCGAGCGCCGCGATGACGCTCGTGCCCAGGTATACATAACGGTGGTCGGCCTTGATAAAGGAGGCCAGACGATTGATGGTTTTCATGCTGCCTCCCTATGCCGGCTGACGGTCGAGGCACGCGTCCCACATTTGGTCGCGCTCCTCTTGGCTAATGCCCTTGAGTGTCTTGTCGATGAGCTTAAGCAGCTTGTCCGAGCCCTTGCGGCAGCCGACGTTTGCCGTGACCTCCTGCTTAAAGCCCTCGTCCTCGGCAAATTGAATCGGCACGATACCCGGGTTTTGGGCCATATAGCCCTTCTCGTTCTCGGTGTTGTAGGTCACGGCGTCGCAGGTGCCCTGCAGCAGGTTCGAAAACACCGTGGGAACCGAATCGACCGGGTTTTTGTGCACAACGCCCGGGATCTCGTCGATGACGGTATCGAGCATGGTGTCCTTTTGCCCGAGCACCGTGGCGCCGCTGAAGTCGCTGAGCTTGGTCGCATTTTGGTAGGGCGAGCCCTCTTTTACGAACAGGCCAAAGTAGCCAATAAAGTACGGATCGGAAAAGCCGACGGACTCCTCGCGCTCGGGCGTGGCGCTCATGCCGGCGATGATGAGATCGATCTGGCCGTTGTTGAGCGAATCGATAAGGCCCGAGAAGCTCTGCTTGACGGCAACGGGCTCGCCACCGAGGGCCTTGCAGACGATCTTGGCGATCTGCACGTCGTAGCCATCGGCATAGGCACCCTGCACGTTGTCGATGGGGATGGTGTACTCACTGGCTTCGGAAACCTGCCAGTTGTACGGGGCGTAGGCCGCCTCCATGCCAATGCGGATCTTGTCCTTGCCGATCACGGAATCGGACAGGTCGTCGCGACCGCCGCCCGTCGTGGGCTGAACTACTTCCAGCGTGGAGGGGCGCTGGCAACCGGCAAGTGCGCCGGCGACGACAGTAGCGCTCGCAGCGAGAGCGCTACCCAAAAAGATGCGACGGCTGCATACCGGCTGTGGATGCGCGTCGCACTGTTGGGGAGAATGCATAATCTGCCTTCCCTGTTGAATCGTATGCTGACGACTTAACAGGATATACGCCAGCGACCAGCAGCGCAGCACAAGCTCGAAAAATTAATAGACACACGGTAATCATTGGGGACGCCGATGTTTTGGCAATGCCGGCGAGCGACGTCCAGGGCGAACAAGTTGGCATGAAAAAGGCAAGGCATAGACCTTCTGGTCATGCCTTGCCTTTTGAATGACAAATTGTCGCTCTGGGTGGCGCGCAGCGTCGACTGGTCCGCCGTTCGTTAGAACGGCGGAACCTCTAGAGCAAAGTGACGCTAAAGCTGCGGACATCCGTCTCGCCCGGCGCCAGCGTAATGGTGTTGACCTTGTGCTCAAAGACGTCGTCTTCGGTGTCCATGGTGGTGTGACCGGTCCAGGGCTCGAGCGCCACAAACGGGGCGTCGTTGGTGGCGGACCACACACCGATGTACTTAAAGCCCTCAAAGTCGATCTTGACGCCATGGCCCGACTTGCGGCCGCGCAGCGTGAGCGTGGAGCCCGGGGTATCGGTGAACATGATGGCATCGTTATCGAAGCTGCGGTGCGTGATGGGCAGCACGTCCGAGTTATCGGGCGCCTTGTAGCTGCCCTCGAACGTCATGAGGCCATCGGGCGTGATGATGGGGGCCTCGTTGGTCCAAGCCTCGGTAAATGCCAGCTCGTAATCCTCGAATGCCTCGTCCTCGGCACCGGGAGCCGGTACGTTAAACGCGGGGTGGCCGCCCACCGAGAACGGCAGGTCCACGTCGCCGGTGTTGGTGACGGCAAAGGTCTGCGTGAGGGTGGCGTCGCCGGTCAAGGCATAGGTCATGTTGAGCTTAAAGTGGAACGGGAACGCCTTGAGCGACTCGGGCGTATCGGTAATCTCGTACGTTACCGAGGAGCCGTCCTCCGAAACCTCGACCAGCTTGTGCTCGACGATGCGCGCGAGGCCGTGGCGCGGCATCTCGCAGGTACCAGCCGCAGACGTCGCCGTGTTGTTGCGCAGTGAGCCCACGATGGGGAACAGAATGGGCGCGTGCTTGCCCCAAAAGGCCGGGTCGCCCTGCCACAGATACTCATTGCCGTTGAGGGCAAGGCTCGTGAGCTGGGCACCCATGGAATCGATGGCCGCGGTAAGGCCGCCGCGCTTGATGGTAGTGACGGTGGACATGCTACTTCCTCCAAAAGTAAACAACAGTGTCGAGGGCTATTGTCCCACTCTTGGCGGCAAGGAGAAGCGGCAGGCGCAGCTATTGAGCGATTGCGTAAAGGTCGAACCCACCCTGCGGCGTGCTGTCGACCGTATCGGGCGCCTGCGAGTTAAAGCTCACGGGAACCATGCGCTTTGAGGCGCGGAAGCGCGTGCCATCGGTGGCGACGGGAGGCTCGTCGACCGTGAGCTCGTAGTCGCCGGGCTTGAGTTCGATGCCGTCGCCAGCGGAGCTGACATATTGATACTCGTCAATCGCCTGCCCTTTGAGCGTGCGGCCCGCGATGTGGATGAGCATCTGGCTGTCGCCGCGGGCGGTGTCCCATGTCGCACCGTCCTTGACCTCGACCGATACATGCACCGAGCGCGTGCGGCTGAGCGATTGCTCGACAGACATCTCGACCTTGGCGGCATCTTTGCGCTGTTGCTCCACATGGCTCCAGACATTTCCGATCGCCGAGCAAGCGATGACGCCGGCCATGAAGGCGATGAGGATGGGGCCGAGCGGGGAGCGGCGGGCCGCGTCTTCCTCACGAGCTAGGTTGGGGCGATGCGTGGGGGCGGGCGCCTGGGCACCCTGCGCGGGCACGTCGGGTATGCTGAAGGATGCCGTGCTGCCGGGGTCGATGTTATGGCGCGGCTGCGGGGTCTTGGCCGGCGAGATGGACATGTCCGCCGGCTCACCGAGTGTGGCCGTGGCATCGGCCTTTGCCTCGTCGGCCTCGGCCTGAGCCCAGGCCAGTTCAAAGGTTAGGGGCTCGGCGGAGTCGGAAGCGGCGTCCGTCTCGACGGCATCGTTGCAGGTCTCGTCCTCGTCGCTCGACACGTCACGCGACGCGGGCTCGTCCCACCCCTCGTCCGGTGCCTCGCCCTCGCTATACCACCATTCAAAGTTATCGATATCCATACGGGGCGCCCCTTAGGCCTCGCAAATAAACACTCGCTAGTCTTATACCCCCAGACGACACCGAAGCTCACCCGCGCCGGACACGAAAACCGTCACAACATTCGACGCTTTTCCTCGTTTTCGAGATTTTCATCGAATGTTGTGATGGTTTGGGCGACTGGCCGGCAGCGCAATGTGACAAAGGGACTGCCCCTTTGTCACATTCTGTTAGAGTTGCAGGGATTGAATCCCGCTTATCAATGCGACATTGGAGTGACAACCTTGATCGCCGCAACCACGCCTAAAAGTAAGTCAACCGCCGCCGCGCTCTCCCCTGCGCGCACCAAGCTCTGCCTGGCGCTGCTCGTGCTGTTGGGATTCTCGCTCGGCTGCTCCGAGTTCGTGGTCATCGGCATCGAAAGTGACTTGGCAACGGAACTCGGCGTATCGCTTGCCACCGCAGGCCAACTTATTAGCGTGTTCGCACTGGTCTACGCTATCGCGACGCCGGTGCTCGCGCTCAGCACGGGGCGTTTTCGCCGCTACCAGCTGCTCGTGTGCTACAGCATCGTCTTTGTGCTCGGCAACCTGGTCATGGCGTTGGCGCCCAACTTCCAGGTGCTCTTTATCTCGCGCATTGTCCTGGGCTCCGTCTCGGGCGCACTGCTCGCCGTAGGCGTGACGTACATCCCTGAGCTTCTATCCCCGCAGCAAACTTCGCTTGCCATCTCGGTAGTGTACGGTGCGTTTTCCGTGGCGATGGTCTTTGTGACCTCGATTGGCAAATTTGTGGCCGACACGCTCGATTGGCACGTGGCCATGTACGGCACGCTGGCCTTTGCCGTTTTGATCTGCGGAGCGCTCGTGGCGTTTATGCCGCGCGCCGGGCAAACCGACGAGCCTGCCACCTTTCGCGAGCAGGCGGGTCTGCTGCGCGAGCCGAGCATCATCACTGGCATGCTCATCTTCTTGTTTGGCGTGGGGTCGGTCTATGTGTTCTACGGCTACGTGACGCCTTATCTTGAGCAGGTGCTGGGCATGGGCACGGTCGAAGCCAGTACCACGCTTATGGCCTACGGCGTGTTCTGCCTGGTCTCGAACATCCTGGGCGGATGGATCGATGCGCGCTTTGGCATGAAGGCGCTGCTTGTGACGTTTGTGCTGCAGGCGGCGGCATTGTTTGGGCTGTTTGCCGTAGGCGCTGCCATGCCGCTCGCACTTGTCTTTGTCTTTAGCCTGGCGATGCTCATGTACCTGTTCTCGGTGTACTGCATCACAAACTATATAAACGTGGCACGCAGCCGCCACCCCAAGTCGATGGTGCTCGAGAGCTCGGTAGAACCCATGGCGTTTAATGTCGGCATTTCGTTTGGCACCGCGGTGGGCGGCGCCGTGGTAAGCGGAGCTGGCATTGCCTACGTTGGCGCGGTCGGTGCCGTGTTCTCGCTTGTGGCCTGGGCGCTCACGCTGGTGACGATTAAGTTGGCTCGCTGGGAGCGCAAGCGGGCGAGGGCGCAGGCGTAGATGCGATACTCGAGCTCGATGATGGCGATCGAAAGGAAACCGCATATGCAACGTGTACTGTTTATCTGCCATGGGAATATCTGCCGCTCGACGATGGCTGAGTCGGTGTTTACCGAGCTGGTGCGCCGCGCTGGACGCGAGGCGGAGTTTGTCATTGATTCCGCTGCAACGTCGACCGAGGAGATCGGCAATCCGCCGCATCGTGGCACCGTTGCCAAGCTGCGTGAAGTCGGGATTCCCGTCGTTGCGCACCGCGCCCGCCAGGTGCGTCGCGCAGAGTATGGTAACTGGGACCACATTGTCTATATGGATGCCGAGAACGCGCGAGGTCTGCGTCGCATTTTTGGCAGCGACCCCGATGGCAAGATCTCGCACCTGCTCGATTGGACCGATCGCCCGGGCGACGTGGCCGATCCCTGGTACACCGGCAACTTCGATGCCACCTACCGCGATGTGCTCGCCGGCTGCACGGCCATGCTCGAGCAGTTATAGGCAAGCGAGCACGCGGACGCACGTGCCACGCCATCGGCATAAAACGAGCGTGGATGATCTCCCACTTTGAGCGTTCAAGCGCGCTCTAAACGGGAGAAAATCCACGCTCAACTACTCGTCGACGATCTCGGCGAGCCAGACGTTCAACGTATCGACCTCGGGACAGCAGAACTTTGCCGTGCCGGGCTCGTTGCCGGGCACGGTACCGCCATAGCGCAGGATGTCGATATAGGGAAAGCCCACATGGCAGGCCATGGCGCACATCTTGCCGCGGTCGCGGTCGAAGTCGAAGACGTCACCCGGCTTGTGCCCGTGATGGCAGCGGCATGTGCCCAGCTGGTCCACGCAGCTAATGCGAATACGCGGACGCTTGCCACGCGGCGCGCCGAGCGGCTTGTTCTCGCCCGCCGCCTCGGTACTGCTCTCGTCGGCGTTACTCATGGTCAATCACATCCAGGCAGGCCTCGATGGGAAGGCCGGCGGACTTATCCTCCTGGTCGGCATTGCGCTCGATAAGCTCGGCTACCACGCGCATGGCATCGCTCGTCGCGCGCTGCAGACTCCAACCTGCCATAACGCGGCCGACGAGCACCGCCGAGAACGTGTCGCCCGTGCCCGGGAAGTAGACCGGGATCAGGTCGAAGGGAATCGTAAAGTACTCCCCCGCCACATGGTCGTAACCGATGACGACATTCGCACCGTCGACCACAGCGCTCGTAATGACCACCGACTTGGCGCCCAAGGCACGCACGGCATCCACAAGAGCGCGGCCCTTATCGGGCGTGATTTGCTCGGCAATGGGCGTATCGGTGAGCAGGCACGCCTCGGTGTAGTTTGGCACCGCATAGTCGGCGCACTCGAGCAGGCTGCGCATGAGGCCGATCGTGGACTCGGGCACGCCGGCGTAGAGCTTGCCGTTGTCGCCCATGATGGGGTCGACGAACACCTTGGTGCCCTTTTGCGCGCGACGGTGGCAGAAGTCCGAAATAATGCGCGTCTCTTCCTCGGTCACGATAAAGCCGGTGGAGATGGCGTCGAACTCAAAGCCGAGATCCTCCCAGATGGCGAGGCTCTGGCGCACGTACTCGGTGGTGTCATGGATGTAGAACTTGGGATAGTTGAGCGTATCGGACACAAGTGCCGTCGGCAGATTGTGGATACGGTAACCCATGTGCGACAGCACCGGCAGCATGGCGGAAAGCGCAACCTTGCCGTAGCCGCACATATCGTTGATCAGCAGCAGCTGAGTGTTCTTCATGAGGGTCTCCCTTGGTTCGGGCACGGCGCAGCAGCGCCACAGTGCGACTAAGTGTAGCGCAGGGAGCGTTTGCAGCGTCGAGCCGTTACGCGGTTTGGTAAAACCGCGTAACCACTAGTTTGGTACCTTGACATTCATTTCTCATGCTCCTAGATTAGTTAGGCACAAAACAATTCCACTACCTAACTAAAGAAAGGAGCGAAGATTAGATATGTGTGTTGAACCACACGCCCATCCGCATGAACCCGGCGACGACCCCTCGCAGCCGGTAGGCGAGCCCGAGACTCAGTCCAAGGAGGACCGTCTCGCCAAGAGAATCCTCCATGGGCTGGGGTTTTGCGGCCATTACATGCATTTTCACGGCGGCGGCATATCTGGCAAGGCGCCTATTGTCTGCCTACTCGCCAAGCAGCCGACCGGCGAGCTGTCCCAACAGGAGCTCGGCATGCACTTCGACCTCAAGCCGGGGTCCCTTTCCGAGATTCTGTCCAAGCTCGAACTGGGCGGTCTTATCGAGCGCAGTCGCAATCCCAAAGACCGTCGGCAGCTCACCATCCGCCTGACCGATGCGGGATGGGAAAAGGCCCGCGTTGAGCAGGCGGCCCGCATCCGCTTTAGAGAGCAGGCCTTTAGCGCGCTCACCCACGACGAGCGCGAGCAGCTCGCCGAAATGCTCGAGAAAATCCGTGTAACCTGGGAGGAACTGGATGATTAAAACCCTCATGGGAAGCATCCGCGACTATATGAAAGTCACCGTTGCTACGCCATTGCTCGTGCTTGGCGAGGTGCTCTGCGAGATGCTGATTCCATTTATCACCGCCAACCTGATCGATGCCATCAAAGACGGCGCCACCGTGGCCGAGATGCTTCCCACCGCGGGCTTTTTGGTGCTCATCGCGCTGACATCGCTTGCTTTTGGCGCCGCTGCCGGCGTCACCTGCAGCCATGCGAGCTGCGGCTTCGCTAAGAACCTGCGTCACGACCTGTTCTACAAGATCCAGACGTTCAGCTTTGCCAACATCGATGAGTTCTCGAGCTCCTCGCTCGTCACGCGCCTGACCACCGATATCAACAACGTGCAGCAGGCCTTTATGATGATCATCCGTATCGCCGTGCGCGCGCCGCTGGTACTGATCTTCGCCTTTACCATGGCATTTATCATGGGCGGCAGCGTCGCCATGGTCTACCTGGTCATCATTCCACTGCTGGGCTTTGGGCTGTTCTTTATCATCTTTAAGGTGCGCCCCATCTTCTCGCGCGTGTTCCACAAGTACGACGCCCTTAACGAGTCCGTCGAGGAAAACGTCACCGGCATGCGCGTAGTTAAGAGCTATGTGCGCGAAGACTTTGAGAAGGAGAAGTTCGCGACCGCCGCACGCGACGTCCAGATGGACTTCACCCGCGCCGAGAAGCTGCTCGCCTTTAACAACCCCATGATGAACATCTGCGTCAACGGCGCGTTTGTCGTCATCATCTACCTGGGCTCCAAGCTCATCATCACGAGCCAGGGAACGCTGTTCGACGTGGGCCAGCTCTCCTCGATCTTTACCTATGGCTTCCAGATTCTGATGAGTCTGATGCAGTTGTCGATGATCTTTGTCATGGTGACCATGGCCGACGAATCGGCACACCGCATTACCGAGGTGTTGGCCGCCGAGCCCACGATCGCCGATCCCGCCGAGCCCGTGCTCGAGGTTGCCGACGGCTCCATCGACTTTGACCACGTGAGCTTTAAGTACTCCGCGCATGCGAAGCGCCAGGCGCTCGACGATATCGACCTGCACATTAAGAGCGGCGAGACCATCGGCATCATCGGCGGCACCGGCTCGGCCAAGTCCACGCTTGTAAACCTCATCGCCCGCCTGTACGACGCCACCGAAGGCACCGTGCGCGTGGGCGGCGTGGATGTGCGCGACTACGACTTGGACGCCCTGCGCCACCAAGTGGCCATGGTATTGCAGAAAAACGTGCTGTTTAGCGGCACGATTGCCGAGAACCTGCGTTGGGGCGACCCGAACGCCACCGACGAAGAGGTCCGCGAGGCGGCACATCTGGCCTGCGCCGACGAGTTTGTCGACGGCTTCCCCAAGGGCTATGACACCTGGATCGAGCAGGGCGGCTCCAATGTCTCGGGCGGTCAGAAGCAGCGCCTGTGCATTGCGCGTGCCCTGCTGCGTCGCCCCAAGATCTTGATCCTGGACGACTCCACCAGCGCCGTCGACACCAAGACCGACGCCAAGATCCGCGCAGGGCTGGCAAGCTATCTGCCCAACACGACCAAGCTCATCATCGCCCAGCGCATTAGCTCCGTGCAGGATGCAGACCGCATCATCGTCATGGAGGGCGGCCGCATCGCGCAGATCGGCAACCACGATGAGCTGCTCAAGACGAGCGAGATCTACCGCGAGACCTTTACCTCGCAGAACAAGATGTCTGCCGAGGGCGAAGAGGCCGCCGAAGTCGACACCGAGGTATCCGCAACACAAGCTCAGACCCAGGAAGGAGGCGAGGCACATGAGTAAGGCAACGACCGCCGAGCGCGCGCTCAACCGCAAGGGTGGCACCATGTCGCGCCTCATCAAGACGCTCTTTGGCTTCTACCCCGTGCTTTTGCCCCTCGTCGTCGTCGGCGTGGTGCTCTGCGCCATCATCAACTCCATCGGCGCGACCTTCCTTCAGAGCGCCCTGCAGATTATTAGCGAATCGTGGCAGTCGGGCGATTGGGAAGCTGCACAGCCCAAGATCGCACAGCTCGTGACCACCCTCGCCTGCATCTACGGCGTCGGCATCCTGTCCTCGCTGTTCTGGAACCGCGCCATGGCCATCGTCACGCAGGGCTCGCTCGAGAAGCTGCGCGAGAAGATGTTCAACCGCATGCAGGACTTGCCGATCCGCTACTTCGACACACACCAGCGCGGCGACATCATGAGCCACTACACCAACGATATCGACACGCTGCGCCAGATGATCAGCCAGTCGCTGCCCAACCTGCTCATGACGACCATCGTCATCGTCACGGTATTCTTTATCATGCTGTACTACAGCGTGTGGATGTGCCTGGTCATTGTGGCCGGTGTCGCCTTTATGACCTTTATGACCAAGCTGCTCGGCTCCAACTCCGCGCGTTTCTTTATTGCGCAGCAGACCGAGCTCGGCGTGGTCGAGGGCCATATCGAGGAAGTCATGAACGGCCAGAAGGTCGTCAAGGCATTCTGCCACGAGTCTGCCGCCGAGGCCGATTTTGACGAGCGCAA
>CAJMSV010000014.1 GCA_905216175.1 uncultured bacterium | reverse complement strand
ACCCAGCAGTACGAGCGCCGCCGTGCCCGAGAAACGCTGGATGCGAAAGGACGAGGACCGACCAACCAGGACAAAAAAGGCCACGAAGTCAAAGGCCGTCCACACGCGGACAGCGAAATAACCCCAGCCGTACGTGTAATCGTTGCTCCAGGTGTCGCTTGTACGGTCAAAGCGGAAGACCTGTTGGTGAAAATCGTTGGTGAGCACAAATCCGATAAGCAGGATGGCCACAATCCACAGCGCAGCGCAGTAGCGGCGACCCAGGCGGTGTTGCTCCAGGCCCGCAAGGCGCAGACCACACAACTGGTAGAGCAGCGGAATGAGCGTCATGGGCACGTAGTACAGGTACCACAGCACAGTGGCATAGAACGGCGTGAACGACTTGTACTTGAGAATGACTTCGATCATCCACGGGGCGCAGATGGTGGCGATGGCAACAAGGCGGCGGCGCAACACATAGTCCAAACAGCGCAGATAGACCGATACGCCCCAGATCGAAAATGCAATTGCGGCAACAAGCAACGGCAGAGAGCTCGAATGGACGAGCGCATCCACGACCTCTTCGGACACCTCGCTATAGGCGGGCACGGCGTTAGAAAGTTTGGGGTCGAAGGCGAACAGCGACGGCAAGACCACCAAAAGCATGAGGAACAGCGCGGTGATGACACCGGCGATAGCAAAGACGCGGTGGCGGTACACCTGATGTGTTATGCCAACAAGGAATCGCGGCATGGCGAAGAGCCTGCCGCCCCTGGGATCCGCCACGGGAGCGGATCGGGCGGCCGCGTGGCCGATATGTCGCTCGCGGGTACCCATAGTGCTTTTAGTGTACCGACAGATGGGTCGAAAAAGCGGGCCGCATGTCCCAAAATCCGCAGACGGCAAGGCGCCCGGCAGCCTCCCCCGTCTGGCACTTCCCGATATTCGCCCGCCCCAAACCACCGCAAAGGGGACAGGCACCATTGTGGTGGCTTGGGGCGATGCGCTAGTCCACGGTGATGTCGAGGTTCTTACCGATGAGGCCTACGTAGCCGCCTTCGGCTGCCTTGGGGCTGTCGGCGTGGCAGAGGACCCACTTGTCGGCCTTCCAGTAGCAGTAGCTGTCACCGGCGGTAGGCATGTCGGCTGCGGCCTCGGGGCGCGGACCATTGGTGCCAGCGGGCAGCGCCACCATCACCTGGAAGCCGCCTTCGTCGACCATGCACGGCGTGTAGTGCAGCGTGGTGTTGAAGACCTCGACAACCGTACCCGCCGGCACGCGGAACGCCTTGACGCACGCGGTGTCGAGCTTGCCGTCCTCAATCTCCCAGCGATGCGCCACGAGCAGAATAAAATCGCGAGCGCCCAGGTTGAATTCGCTGGCGCGGTGATACTCCAGGCAGTTGAGACGCGTGTTGTGGCCGTTGCACCAACCCAGCTGGAAGGGACGACCGCCAAACATGAGAAAGCCCAGTTTATCGGCATCCTTGACGCCCTCGAGCTCCGACGCGCTTGCTACGTACTTGCTGCCCTCGGGAATGGGCGTGGCTGAGAGCGCCTCGAGCACGGGCGACGTGAGCTCGGACGGAACGTCATCCCAAACGTTGCCATAGGACTTGAACTCGGGATCGTTGACAGAGTAGATATGCATGTTCACTCCTGTTCGTAAATGTGACTATACGAACATTCTAGAACAAACATGAGCGATTTTGAACGTTCGTCCCGACCAATCAACAAAAAGGCGCCCCCGCATAAGCGAAGGCGCCCAATGCGCGCGTTTTGGGCGATAAAACTCTTACGCCTGCTGATAGTGCAGGTGCTTCTCGTCGATATCGGCCAGGTCGCGGTCGAGGTAACGGCGTGCGAGCCAGTTGGCCATGGGGAGGTTCTGGTCCAGGTAGTTACCGCACTCCTCGGGAGCGGCACCGGGGACATCGCCCTCGAAGCCGGCGACAAACTCAAACAGCTCGCGGACGAGCGGCAAGATCTTCTCGCTCGTCAGCTCGCCAAAGACAACCAGGTAAAAGCCCGTGCGGCAGCCCATGGGGCCAAAGTAGACAATGCGGCTCGACCACTCGGCATGATTGCGAAGGAACGTCGCGCCCAGGTGCTCGATGGTGTGGCACTCGGCCGTGTTCATGACCGGCTCCTTGTTGGGCGTGGTCAGGCGCAGGTCAAACGTGGTGACGGCGGCACCGGTCGCCGGATCGCGGTCGATGCGGCTCACATACACGCCGGGCTCAAGCAGCAGATGATCAACGGAAAAGCTGGCGATGCGCTCCATGGCAGATCCTCTCGATAGTCAAATTGGGACGGGGCTCTTTTAGCTGGTTCGAATGGTCGCACCAATCATACCAGTCAAAAAAGCCCCGTCCCAAAAAGACAACTTAGCCAAGGACACGGGCCATACGCGTCTTGAACTCGGACAGGAAGCGCGGAGCATCCACGGTCAGTGCCACAAGCGCGCTCTTGTCCGGATCGGACAGGCGGCGCTCATCGCAGATGGTGCGACCGCGGTACTCGCCCAGCAGATCAACACGTAGGTTGCAGCCGAGCGCACCTACGAGCGTGGGGTCGATCGCCACGGCAACGGCCAGCGGATCGTGCAGCGCACAACCGCCCAGGTAGGGTGCGTTCATCTCGTACGAGCCAATGTAGTGCTCGACCATGCTCGCAAATGCGCAGCCCGCCATGGTGCCCGAGCCCGTCCAGCCGGCAATGTCGCGGCGTGTGAGCACCACGCGATGCGTCACGTCCAGACCCACCATGGTGAGCTTACGGCCCGAGCGCAGCACTGCGTCGGCTGCCTCGGGGTCGCTCGCCATATTAGCCTCGGCGCCCGCGCTCACGTTACCGGGCACGGTAAGGGCGCCGCCCATCACGACCACGCGGCCGATGGACATCATCGCCGCTGCATCGCGCTCCAGGGCGAGCGCCAGGTTGGAGAGCGGGCCAGTCGCTACGTAGACCAGATCGGGACCATAGGTGCGCGCGGCATCGATCAGATAATCGACCGCAGCGTTGCCGTCGGCCGAGGTCGCCCCCACCGGCTCGTAGGGCGACGCGGGCACGCTCGCGCCGCCGATGCCGTTCTTGCCGTGAATGAGCGCGGTGGACGCCGGCGGCGTATAGGGCTCAGTCGCCTGCAGAGGACGGTCGGCACCCAGGTACACCGGAACCTCGGGGCGACCCAGCAGATCGAGCACCGCCAGGCAGTTGTGCGCCGATTGCTCGACGCGCACGTTGCCAAAGCACGTGGTGATGCCCACGAGCTCCACCTCGGGGCTCGCGATGGCATAGGCCAGCGCCATCGCATCGTCCACACCCATATCCAGATCAAGGATCAGCTTCTTGATTGCCATTGTTCTACTCCGCTTCTCCGTCTTTATCGTTTAACCAAACCAATGTTCAACTTCGGCGCGCGTGGGAATCGATTGCTGAGCGCCCAGGCGCGACACCGTCACTGCCGAGGCGCGAGCACCCGCGGCCATGCACTCAAAGAGCGGCAGGCCCTCTAGGCGAGCCGCCGCCAACGCGCCGATAAACGTATCGCCGGCGGCCGTGGTATCGACTACCGTGCTCGAAAGTGCCGGCATGCGCAGCAGCTCACCGCCATCGCCGAGCGTAACTGAGCCGGCGCCGCCCAGCGTGATGACCGCGGCGCTGGCGCCCTTGGCAAGCAGGGCTTTGAGCGCGGCGACGCAGCTCTCATCGTCCTTGGGCAGGATACCCGTCAGCACCTGGCACTCGGTCTCGTTGGGGCAGACCAAGTCGACCGCAGACCAGACCTCCGCAGGCAACTCACAAGCAGGCGCTGGATTAAAGACCGTATAGAACCCCAGCTCGTGAGCGCAAACAAGCGCCTCGGCCGTCGCCGCAAGGTCACATTCGCCCTGGGCGATAAAGACGCCTCCGGCAGCCGGGGCAATCTCGCTGGCGTTGCCGTCGAGCTCATGGGCCACCAGACGCCTCAACGCGCAGGCAACGTCCGCGCCCGTAAGCGCATGGTTGGCGCCCGGTGACAGTATGATGCGGTTGTCGCCCTCGCAGCGAATGATGGTCGCCGTTCCCGTCTCCACGTCATCGCGATGCACTACAAAGCCACAGTCCACGCCGGCGTCTTGGAGCCCCACCACGAGCGACGCGCCGAACGCGTCGCGACCGACCGCGCCGATCATGCACGTGCGCGCACCCATGCGCGCAGCGGCGACGGCCTGGTTGGCGCCCTTACCGCCGGCGTTGGTGATAAAACCGCTACCACCGACGGTCTCGCCCGCACGCGGTATGCGCTCGCACGCCACCGAAAGGTCCATGTTCATGCTGCCGAACACCGCAACGATGCCGCGATCTGCCATGGAAACCTCCTCATCTGCGGGCCTTATGCCCACCGCCGGCCGTCGATCGTGCACTCTCGCACCCCCTATAACTTTAGTTCACTTTGATGTGGACGCGCGCTTGAGCTTGCGCCAGCAGCAAGCATTCACAGGAGCAGGCAGCTACAATGAAGGCGTGCTGATTATTCTCGTCATTGGATGATGTTTTATGGAACAACTCTCGCAATCGGGCTCGCGCGGTCGACGCCGCACGGGCAACGAGCCGGCGCCGCACGAACGCGTGAAGGGCGAACGCCGTGCCAACGAACCGCGACGCACCGCGAGCCCCCATCGCGCTTCTGCCAACAACGCGGGCCGCGCCAACACTCCCGCCGCGGAGCAGACGCCTGCTCGCCCCAAGTCCCGCTACATCCCTGCACTCGACGGTCTGCGTACGCTCGCCGTCGTCGCGGTGGTGCTCTATCACCTTAACCTCACGTGGGCGCAGGGCGGCCTGCTCGGCGTCACGATCTTCTTTGTGCTTTCGGGCTATCTGATCACGCGCTTGCTGCTCAACGAAGTCGCTAAGACCGGCCGCATCGACCTCAAGAGCTTCTGGATCCGCCGCATCCGTCGCCTGGTCCCCGCCGTGGTGACCGTCGTGGTGGTGACCTGTGCTCTGTGCACCGTCTTCAACCACGTGATGCTCACCAAGATGCGCCCCGACATCCTGCCGTCGCTGTTGTTCTTCAACAACTGGTGGCAGATCGCCCAGAACGTCTCGTACTTCAATGCTCTGGGCGACCCCTCGCCGCTCACGCACTTTTGGTCGCTTGCCATCGAGGAACAGTTCTACCTGATTTGGCCGCCACTGCTGTTTGCCATGGTATCCATGCATGTGAGCAAACCCAACACGCGCCGCGTGGTTCTGGGCCTTGCCGCGGTATCTGCCCTCGCCATGATGGTGCTTTACAACCCTGCCGCCGACCCCAGCCGCGTGTACTACGGCACCGACACCCGCGTGTTCTCGCTGCTGCTGGGCGCCTGGATGGCCTTTATCCCCGATCGCGACCTGGCGCCGGTGCGTCTCGCTCGTCGTTTGGGGCTCAATCGCCTAGCTGGCGCCGCCAAGCACGGCAAGAACGCCGAGGGCAAGCCTGGCGAGAAGGCCGACGAATCAGCCGAGGCCGCCCCGGCACAGCCGAGCGCCCTCGTGCGCTTTTGGTCCTCGCCCGCATCCATCGATGTGTTGGGCGTCGTGGGTCTGGTTGGCCTTGCCGCCATGGTCGCGCTCACCAACGGCTACACCGCCTTCCAGTATCGCGGAGGCACACTGCTGTGCTCGATCCTCACGCTCATGGTCATCGCGGCCTGCGTGCAGCCCCAGGGAATGGTTGCCCGCGCGCTGTCCGCCGAGCCGCTCGTGTGGGTTGGCAAGCGCTCATACAGCATCTACCTGTGGCACTATCCGCTGCTGTTGCTTATGAACCCGGTCGCCAACATCAACGATACACCGTGGTGGCAGTACATTTTGCAGGTGCTGTTGGTGGTCGCCGTGGCCGAATGCTCATATCGCTTTATCGAGACGCCGTTTAGAAAGGGCGCCTTTGGGCGCACCGTATCCGAGTTCCGCGACGGCACCGCCACGCCCGCCAACTGGGTGCGCGCGCACGTCCCTGCCTGTGCAGCCTGCGCTGTCGTGTTGGTCGTTGCACTGGGCGGCCTGATCTTTGAGCCCGAGACGTCTGCGCTGAGCGGCGAGGGCGCCGAAGTTCTGAACAAGGAAGCCAAGAACGCCGCACCCACCGACCAGCAGGCGGCCGACGACACCGACAAGGACAACGACGGCTTCCCCGACGGCTCCTACGACCTGTTGATGATCGGTGACTCCGTGTCGCTGCGCGCCGTTGATTCCTTTGACGGCGTGTTCCCGCACAGCCATATCGATGCCGAAAAGGGCCGCCAGTTTGATGCGGGCCGTGCGACATTTGAAGGCTATATCCAGCAGAACCTTGCCGGCAAGATCGTGGTCTTTGCGCTGGGCACCAACGGCTTGGTAACCGACGACCAAATCGACGCCATCATGGCCGATGCAGGAGATAAGCGTATTGTGGTGTTTGTGAACACGCGCAGCCCGCAGCCGTGGGTTGGCTCTACCAACCAGGCCATCGCCAACGCCGCTACGCGCTACAAGAACGTACGCGTTATCGACTGGTACGGATACAGTGCCAACCGCAACGACCTGTTCGATGGCGATGGTACGCATCTATCGACCACTGGCGTGACTGAGTACCTCAACTTGATCCACGATGCCGTCAAGAAGGACCTGCCCGTGCATCCCGAGGATCACGTCAACGATTCGCAGCCGGCAGCCGTCAAGTCTGCCACCGACGCACTCGTCAATGCGCTTGCCTTCAAGCCGCACAAGCTGGGCACCGACAAGTAACCTGCAGCAAACAACCCAAAATCACTCTTTTCGAGCCGGCCCCAAGAGGTCGTGGGCAAAAAAACAGGCCGCAGCCCATCGCTGCGGCCTGTTCGGAAGCAAAAGTGGGCGTTAAGCGCTGTAGCCCATCGCCTGCAGAACAAACATGACGACCGTGAGCACCGTAATCACACCGATAGTCGCCCAAGTGAGCACATTCCACACGCGGCCGTTGCGGTTGGCACCCATAATGTGACGGTCGGCTGCGATAACCACCTGGAACACCAGAACCACGGGCAACAGCACACCATTGATGACCTGTGAGGTCATCATAATCTGGAACAGATCGACGCCGGGCATAAGCACCAGCACGGCAGAGATACCGATGATGGCCGTAATGATGCCGCGATAGACCGGGGCCTCGTCCCAGCTGCGGTCGGCACCGCGCTCCCAGCCAAATGCCTCGCAGATAGCGCTCGACGTAACGCCCGGCAGCACGCAGGCAGCCAAGAAGCTCGCCGCGACCAGGCCCGAGGCAAACAGTACCGTGGACCACTGACCCGCAATAGGCTCCAACGCGCGGGCGGCATCGGCAGCATCGCTAATCTGAATACCCGCCGGGAACAACACCGTACCGGTCGTGATGATAATAAAGCCGGCAATGACATCGGCGGCAAGCGAGCCGCTCACGGTATCGATGCGCTGCAGCGCGATATCGTCCTCGCCCGCGTTCTTATCGACCACGTTGTTCTGCGCCAAGAAAATCATCCACGGCGCGATGGTGGTACCGATCGTTGCGACCACGAGCGACACGTAGCTGGGGTCATTTTGAATGTTAGGCACGACCAGGTCGACCGCGACCTCACCCCAGTTGGGGCCAGCCATAAACGCGGCGACAATATAGGTCACGAACACGCAGCTCACCAGCAGCAGAATCTTCTCGATGCGCTGGAAGCTGCCCGACATGGTAAGCATCCACACCAGCAGCGCCACCAGCGGCACCGAAATGCTCGCCGGCACGCCAAAGAGGGCAAGGCCGCTGGCGATGCCCGCAAACTCCGAAATGGTCACAGCCGTGTTGGCGATCAACAGCGCCGCCATAGCAAGTACACTCTTGCGCACGCCAAAGCGCTCGCGAATGAGCGATGCCAGGCCCTTGCCCGTGACGCAGCCGCAGCGCGCAGCGGTCTCCTGCGTCACGATGAGCAGCACAGTCATGACGGGAAGCATCCAGAGCATCTTGTAGCCATAGCTGGCACCCGCGCTGGAATACGTTGCAATGCCGCCGGCGTCATTGCCCGAAAGCGCCGCCAGCAGACCGGGACCCATAGCGCCAAAGATGGCCGCGATGGTCAACTTTTGCTTGGTGCCCGACTTTTGCTTGGTATTTTGCACGCGACCACCTAACCCATGACCGACATGGTGAGCAGCACCGCAGCGGCGCAGTACGCTACGCACGAGATCATGACGGCAATAACGTTCATGGCGGTGCCCGACGTGTTGAGGTCATGCTCGTCACGCCAGAACAGCACCATCAGGTAAATCACGGCGCTCATGTTGCCAACTAGGCAAATGATGGCAGCGATATTAAAGCACCCGGTAAAGAGTTGCTCCTCAAACATGGGCGCATCGGGGAACGCAGCGGTGCGCACCAGCTGGGCGCACAGATAGGTCACGAGTGACAGAATCAGGCCCATGCCCGTGCTCTGGAAGAAGAACCCCAGATACGGCTTGGGCTCGTCGTCGTGACCGTCATACTCCAGGAAGTAGTTCTTGACGAACGACACCATACGCGAGGCAGCCAGCAACACGAGCGGCATGGCGCACATGGGGAACACCACCAAATGCGCGGAGCCCAGCGCCGTCCCCAGCACCGTTGCCATGATGCACGAGGCGATGCCCCACACGACGACCCAGTACTGACGATGCACGAACCAGCTGAGCACGTTCGTCGAGTCGTCCGACGCGCTATCGCCCGAGCCGACACCGGCGATCTGCAGGTCCTCCTGATGCTCCTCGGCAATAACGTCCATGGCGTCGTCGAAGGTCACGATGCCCAGGATATGACGGTTCTCGTCGCAGACAGGGATGGCAACCAGGTCGTACTTGGTCATCTCGTCCGTCACGTCTTCCTGGTCCTCGTCGGGTGACACGTAGACCAGATCGTGATAGGCGAGCTGGCCCAGCGTGGCGTCGCGGTCGGCCACGATCAGCGTGCGCAGCGAAAGCACGCCCGTCAGCATGCCGCTCGGGTCCTCGGTATAGACGTAATAGACGCTCTCAAAGTCCTCGTCGAGCTTGCGAATCGCCTCGATGGCGTCGCCGACCGTCGCCGTGGCGGGCAGCGAGACAAACTCCGAGGTCATGATGCGGCCGGCGGTGTTGTCCTCGTAGCCCAGCAGATTACGAATCGCCTTCTCCTCCTTGACGCCCATCAGGCGCAGGAGCTTCTCGGCCTTCTCATAATCGAGTTCGTCGATCAGGTCGGCAGCGTCGTCCGGGTCCATCATGGCCAGCATCGACGATGCGTCGGTATCGGACAGGCCCTCGAGCATCTCGGTCATAAGCTCGTCGTCATCGAACTCCGAGATGGCCTCGGCGGCCTGGGCAGTATCGAGCTGCGCAAACACCTGCGCACGCAGGCGCGGGTCGAGCTGCTCGATAATGTCGGCGATGTCGGCAGGGTGCAGCTCGCCGAGCGTCTTGTGCGACACCGAGAGTTGAATGTTCTTGGTCGAGCGGTCGAGCAGGTCCATGTAGGACCAAGCGATGATGTCCTCACTGAGCGGCTTGCCCAGGTGCTTCATAAAGCCTTCGACGATATGCTCGAGCGCGGGGCTGATGGCGCGTAGCAGACCGCGGGCACCGACCTCGGCGCCCAGCAGGCGCAGCTGGTTTTCGCCCGACATGGAAAACTTGATGTCGTTTACGCGCACGACCTTCATGCCCTGCGTGTCGACAATCTGCTTGTTGAGCACGTCGCGGGCAAGCAAGAGTTCGGTCGGCTGCAGGTACGAAAAACGGATTTCGGTGGCCGACGTCTTAAGGTGTACACCCGTCTCGTCGATACGGTCGACCCATTTGCGCCAGCTGATCATAAACGGCGTCTTGCCGGGACCGCGGAACGCGAGCGACGTCACGTGTGGAAAAACTTCGCCGGTAGCAATACCAAAATCGTTGACCACGCCGAGCTTTTCGCCATCGACGTCCAAGACCGGCAATTTGAGCATCTCACTCAGATAATTCAATGGTGCTCCCCATCATTATTCCTCCGAACGCGGCCGCGCGTGCGGCGTCCGGGGGCTTCTGGATATGTATACGCATGCGCGGGCGGCACGCCGCTCGACGCTTACACCCCGTGCATGCGCAAAAAGCACCTGCATGGGGTCATCGACTGTATGGTCGAGGTTTGGATTTCACCTGTAACCTTTCTCTTGACCCTCATTAACCGCAGTAACTATAGCATCAGCATCGCCCTGCGGCATCGAATTTATGCGCTGCACATTGCAGGCATACCAAACACTGACGCATCCGTGACATAGTCATTGGGGACGTTCTTAAATGACTACCCAATGACTACTCTGTGGTGTCTTCGTCCTCGGCAAGTTGGGGGAACACGGCGTCCTTGGGCATGGTGACCTTCGTCAGCGAGGTGAGCTTTTTGCTCAATGCCGTGTCCGTCTTGACCAGGTCGCTGAGCGTCACGATCTTGTAGCCGTCGGCAATGAGGCCGTCGATAATCTGCGGCAGCGCCTCGAGCGTCTGCGCGGCGCATTCGTCTCTATCGGTGAGCAGCACGATATTGCCCGGCGTCACCGAATCGAGCACCGTCGAGACCTGCTCGTCGGCACCGTTGAGCAGCCAGTCGCCCGAGTCGATATTCCACGAGACCACGGCGGAGACCAGGTCCATCGCATCAATCCAGTTTTGCTCGTCAAAGGCAGCGTAGGGAGCACGCAGCAGCATCGTCTTCACGCCGGTCGCCGACTTAATCGCATCGGTGCCTTTCGTGATCTGTTCGCGTACCGCCTCACGGTCCTGACCCTTGAGCGAATCGTCGCTGTAGCTGTTGGATCCGATCTCGCACCCGGCATCGGCAATCGCCTTGGCCGTGGCAGGCGAGGCCTCGGCCGCATCGCCCGAAAGGAAGAACGTCGCGGTGACGCCCTTTTCCTTGAGCACCTGCAAGATCTGTTTGGTGGCGCCGCTCGGACCCTCGTCAAACGTCAGCGCCACGTACTTTTTGTTGCCCTTGGGCGCCACGCTGGCGCACGCAACAACGCAATCGGTGGCGGGCACAACCTCGCCGCGGTCTTGCGTCTTGCCCGACTGCTCACCAACCCACACCTCGGAGCGGCCCTGGACACCCCACGTCTGCACATACTCGATAGCGCCCGTACCCTCGACCTTGAGCTTGGGCTCGATAACCGCAGCCTGAACCTCGTGCTTCTCGTAGGTGTTACGACCATCCTTGACCGTCACCTTCTCGCCGCCCTCAAGTTCGCGGCTATCCCATTTGCCCTGTTTCACGCGCTTGCCGTCGACCTTCACCGACAGTTTTTCGCCCCCATGGCGCTTGAGCACGCTGTCATCGACGGCCAGCAGGTCGCCTGCGTCGTAGGTGTCAGTCAACTCCTGGTCGTCGATGAGATTCTGCAGCGTAGAGCCCACGCGCACCGCGGTCTTCTGGCCGTTGAGCTCCACGTCCACACTGCGGTTGACGTAGCCCACGACGGCAGCGATAAACAGCACGAGCGCACAGCCCACGGCAATGAGCGCATAGGGCAGGCGAGACGAACGACGGGGCGTGCGGCTGTTGCCGATGCGAGCGCTGCGGTCGCTAAAGCCGCGGCTATGGTTGAGATACATCGCGCCGGGTTTACGGTGACGCTTGCGCTGACCGCTGGGCAGCTGCCCCAGGTCGCGGCGCGCCGTCGGACGCGCACCCGAACGCCCGTTTAAGTTGGATCCGTTTTGGCGCATGTGCCCTCCCCCATAAACACAGCAAGCCGGAGCAACAGGTCTCCGGCTTGCCTCCCATCATTTGGTACGTCGCTATTTTGTAGCTTTTGACGAGCCTCCGCTCGCCTTTTGGTATTCGTCCTTAAAGGCCTTGAACATGCCGCGCGTCTTGCCGAGCTGCTTGCCCAGTGCGCGACTGCCCTTGTCCACGGCAACCGATCCCTTGTCGTCGAGCACCTTGGCGCCCTTTTTGACCTTGTCGCCCACCACGACGCTTGCCTCGGCGGCCTTGGCAGCCGCACCGCCCGAATACCCGAGCGACTTGACCTCGTCCGAAACAATCATCGCGCCGTCCGCATAGCCGCGCAGCATCGTCGGCGGCACCTGTGTGTCACCAACCAAAACACTCGAAGCAGCACCGGCGGTCACATAGAATGCCTGCACGATGCCCGAGCGTGGCTTGAACTCAACGTCCGAACAATAGCCCACGACGTCGCCCGATTCCGTACGCACGTCCATACCGACCCAGATGATGCAATCGTCCAGGTTGATGTCGAGACGCTTGGCCGCAGCGGCATCGTAGGTGCCCTTGACGTCGTCAACCGCGATGGCACCCTCGTAGACACCAATGGCGTCGAGCGCTACGAATCGGTCGGGACGCTCGATCATGCCCGCGATATCGGACTGGCGGACCATAAAGCCGACCACGCGCGTACCGCCCGGGGTAAAGACCGGAAAGTGAATCTTTCCGAGCTTTTTAGGGCTGCGCGGCGTGCCGTCCTTTTTGATGCGCTTGTCCTCGGTAGGCTTGCGATAGATCTTGGCGCCGACAAAATCCCCGGCGCGCATTATGCCTCGGTCGAGGGCTCCGCAGCCTCGGTATCAGCCTCGACGGCGTTCTCGACCACGACGTCGGCGGCAGGCGTCACGTTGCCGCCCGAAATGGCGTCGTTGAGCTGCTCGCGCAGCTGGTCCATGCGCTCGCGGGCCAGGTCAACCTTAGCGCGCAGGTCGTCGGTCTTGGCATCGACCATCGGGCCAAAGTCATTCACCGCAGCACGGGCCTCCTCGGCGCTGTGCTCGTAGGTGTCACGCATATTGTCCCAGGCGTCGTTGGCGATATCGGCAGCCATGGCGCGGGTCTCGGCGCCCGAGCGCGGGGCCAGAGCAACGCCGACAATAGCGCCGGCAGCGGCACCAAAAAGTGCGCCGGAGACAAAGCTGAAAGTCTTACCCATGATCATTCCTCTCCTGCGGGCACGTCGGTGCCCACCGTTTGAATGCTGTCCATTATACCCGCAGCGCATCACTTGCCGCTCCGCTCATCTGCGTACGGCAAAGGCGCAGGTACGTGATGGTGATAAACGCGTAGGCCTACTCTTGGGGCATAGCCGGCATGGCCACCGTGGCACCCGGGTCCTCGCCGGCGCCGTCCACGAGCGGCAGGCCGCCCTCATGCGCAGGCCCTGCCGGAACCGTCGCCGCACCGCCAAAGACGGCAGCGGAGGCCTCGTGGTTCTCGGCAACCGCGCCCTCGGTATCAATCGCCACCTGGGGCTCGTCGTCAAAGTTGGGGACGCCCTGGGGCTCGGTGGGAACAGGCTCGGCGGTCGCATCGGCAACGGGCTCGGCGTCGGCCGGCACATCGCCCTCGTCAGTGCCCTCGTCCTCGGCAGCATCTTCGCCGTTCGCAGCGGCGACGGCCTCGTGAGGATCCTTGCCCTCGGCCTCGGCGCGCATGCCCAGCACCAGGTTGCGCAGGCCCGCGACCGTACCCTCCACGTCGGGGGCAGGCTGGTCGGCGTGCAGGTACGCCCAGTCCATCATAAAGGTGGCCGAAGACAACGCGCCGATGGCCAGCGCGTCGTCGGGGCACGAAAGCTCAACCTCAAAGACGCGCTCGTCGTGCTCGCTTACGCGCGTGCGGCCGCTCGAGATGCTGCCGGCAAGCCCGGTCTCGTTCATGAGCTCGACCGTCACATGCTCAAGCAGATGGCAAAGCTCGGTCTGGCCCATGCAGTCCTGGAACTCGCGACCGGAATCGCCCAGGCACAGGTGCTTGGCAATCGCCGGCACCAGGTAATACACGCGCGCCGTGGCCTCGATATCCTCCGAGGTCATGAGCGGCATGCCGGGGTTCACCAGCACATGCGCGCAGATCTTGTCCTCGCTGACGGTGACCTTAAGGATGTTGAACAGGCCTGCCATAACTCTCCCCTACTCTTCCTTGTCCTACTCGTCGCCGTCGTGCGGGTCCACAGAACCCGCACCCGACGTCGTCGGCTCGTCTACCGAAGACTCGGAATCCTTCTTATCGGTTTCGGCCGGAGCGATCACGCGAATGAGCGAGATGCGCTGGCCACGCATCGACTGCACTTTAAACTTGTACCCCGCGACCTCAAACACCTCTCCGATGTCGGGCACCGAGTCGCAAAGCTCCAAAATCCAGCCGGCGATGGTCTCATAATCATCGCTTTCCTCGAGCGGCCAACCAAGCTCAATCGCGTCATCGCACGAAAAACGCCCATCAACGAGCCACTCGCGGCGCGAAAGGCGCGTGAGATACTTGTTGTCGGGGTCGAACTCGTCCTCGATCTCGCCGACGATCTCCTCGACGATGTCCTCGATGGTGATAATGCCGGCCGTGCCGCCGTACTCGTCCACGACCACCACGATCTGGTCGTGAGAGGTCTGCATCTCGGACAGCAGCGGCAGGATGTCCTTGGTGTCGGGCACAAAGGTGGCGTCGCGCAAAAAACCGGCGATGGGCTGGCCGCCCTTGCCGTCGAGCGCGGGCTGAATCAGGTCCTTGATGTGCGCAATGCCGGCGACGTTGTCGGGATCCTCGTGATAGACGGGGATGCGGCTAAAGCCGGTCTGGCGCATGGTGGACAGCACGTCGGCGACCGTCTCGTCGTCCTCGCACATGGTGGTGTCCACGCGCGGCACCATGACCTCGCGGGCAACGGTGTCGCCCAGGTCGAAGATCTCGTGGATCATGCGCTTTTCCTCGTCGAGCAGGTCGTCCTGCTCCGAGACCATGTACTTGATCTCTTCCTCCGAGACGTTTTGGCGGTCGTCGGCGCTCTTGATGCGCAGGATGCGGGCCAGGCCATCAGAGCAGGCGCCGGTCAGCCACACGAGCGGACGGGCGATCTTTTGGAAAAACGACAACGGTCCCACGACCTGCTTGGATACGCCCTCGGCATTGGCCAGACCAATGCGCTTGGGCACAAGCTCGCCAATCACGATGGACACGAAGGCGACCGCGACGGTGATGATGACCGGCGCCAGGCCGCGTGCGATGGCGGAGAGCGGCGCGATGCCAAAGCTCATGAGCCACGTGGCGAGCGGGTCGGACAGACTCGTCGAGGCGACGGCGGACGAGGCGAAGCCCACGAGCGTGATGGCAACCTGGATGGTGGCGAGCAGCTGGTCGGAGTCGGCAGCCAGCTTAATGGCACGCTCGGCGCGCTTGTCGCCTTCCTCGGCCTCGTGCTCCAGCACGGCGCGCTTGGCCGTGGTGAGCGCCATCTCGGACATAGAGAAGTAGCCGTTGATGAGGGTCAAAACGAGGGTGGTGATAAGGGAGATGGTTATGTCCATCGGGAGTTTCTCGAACCTCCAAGATTCGGGACGTCGGATTAAAACGTTGACGGCGGATACGGCAATTGCACCGGCGCCCAAACAAGGACGCGGGCGCGCAGGCGTGGTCGCTAGATTACGAAGAGGATCACCGCCATGAACTGGAAGATGCTGCCGGCGAGTACCCACAGGTGAAACACGCTGTGAAGATAGCGCACGTTTTTGGCGATATAGAACGGCACGCCCGCGGTGTAGCACACGCCGCCGACGGCGAGCAGGGCAAGTGCCACGGAGTTGAGCAGCGCCACAAGTTCGGGCAGCTTAAAGACAACGAGCCAGCCCATCAGCAGGTAGACCAGGCCGCTTACCCAGTGCGGTTGACGCTCGCGCATAAAGCACTCGAGGGCGATGCCGATAATGGCGATGGCCCATACGGCAAAGAACAGCACAGCGCCGCCGTCGTTTGCGAGCGTGATGAGGCAAAACGGCGTATAGCTGCCGGCTATGAGCAGGTAGATGCAGCTGTGGTCGATGATGCGAAACACGCGCTTGGCGCGCGCGGGCTGAATCGCGTGGTAGAGCGTGGAGGCTAGGTATTCGAGGATAATGCTGACGCCATAGACAATTGCCGCGGCCATGTGGGCCGGGCCTCCGCCGCGCAGGGCGGCGAATACGATCAGGAGCACCAGGCCCGCGATACCCAGCAGGCAGCCGACACCATGGGTGACGGAGTTCATGATCTCCTCGCCCACCGTGTAGTGTGGAACGGCCGCGGTCTTGGGTCGCGGCTTAGAACTGTCGCTCGAATCGGACATGCCGGTTACATCCTCCAACGTAAAGAGTTCTCAACACTATATCAAAGCGTCTAGGTACGTGCGAAATTTGCACCATACGTGACCCTTTGTTTACCCATTCTTTGCCTGTTGACGCATCAACGGCGAACGTCCATAATGCGCTTGAATTAAATGTTGATGTATTAACATCCTATAGGAAAGCTTCTTATGTCTCAAAACGCACGTTCCCATCGAAAGCTCAAGATAGCCGGCATCGTTGCGCTGGTGCTCGTTGTCGCGCTGCTGGGGTTTGCCGGCAACTTTCTGTTTGACTTCGCGCTGAATCCCCGCGCGCCATACACCATGAAGATGATGCAGGATAGCAAGAACGACAAAGAAGGTGAGCAGCCGGATGCCGAGGATGCCGAGGCGCGGGCATGGTTTAAAGAGAACCGCAAGAGCAGCGGCCTCACCGCAGATGACGGAACCGAGCTCGCCGCCTGGTATTTTGCTGCCTCGGAGAACACCCACGATTACGCCGTCTGCCTGCATGGATATACCAACGAGCCCATCGGCATGGCTCGATACGCCAAGCGCTTCCACGACCGTGGCATGAACGTGCTCGCGCCTGCCGCCCGCGCCCACGAGCGCTCCGGCGGCAACTATATCGGCATGGGCTGGCCCGAGCGCCTTGACATCGTCGCATGGATCGAGCGAATCGTTCAGGCTGACCCCGAGGCACGTATCCTGGTCTTTGGCGAGTCGATGGGTGCGGCAACCGCCATGAACGTCGCGGGGGAATCTCTGCCCGCAAACGTGAAATGCATTATCGAGGACTGCGGTTATACGAGTGTTTGGGACGAGTTTTCCCTGCAGCTCAAGGACGTGTTCGGCCTGCCCAGCTTTCCCTTGCTCGATGTAGCAAACTTGGTGTGCAACGTGCGCGCGGGCTACGACTTTCATAAGGCGAGCAGTGTGGAGCAACTCAAACACGCGACGGTTCCCATGCTGTTTATCCACGGCGACCAAGACACCTTTGTGCCGTACAGCATGCTCGACCAAAACTACGACGCATGCGCCAGCAAGGTCAAGCAAAAGCTCACTATCCATGGCGCCACCCACGCCAAGAGCGCGCAGGTCGACCCCGAACTCTACTGGAACACGGTCGACAACTTCCTCGACGAGTATTTTTAGGAAATAGGACGGTTTACTGGTCTATCTGACCCCCTAGCACTTCCAAAAAGCCGCCCGTGGGCGCTGTGCTCACGGGCGGTTTTTACTAACGTTTCGCTACAAAAGCGCTTGATATGTCCAATAGTCAGGCGCTACTTGACCTCGATGAGCTCGTACTTGCTCGTGCCCAGGCCGATCTTCTCGGCATGCGCGATGCACGCGCGCCAGTCGGTGTCGGGGTGCGTGATGCAGAAGGGGTCGCGCGCCTGCTCGCCCTCCAGATGCTCGTGGTTGTGCTCCATCTTGGCCGCGCTATCGGTGAGCTCGGTGTTGGGCAGCGGCTCGGATGCCATGACGGCATCGGCGCAGGCCTGGTCGATGGCGACCGGGTCGAAGCTCGCGAACATGCCGATGTCGTTGACGATAGGCGTGTCGTTTTCGGGGTGGCAGTCGCAATTGGGGCTGATATCCATAGCTAGCGAAATATGGAAGCTCGGGCGGCCGTCGACAACAGCCTTGGTGTACTCGGCGATCTTGTAGTTGAGCACGTCGGCCGCAGCGTCATAGCCGGGCTTGATGGCGTCTTGGTTGCACACGCCGATGCAGCGGCCGCAGCCCACGCAGCGATCGTGGTCGATGGCGGCCACGTGGACCGTGCGGGTGTTGCCGTTGGCAAGCTCGCGCTCGCGGGTGTCGTCAAACGAGATAGCGCTGTGTGCACAGATCTTTTCGCAGGCACGGCAGCCAATGCAGTGCTCGGTCGCGACGTTCGGCTTGCCGGCGGCATGCTGCTCCATCTTGCCGGCGCGGCTGCCGCCACCCATACCCAGGTTCTTCATGGCGCCGCCAAAGCCGGCCTGCTCATGGCCCTTAAAGTGGGTGAGGCTGATCACGATATCGGCATCTATGAGCGCCTGACCGATCTTGGCCTCGTGCACGTACTCGCCGCCCTCGACCGGGACGAGCGCCTCGGCGGTGCCCTTGAGGCCGTCGGCAATGATGATCTGGCAACCCGTAGCATACGGGGTAAAGCCGTTCTGGTAGGCGGTATCGATGTGCTCGAGCGCATTTTTGCGGCTACCGACATAGAGCGTATTGCAGTCGGTGAGGAAGGGCTTGCCGCCCAGCTCCTTCACGACGTCCGCGACGGCGCGGGCGTAGTTGGGGCGCAAAAAGCTCAGGTTGCCCAGCTCGCCAAAGTGAATCTTGATGGCGACGAACTTGTTCTCAAAGTCGATCTGCTCGATACCGGCGTGACGGATGAGGCGCTTGAGCTTGTCGAGCTGGCTCTCGCGAGCATGCGTGCGCAGGTTGGTGAAGTACACCTTGGCGGGTGCTGCGGGTGCAGTTGCGGTCATAGATATATCCCCTCGGTCTATATGGCGTTACAGACATAGAGGATGGTACCAGTTAAAGCAGAGTTAAAGTCAAGTACGGCACCTAGTCATTGGGGACTCATTGGGGACAGACTTAAATGGCTGAAACCACTCATTGGGGACGGACTTAAATGAGTGCCTCGCCACCAGGCAGCAAGGCACCTGGCAGCTAGGGACGCTCCTTTCCTGCCGGCAGCTAGGGACAGTCCTTTCCAGCCGGCCGGCGAGCCGGCGAATCGGCAGGGGCTGTCCCCGATGACTACTCTTGGACTTTGAGAGCTTCGGCCAGACTGACGCGCTTGATGGAGCGCGTGTGCAGCAGCGCCACGACCAGGTAGGTCGCAAAGCCAATGCCGACACATGCCGCCATGGACCAGGCGGGCACGTAGATCTCGATATTGCCGTTGTAGGCGAGCAGCATCGAGCGGAAGATGGCCGTGAGCGAGCCAATAATGACCGGCAGGCTCAGCACGAGCGACGCCGCCACGCACAGCGTAATCGAGCGGATGTACAGATGCGAGATCTCGCTATCGCGATAGCCAAAGACTTTCATGTAACTGATCGAACGGGCGCTGTGGTCGATCACAGCCTTGGTCAGCAGGTACATAAACAACAAGAAGATAAACACCGCGAGCCCGATCATCATGCCGATCATTTTGCTCATCATGCCGATGAACTGGTCGCCCACGGCGCGCATGTCGTCGGGCGTGGTGTCACCGGCAAAGTAACGCGCATCGAGGTCGAGCTTCTCGTCGCTCACATAGCCGTTAAAGTAGGCGGCATCGTTGTCGAACAGCTCGTTAAAGTCGTCGATACTCATATAGATATTCATGTCCGACTTTGAGCCCCAGGCACAATCCTTGCCCGCGTACTCAAGGGAATAATGCTCGCCCTCGTACTTGTCGCTGAGCGTGACCTTCTGGCCCTCGCTCCAGCCAAACTTGTCGAGCAGACCGCCGCCAAAGACGACGCGCCCATCGCCCACGTTGAGGTCTTTCCAATAGCGCGAATCGGACGAGATGCCGTAGACGGAAATCGTCTCCTGCCCATTTCCATCGCCGCGGTTGTATTGCAGCTGGTAAACGGCATATTTCTCGGCCTGCGCGATTGCGCCCGCGCCGTTGTCGGTCGTATTGACCGGGTGGATATCGTCGTTGTCAGTGTCGATCTTAGAGGCCTTGTCGATCAGGTCGATAGCCTCGTCGCGGTCGCAGCCGAGGGCATCGGCCGCGTCCTCAAGCTCGTCATCGGCATCCTGAGCGGCAGAAAGCAGTGCGCCGCCAACCGACTGCAAACGCTCGAGTGCCGACCACTGCTCGCGCTCCTCGGCGGTGCCCTCGAGTTCCAGCGGGGCCTTGAGCGTGTACTGGTGCTCGGCGACCAGGCTTGTCTCGAGGTTGTCCGCGTAGTGCGTCATCGTGGGCAGAATCGCCAGGCCAAAGAGCAGTAGCAGCGAGGCAAACGCAATGCCCACGAAAAGCGTGGCGAAGTTGCCCAGATTACGCAGGAAGATGCGCAGGCGGAAGCGCGAGACAAAGCCCATGCGCTCCGGCAGCTGCAGGCCGTGCTTGGTTCCCGACTTGCCGCCCGCCTCGTGACGGAGGAACTGCAACGGCGTCTTGCCCATCTTGCGAAGCAGGCCCACCAGCGTGATGAGGATGAGCGCGGCGGCGGGAACCACGGCGCACTTCACAAAGATCTCCCAGCTCCAGTACACCTGGAAGGGCGGCAGGCTATACGAACCGTAATAGAGGCTGCGCATGGGCTCGGTAAAGAACACAACGCCGAGCGCAGTGCCCAAAAGCGCCGCGACCACGCCCACGATAGCGGGAAGCGCAAGGTGGTGCAGCACGATCTCGCGTCGACGATAGCCGCTGGCGAGCAGCGTGCCGATAATGGCGCTCTCCTCCTCGATGGTGGCGTCGGTGAGCACCACAAAGACAAACGCCATGATCACGATGATGATGTCGAGCAGCGTCATCCACATCGTGGAGTCGCCGTCCACGTCGTCGCGCGCATAGCCAATGCCCTGGTTGGAATCGGCATCGATCAGGTCGTCGACGCACGCATCGGCATCGGTCAGCGCCTCGACCATATCCTGCTCGGCATCGATGCGGTCTGCAGTGGAGAGATCGCGATCGGCAAAGGTGAAGGAGTAGGTGTAGTCAGGCGCGCCGCCGGCATCCTCGAGCGCGGCAAAGCCGGCGTCGGTGACCTCGGCAACACCATAGGTGATGGTGTTCACCGTAAAGTCCGAATTGTTGAGGAACAGCGCCTGGCTATCGGGCTGGGTCATGATGCCGCAGATGGTGTAGGTGCGGCCCTCAAGCTCGACCTTATCGCCCACGGCGAGGTCGTTGTTGGTGGCGAAGACACGGTCGATTGCCACCTCATCGTCCGTTTTGGGCTCCTTGCCCTCACAGTAGGACGCGATATCGACCTTGGTGCGGTGCGCATAGGTGCGCAGCGTGCGCTTGGTGCCGTCGTCGCCGGCGGTCTTTTTGATGATGGCGTCGATGGAGAAATTCTTGTAGAGCGTGACGCCGCCGACATCGCCGGCTGCATCCTCGGCGGCCTTGAGTTGATCGTCGGTAGCCTCGAAGGAGGTGGTCACGCGGCCGTCCTCAATCGCGTACGCATCGCGCATGTCATCGATAAGGCAGCCGATGGAATGCGCTGCGAGCAAAAATCCCGAGGTGAGAGCGGTGCTTCCGCACATAAGCAAAAAGATGCCCAGGTACTTGCCGATATTGCGGCGCAGCTCGCGCGGGAGACGTTTTGCGAGAGGTGTCATGGCGCCGCCTACCAATCGAGCTCGGCGGCCGCGACGGGCGACTCGTTGAGCTCATCCTCGACGATGCGTCCGTCGCGCAGGCGCAGCACGCGGTTGGCCATGCGGGCGATGGCGGCGTTGTGCGTGACGATGATGATGGTGCAGCCGTACTCGTGATTGACATCCTCCATGAGCTGCAGGATTTCCTTGGACGTCTTGTAGTCGAGCGCGCCCGTGGGCTCGTCGCACAGCAACAGACCCGGGTTCTTGACGAGCGCACGGCCGATGGCGCAGCGCTGCTGTTGGCCGCCCGAAACCTGACGCGGGAACTTGTTGCGGTGCTCGTAGAGGCCCAGCGAACGCAGCAGGTCGTCGACATTGAGCGGGTTTTTGGACAGGTGCGCCGTGACCTCAATGTTTTCCTTGATGGTGAGGTCGGGCACCAGGTTGTAGAACTGAAAGACAAAGCCCAGCTCGCGGCGGCGGTACTCACCCAGGTCGGCGGGCTTGAGCACCGTGAGGTCGCAGCCGTCCACCATGATGGAGCCGGCGTCGGCATCCTCCAGGCCACCGATCAGGTTAAGAAACGTCGACTTGCCCGAGCCCGAGGGCCCCAGCATGACGCAGATCTCGCCGCGATTGATAGACGTGTTGATGCCGTCGAGCACCGTCAGGTGTGCATCTCCATCGCCGTAGTGCTTTTTGAGATCCTTAACCTGGACGTAGGCTTTCTGCGTTGCCATGGTATCCCCCATTGTTAGCCTCGTACTACTTTATGAACGTAATAGTAAACCTTGGCGAACTATTTTGGGGCGAGAGTGGGGATTTGTTTCAGACTAGTCATTGGGGACGTTCTTAAATGACCAGTCACAAGGGACGCTCTTTCGCCACCCGGCAGTTGGGGACGCTCCTTATCTGCCCCCGATGGCTAGTCATTTAAGTCTGTCCCCAATGAATACTTTTGGTCGTTTAAGTCTGTCCCCAATGAGTAGGTGTCTAGGCGTGGGATTTGTTGTGGGCGAGGGCTAGGCCTACGGCGGCGATGGCCGCGGCAAAGAGCACTGTGACGCCCAGATCGCAAGCGATGTCGCCCAGCACGGTGGACGTCAGGTCCGCGGCGAGCGCCTTGCCAATCGCGTCGTTCACCCAATACGTCGGCACAAAATGCGCCGCGGTCTGCACGGCTGGGCCCATCAGCGACAGCGGCATCCAGGCGCCGCCCAAAAACGTCATGAGCATGCCGAGCAGGTTGCCCACACCGTTAAGCAGCTCCTCGCGCGCACCCAGGCTCGACAGCGCAAAGCCAACGGCCAGAGGCATGCACGCCAGGGCAAACGTCGCCGCCAGCGCCAGGCACACACGACCCACGCCGACCTCGGCAACCGCGCCGGCAAAGCCCACGACGCTCATCATGCTCGACACAAACCAGATGCAGACGGTGATCACAGTGGCGGCCGCAAACACGGCGAGCGAACGCCGGCGCTCGGAGATTGGGCCGGCATCCATACGACGCACGCGCTCGGGCTCGTTCATGCCCGAGAACACCAGCCCCACCGATACGATGACCGACGAGATAATCGCGTACGCGCCAAAGTTGAAATACGACTTGAGCATGGCGGCGGCAGTCGAACCAACCTTGACCTGCTCAATCTGGACCTCGGCGCGCCTGGCGGCGGCATGCTCGGCGGCCTTGGCGACGCTACCATTAGAGGCGGCGGGCTCTAGGGCCGCCGCAGCGCCCGCGAGCGAGATCCAGCGCGAGGCCTCGGCAGACGAAAGCGCCGCCGCCATGGTGCCGGCACCGTAGGTCACATCGAGCTTGGGCAGGGACTCCCCCGCGCGGGCGGCTGCAACAAGGTCGTCCTCAAACCCCTCCGGGATAAAGAACACGCAGTCGGCGCTACCCTTGGCACTATTGCTCTTGGAGAGCGCGTCCGCAAGATCGTACGTATCGTCGCCGATGCCCGTGACCAGCTCAAAGCGCGAGCCCAGGTGCTTGGTGAGTGCCCTCGAAAGGTCGCTATTGTCGCGGTCGATCACGATCACGTTGGTGTCGTAGGGCTCGTACTCGGTAAGCTGCGACGAGTTCCAGCTCACCGAGGCCGCAATGAATACGCCCATGAGCGAGATGAACACCGTATAGATGAGCAGGTAGAACGGGTGCGCCAGCGCCATGCGAAGCGCGGTCTTAAAGGTGCTCATAGCGGCTCCTTCCAAAGATCAGCGTGGCGGCGGCAACGAACAGCAACGCCATAAGGACCAGCGCGCCGGCGCGAACGACAAAGGGGCCCAGGTCCTCAAAGAAATACAGGCGGTTGAACATGTCGCAGATGAGCTTGACGGGGTTGAGCCAGCACTCGGCCGGGCAGGCGCGGGCGACGTCGTCGGCAAGCGCCATCGCCGGCTCGCCGTAGAGGCCGGCGAACAGGGCGCACGTGGTAGCAAAGCCCGTGAGGATGCCGGACTTGGACGCCTTGCCGCCCTTAACGGGAAGCGTGCCCACAAAAAGGCCCAAGCCCGTGGCGGCAAGCGCGGAAGCGGCGCCACCCACCAGACACAGCCCCTCGCGCCCGCCAAAGTCGACGCCCACGACCAGGCGCACGTAGCCGATCGCGATCGTCATCGAGGCAAAGGAGACCAGCCACGAGCCGACAAAGATGCCGGTCAGCGATGCCGTCTTGGAAAGACCGCCCACACAGCGACGTGCGCCAAGGCCCGACAGATTGGGCTGCAGGTCGACGACGCTCAAGGCGGCAAACTCCGCAGACATCATCGCGACCAGGCCAAAAAGCGCGTAATAGTAGACGACCGTGCCATCGGGCGTGGTGCGTGTCAGGCTTACGCGGCGGGTACCGCCCTCGAGCGATAGAGCGCGCGCAACCGCCTCCGGGTCGGCGAGCGCCGCCGGGTTGTCCTGGGCAATCTGGGACATGAGCTCGGCATTTTGTGTATACGAGCTTGCCACCGTTTCAAGGATGCTGCGGTCGGTGAGCACCGACGTCGCACGCGAGCTGCCATAGCTCGAAAGCAACGTGAGTTTGGGCGTGCCCGCATCGTCGACCGCATAGATGCCCGCGACCTCGCCGGCCTTAAGCGCACGGTTCGCATCGGCTGCGTCGTCGAGCTCGTGGATCTCGAGCAGCTGCTCGCCGCCTTCCTTGGCAAGCGACGTCGCCACGCCCTTAAAGGTCGAAGCGTCCCAAGCCTCGTCCGCCACGACGGCCACCGGCACCGGGTCGACCGTGCCGTCGGAGCTGAGGTTCGCAAACATAAACATGAACATCGTGGAAAGTACGATGGGAAAGAGAGCGCCCCAGACCCACGTGCTCGGCCGGCGCAGCAGCGTCTTGACCGTAGTGATGATGGTGTTGAACATGACTGCCCCCTAGTCGCGCAGCTCGCGGCCGGTGATCTCGAGGAACACGTCGTTGAGGGTCGGTGGCTCGCTCCACACGCGGCCGAGCGCCACATCGGCGGCGCGCAGCGTGTCGAGGATGTCGACCAAATTGTGCGGGCTCGCTTCGCAGGTGCAGACGATCTCGCCGCCGGACAGCTCAACCGAAAGCACGTGCTCGAGGGCGCGCAGCCGCTCGACCGTGGCGGTCTCTACGGCGCCAACCTCGACAGTCACGCGCTCGCCCATCTGAATCATGCGCTTGAGCTCGTCGTTGGTGCCCTGCGCCAGCACGCGCCCGCCGTCCATGATCATGATGCGGCTGCAGATTTGCTCGACTTCCTCCATGTAATGGCTGGTATACACCACTGTGGCGCCCTCGTCGCGCAAGCGGCAGATGCCCTCCAGGATGGCGTTGCGGCTCTGCGGGTCGACCGCCACCGTGGGCTCGTCAAAGAAGATGAGCTCAGGCTTGTGCGCGATGCCGCAGGCGATGTTGAGGCGACGCGCCAGGCCGCCCGAGAGCTTGCCGGGGCGGAACTTGGCAAAGTCGCCCAGCCCGATAAAGTCGATCGCCTCGTTCACCAGCGCGCGGCGGTGCTTGCGGTCGTTGACGTAGAGGCTGCAGAAATAGTCGATGTTCTCGCGCACCGTGAGCTCGTCAAACACCGCCACCTGCTGCGGCACCACGCCGATGCGGCGCTTGAGGTCGTAGCGGGCGGGCGTCATGGGTTCGCCGAACAGCTCGATGGTGCCTTTGTCGTAGGCGAGCAGCTGCAAAATGCAGTTGATGGACGTGGTCTTGCCCGAGCCGTTGGGGCCCAACAGGCCAAAGATCTCGCCGGGGGCGATGCTCAGGTTAAAGTGGTCGAGCGCAATAAGGTCGTCATAGCGCTTGACGAGGTTTTCGACGTGAACGATGTCTGTCATGAGGCGGCCCTTCCGTTGATTGCGGCCCGGTACGATTGCATCATCGCAGGAGCCGCCGGCGCGCACCAGTGAGCTTTGTCACGAGTGCGGGGGGGGCGGAGGCGAAACCCCCGCTCGTGCGAGCGATCGACGCCGATTTGCCGCGCGGGAGGAATGTCACGGTTGCGCAGGCGGCCCCTCCACCACGCGCGGCTTCGCGTACAATACCCGTATGAACAGGCTTTTCGACAAATCGATCGTGCTGGCGTGCTGCATTGCGGCCGCAATGGGCCTTGCCGTGGACGCTCGCCTGGTCGCGGCGTTTTGCCTTGGCGTTATTGCCACCTCGCTGGCCGAGGTGGCACAGGGAGAACGCACGCGCCGTATAAGCGAGGCCGCGAGCTACGCTTACATCATCGCGGCCGTCTTCGTGCCGCCGTTTGTGCCGTTTGCGCCTCTCGCCCTCTATGACATCGCGCGACGCGTGCGCCGTGAACGAATCTGGCCCGCGCTGGCGATTGGCGCCGTGTGTGTCTGCGCGCTTGTCGCGGACCTTCGTGGCGGCGTGCTCACCACCCGAACGCTGCTGTTAACCGCCATCCTTTCGGTCGCCGCCACGTTGCTGTCGCTGCGCACCGCGCAGCTGGAGCGCGAACAGGAACGCATGCGTCGCATCCGCGACAAGCTGCAAGAACGCGCCCTGGCACTCGAGGCACGCAACCGTGACCTCGCCGACCGCCAGGACTACGAAGTCGAACTCGCGACGCTCGCCGAACGCGCCCGCATCGCGCGCGAGATCCACGATAACGTGGGCCACCAGCTCACGCGCGCTTCGCTTCAAACCGAAGCCCTGCGCGTGGTCCATGCCGACGAGCCCAGGGTTGCCGCCGATTTCGCCGACGTCAAACGCACGGTTGACGAGGCGCTCCAACTCGTGCGCGCCAGCGTCCACGCGCTCAACGACAATGCGACCAACCTCTCCGTGCAGCTCGAGCGCATCGTTGAAGGCGCACGCTCGGACAGCGGTCCGCAGATTGAGCTTGAGGTTTTGGCCGAGCATGCACCCGCCAACGTCGCCAACTGCTTTGCGGCGGTGCTGCGCGAGGCGCTTTCCAACGCCATGCGACACGCCCATGCCAAAACCATTACCGTGCGGTGCATGGAGCATCCGTCGTTTTACCAGCTCGTCGTTACCGACGATGGAACGGGCGGGGTTCGAACAAGCGCCCGCAGCGCCACAGGGGGTATGGGGCTCGCCTCCATGCGCGAGCGTGTCGAGGCGCTCGGCGGCACTTTCACTGCCGGCTCGCGAGTCGGCGCCCCCGGATGGCGCGTATTTGCCACCATTCCCAAGCAGCAAGGAGATGAGGGCCGATGAGGCTCATAGTCGTCGACGACGACCGTCTGGTGGTCGATTCACTCAAGATTATCCTGGGCGCTAAGCCGCAGATAGAGGTGGTGGGCACCGGTGCCGACGGCGACGACGCGGTGGCGCTCTACGCCGAGCACGCACCCGATATCGCGCTGCTCGACATTCAGATGCCAGGGCGCGACGGCCTTTCGGCGGCGCGCGAAATCCTTGAGCACTACCCCGCGGCACGCGTGGTGTTTCTGACGACATTCTCAGATGACGAGTACATTGTGTCGGCGCTCAAGCTAGGCGCCCGCGGTTACCTGATCAAGACCGATGTCGCCGCCATTCCTCCAGCGTTGGCGCAGGTCATGGACGGCAAACGCGTACTCGAGGGCAAGGCGATCGAGGATATCGACTTTGATGGGGCGGGGTCCGAGGCCGACACGCCTCGCCGGCCCGCCGCCTTTGCCAGCCTGACCGACCGCGAGTTCGAAGTCGCAGAGCTCATCGCCCGCGGCCTCGACAACAAGGAGATTGCCGCCACCGCCTACATGGGCGAAGGCACCGTGCGCAACCACATCAGCTCAATCCTTGCCAAAATGGGCCTGCGCAACCGCACGCAGATCGCCATCGCCTACCTGCGAGGGTAATTACCCGACGACCGACCGCCCCGGCATAGCAAAATGGCCGTTATCGATTTAATGCCATTTCAAAACCATGCCGGATTACTACGATTAATCGCCCGCCTTCGACCACGGTAAATTGCGCGCTTGCAAAACCGCAGGTAGAACGCTTGCAATATTTAGAAAAATGCAGTCATGGTCGGGAATGTCGAATTCATCGTAGTAAACCGACATAGTTTTGTTCGGGCGGCCCTGCACGAGTGCCCCTGCAAGCCTCGCGGGAGCAAAATGATCCGTCTTCCTCCGTCCCCAAGGGATCAGCCGGAACCGCGCGCCACGAAACCGGCCCATCTACTACGTTTGACTCGATACCCCTGACCATACCTTCGTTTTGAACAAAACCGCAGGCATTCTACCTGCGGTTTTGTTTTCGCGCTTTTTGGCATGGTTGGGGGTAAGGGACTAAACGTAGTAGATGGGCCGGTTTCGTGGCGAACCCTTCTAGCCTACGCACTAAAGCGCCGCCACGGAGGAGGGAGATACCA
>CAJMSV010000013.1 GCA_905216175.1 uncultured bacterium | reverse complement strand
ACCTTTCAATATTATCGCTTCCCCCGCCCTCTTATTTGTTGCGGGGGATTTTTTTCTGCTCAATGCCTTCAGCTGCATATACTGTAACTTTTCTACCGCAACTTATGAGGGGGCGGGTGCGACATGCCGTTGGTATAAAAAGCAAAGGCCCGCGGACAGTTTGATAGGCAACTGTCCGCGGGCTTGCGGTGAGACACGCTTGTCTTATGCGTTTCTCGCCTAGATAAACAGGCTCAGGATTAGAACCATGATGAGGCCGACAACGGAGTTGACGAGCTCCAACAGGCCCCATGTCTTATAGGTATCCTTCATCGACAGGCCAAACGACTGCTGGAACAGCAGGTAGCCGCCGTCATACATAGGCGTGATGGTATTGGATGCGCAGGCGCAGACCAGTACTGCAAGCACCGGGTTGATGCCAAACTGCGTAACCATAGGTGCCACGACGCCGGCGGCGGTGATGGCCGAGACGGTACCCTGGCCGGTGAGCAGGCGCAGGACCACCGTGATCACCCAAGCCAAAATCAGCGGCGACACCGGCATGAGGCTCACCATGTCGGCAAGCGTCGCGCCAACGCCAGAAGTAATGATGACCTGTTTCATGATGCCGCCGGCACCGATAACGAGCAGCACGTTCGCGACGCCCTTGATAGCATCGGACATAGAGCTAGAGATCTCTCCGCCATCCATGCCGCGCGTATAACCATACGCAACCATGGCAAGAATCATCGTGATGAGCATAGTGATATCTGCGCTACCGATGCAGCTGGCAAGATCGTATGCAAAGCAACCCTCGCCCACCGTGTTCTTGATAATCGAAGCCCCAATCATGATGATTGCCGGGAACAGCGGCACCAGAATGGAAAGCCAGAACGGCGGAAGCTCGTCCGCGGGCCTGCGCTCCGCCGGCTTCATAACATTGCCAAGCGGCATGTCATCGAGACCGGGGATGAAATGGCACAGCAAAAGACCAGAGCAGATAAGTGTCGGAATCGTGACGATCAGACCAAAGATGTAGACCGGCGGAACCTCGGCACCAAAGGCACTCACCAGCGCCATAGGACCAGGTTGCGGCGGAAAAAGAGAATGGCCCATCGTGGTACCAGAAACAGCCGGGATAATCAGGCGCATATAGGGGATGTCGGCCTCTTTGGCGATGCTGATAACGAGCGGCGTAACGATAAGGAACGCCACCTCGTAGAACATGCTCATACCAAAGATAACGCCGATGATCAGAAGCGCAACAGGCAGCAGCTTAATACCGAGCTTGTCAACGATAGTGTCGGCAATCTGCTGCGAGGCACCCGAATCGGTCATCAGTTTTCCGATGGCTGCGCCAAAGATAATGATCAGCGCAAGCGACTTAAGCGTTCCGCCCAGTCCATCTTCCATGGTGGTAACAAGGTCGCCCACAGAGATGCCGTCGGCAAGGGCGATAAAAATGGCGGAAAGAATAAGCGCAATGATGCTGTTGATTTTAAACTTAACGATCATGGCGACCAGTAGGACTACGCCCACCAGCACCCAAAGGAGTGAAACAACTCCCGCATTCATAGATAAGCTCCTTTTAACCGGCAATGAAGCCAAGTGCTTCTATTCGAAATAGCAGCTTTTACTCGCTTACAGGTTGGCGACAATTGCCTGGGCGATCTCGTCGTACTGAGCCGACTCGAGCGTGACGCGACCGGGGTTCATGGCAAACACGTCGCCAAACTCAAACGGGTCGTCCTTGTACTTGGGGACGATATGCACGTGCAGGTGATGCATGGTGTCGCCGTAGGCACCAAAGTTAATCTTGTCGGGATTGAACGCCTTGTGCAGCGCTGCCGCGACGTGGCGGACATCGGCCATAAAGGCGGCGGCGTCTTCCTCGGACATGCAGGAGATGTCATCGACGTGCTGCTTGGAGGCCACGATTACGCGGCCCTTATGACTCTGCTCCTTAAACAAGATGAGCTTGCTGGCAGGCAGGTCAAGCATGGGGATGCCAAAGGCATCGACGAGCGTGTTGTCGGTCCCGCACATGCAGTACGAGCAATCGGTATGCTGTTCCATGGTGATCCTTTCGATCTGGACAATGATGAATGCCGCTTTTGCGGCAGGTGTAACCCCTCGTTTACACCACCAGATAATGGACAGATACAACGCATGCGCAGTCGATACGAAATCGGTTTCGTATCGACTACCGCCATGATACAGCCAACGAGTTGTTACGATTAGGTGAACGTTCACTTTTTATTGTTTTTCTCTTTGCAAATAGAATCCCGTGCGTATACTAAGGCTCAAACGAAACCGATTTCGTCGAGCGTGAGCAATAGGATGCTAAGACGCACCCTACCATCTTGGCATCCTATTGCCCACGCAATGTCATTTGCTTTCCTCCCGTCTCGCGGGCCCTTCAGTCCCATTCCGGCACAGCGAGACACTTCCTAGACAACTGACCGTGGGGCCGGCTTTTCTGCTTTAACAGCAGTGCCTCCGATAACCCTCTTTTGCCGGTCCGGGTCAGTTTTTTCACACAACCGAAAGGACGGGTAGCAACATGCGACCGCTCATCATCATGAATGGCGAAAAGATCGATTGGTTCCATACCGTCATCAGGATGCTGATGTATCTGGCGGGCGTTGCAGTACTGGCACTCGGCATGAGTCTCCAGACGGCATCCGGCCTGGGCGTCGCCGCGCTCACGTGCTTTGCCACAACCCTATCCATGCTCACGGGCAAGACGCTCGGCTTTTGGATCACTGCTACCTATGTCGCCTACATCGTGGCACAATTCACTATCTTGCGACGCGAGTTCCAGCCGCGCATCCTGCTCGAGCTGTGCTTCTCAACGCTCATCGGCGGCTTCACCGACTTCTTCATGGCGGTCAACCCGCTGCATCCCGCAGCACTCCCCATACAGGTTGAGACCATGCTGCTCTCCCTCGCTGTCACTGCATTTGGCGTAAGTCTCGTCGTCAACATGGGCGTTGTCCCCAACGCGCCCGACGGCCTGGTGCAGGTCATTGCCGAAAAGATTAAACGCCGCTTTGGCGACGTAAAAGTCGTATTCGACTGCTCGCATGTCGCCGTGTCTCTCGTTCTGTCGCTCGCGCTCATGCACAACCTGGGCGGCTTTGGCGTGACCACCGCCATCTCGGCGCTGTTCTTGGGCCATGTCATCAACATCGCTAATAAGCTGTTCGCCCAGCGCTTTATCCGCGCGGCATTTGGAAAATAGCACCACCGCAAAACCCGTGAGTAGCGCTTACTTTGCTATATCTCACTATACTTTGCTATATCTTGCTATACTTTGCTATATCTTGCTATATCTTGAGCAAAGGTGGCTCACATGCAAACAAACCCTTTTAAGCCCACAGCAGGTAAAACACCTCCCACGATTATCGGCCGCGAAGATGTGCTCGAAGAATTCAATGAGGGCCTCGTCAACGGGCCTGGTGCCCCGGGGCGCCTAATGCGCATAGCCGGCGTCCGTGGAACGGGCAAGACGGTCCTCCTTGACGAGTGCTCACGTTTGGCGCAAAGCCGTGGCTGGACGGTCATAAAAGAGGTCGCAACCGAGGGACTTTGCCAGCGCATTCTCGAACAGCTGCAGCCCAAATTCCAGGCCAAACACGCCAGATTTGAGCCCACCGTAGCTGGCATATCCATCGGCAGCATAGATATTGAGCGAATCGGCCCATCGCTACGCGACGCCATGAGACAGACAATAACCAAGAATGGAAATGGCCTGCTCATCACTCTCGACGAGGTTCAAGACGCAGAGCTCGATGAGGTCCGAACGCTCTCCATTGCGATTCAGCAGGTTATCGGCGAAGACCTTGATATCGCCTTTGTTTTTGCTGGGCTGCCTTCGATGATTGAAAGCATCATCAACGGAAAGACACTTACGTTTTTGCGCCGTGCCCTCCCCTTTGACCTGAAGGCTGTGGCAGTAACCGAAGTGTCGTACTCCCTCGAGGAAACCATTGAAGCGTCTGGCATGGAGTTGCAGCCAGGTATTGCCGGCCAACTTGCCGAGGCAACGCAAGGCTATCCTTTCATGATCCAACTCGTTGGATACTACGCATGGCAGTTGGCGAGACGCGCACATACAGCGATTATTGGAGAAGAAGAAGCCGAGCGCGGCATTGCAACGGCACGCGAACGCTTCTGCGCCATGGTGATTGAGCCCGCGCTGCAGCGCATTCCGCCCACGTGCATCGCTTATCTGCTGAGCATGGCGTCTTTGGGGCAGACGAGCTCGACCAGCATGGTTGCCGACGCCCTAAACAAAACGCCTCAACAGGTGAGCTCCGTCCGCAGCCGCCTGTTAAGAGAATCGATTATCGAGGCTCCTTCGTACGGCAAGGTCTCATTTGCCATCCCCTACATGCGCGACTACCTCTACGAGCACAAAGCCGAACTGGAAGCTGAACTGTAGAAACGGCAACTGCCCTGCAAGACGAAAACCGTTTTCGTACGGATTTAAAGCAGACGTAAACGGTTTTCGTCTTGATTTGCATCCGGAATTAAGACGAAAATTGCGCTTTCGTACGCTTATTACCAGACGCAAATTGTTTTCGTCCGGCTATGCGTCCCCAATCTAGACGAAAAAGGCCCCGAGCTCGTATGAACTCGGGGCTCTTTGTGCCGCACATCTATGAGAGGGAATCGATGCGCATGGGCGCTACTCCATGTAGCCGCCCTGGGATGGCGGCAACCTCGTCGTTCCCCGCCTGATGGGCGTGCTCAAGGCATCCGTTCCCCTCTTTATCGACGTGACCGGCAAAAAGCTCGTCGAGGAAACTATCCGCACGCACCGCGATGTGGCCGACGCCATCGCCTCGCGCAATCCCACCGCCGCGCACGACGCGATGTATCTGCACCTGGTGTATAACCGCAACATGATTGCGGAGGGAGCAGAAGCAAAAGGCATTTAGGGCCCGACAATAATCTTTCTTTGGCAAAACGCAGGCGGCGGCTGCCCAACACACAGAGCAGCCGCCGCTTTTTGCAATCGATTGGTGCAAAGGGGTTGACTAGAGCTCGCAGGCAACCTTGTAGCCATCGCCGATGGCATCGCGGATGTTGCCGCACTTGTTGGCATCGCCCAGCACGTGGGTGGCAACACCGGCAGCAGCAAGGTCGTCGGCCAGCTTGGTATTGGGACGATAGCCCATGGCAAGCACCAGCGTATCGGCATCGGCGATGGTGTGGACCTCGCCGTCCTTTTCGTAGCTGATAGTGTCCTCGGTAATCTCGGTCACCTTGGCCTCGGTCAGCACGTGAACGCCCTTTGAGAGCATGCGCGTGATAAGCACCGCGCGGCCGGCGCCGCCCTCGTTGGCGGCGAGCGTCTTGGTCATCTCGATGACGGTGACATCGCGATTGGCCGGCGACAGGTCGTTGACCAGCGGGGCCAGGTAATCTGCCGTCTCGCAGCCAACGGTGCCGCCGCCCACAATGACGATCTTCTTGCCCGGGAAAGCCTTGCCACCCAGCAGGTCGTCAGCCGTCATAACCTGCTTAAAGCCCTGCATGAAAGCCGGAGCGATGGGCTCGGCGCCATAAGCCAGGACAACCTCGTAGCCCGCGTAGTCACGCTGAATGTCCTCGGCAGTAAGCTCGGTGCCAAATATGCACTTCACGCCCGCCTCGGCCAGACGACGGTACTGATACTTGATCACGCGGGTGAGCTCCTGCTTTGCCGGCGGAACGGCCGCGATGCGCATCTCGCCGCCCGGTTCGTCCTGCTTGTCCACGAGCACCACGTTGTGGCCGCGCTTGGCGGCAATGAACGCCGCCTCCATGCCCGCAGGACCAGCGCCCACAACCAGTACGTTCTTGGCCTCGGCGGCAGGCTCGTAACCGGCCTCGTCGCGCTCAACATCGGGGTTGACGGTGCAGGAGATGCGCTTGCCGAACATGATGCCGTTCAGACAGCGCAGGCAGCCAATGCAGGGGCGGATATCGTCGGCGTTGCCGGCAGCGGCCTTATTGCAGAACTCGGCATCGCACAGATTGGCGCGGCCCATCATGCAGATGTCGGCAGTGCCGTCCTCGATCAGCTCCTCGGCGATCCAGGCCTCGTTAATGCGACCGACGGTGGCGACGGGAATGTTGACGTGCTTTTTGATCTCGCGCGAGCAGGCGGCATGCGAGGCCTGCTGGGTACCGGCGGCGGGAATTGCGGAGCCGCGCTTGATGGTGGTACCACCCGACACATGAATCATGTCGACGCCGGCCTTCTCCAGGCGACGCGAGACGTAGATCATGTCGTTGAGGGTCAGGCCGCCATCGGTGTACTCATCGCCCGAAATGCGGACGTCGATGATAAAGTCCTTGCCGCAGCGCTCACGAATCTCGGCGATGACCTCGAGCAAGAAGCGCATACGGGCGTCGAGCGAGCCACCATACTCGTCGGTACGCTTGTTGTAGAGCGGAGTCAAAAAGCCGCCGAGCATGCCGTGGGCGTGTGCCGCATGGACTTCAACGCCATCGACGCCAGCCTTCTGCATACGCACGGCAGCGTCGCCAAACTGATGCGTGAGCTCGTGAATCTCGTCGACCGTGATGGGGCGCGGTGCCTCGCGGGCGTAAGACGGGCCCACAAAGGACGGAGCGATCAGGCGAGGCGTGCCCGGAATGTTAAAGGCCATGTAGGCGGGGTGGAAGAGCTGCGGCATGATCTTGCAGCCATACTCGTGGACGGCCGCGGCGAGCTTTTCCCAGCCGGGGATAAACGTGTCGTCGTAGCAGCACATGTCACCCGGCAGATAGGTATAGGTAGGCTCGACCGTCACGACCTCGGTGATGATCAGGCCCACGCCGCCCTTGGCGCGGGCACGGTAATGATCGCCCAAGTCATCGGTCACATAGCCATGATCGGCCAGGTTGGTGGACACCGGCGGCATAAAGACGCGGTTCTTGACCTCGGTCGTACCGACCTTGATCGGGCTAAAGAGCATCGGGTAGGCGGATGACTCCATACAGGCTTCCTTTCGTTTAAGCCGCTCGGCGGCAGTTGCTAACGTACTTATCGTATCAGCAACCGCCGCGTCCGTACCCGCTCGCACTCCCCCACCTTCAATCCCGACCCTCACAAAAAAGTTGCGGTGGAATACGGAGTAGGTGAGGCCGTTGACCGGCAAAACAGTCCGTATTTCACCGCAACTGATGGGCGGGATGGAGTTAGAGGCCCAGGTAGGCAATCATACCTTCGACGGCGAGTTTGGCTCCAGCTACGGCGTGGACCACGGTGAGCGGGCCGTTGACCACGTCGCCGGCGGCAAAGACGCCAGACACGGTAGTCATGCCATACTCGTCGACCGAAAGCAGGCCGCGATGGTCGGTCTCCAGACCGCCCGTTGTAAGCACGAGCTTGTCCTTGGGCACCTGAGACGCCGCAATCACAACCGTGTCGGCAGACGCATGGTCGAGTTCTTCCTCGTAGCCCACCACGTTGTTGTCCTCGTCAAAGATAGCCGTCTCGAACACCGGACCGTTGTCGTCGATGGCGCAGATCGCTTTGCCGCACACAATCTCGGCACCGTCAAGCTCGGTCAGCTCCACCTCGTCATCGATGGCAGAGATATGGCGCGATCGGGCGTACACGGTAACCTTGCGAGCACCCGAGCGCAGGGCCGTGCGGGCAACATCCATGGCCACATTGCCGGCGCCGATAACCGCCACGTTCTGCCCGATTGCTACGCTCGTGGGATCGACCAGATAGTCGATACCAAACAGCACATTGCCGCGCGACTCGCCGGGAATACCCAGCTTTCGAGCTCGCCAGGTGCCGGTACCAACAAAGACCGCATCGTAACCGTCGCGCAGCAGGTCGTCGATGTGGAGCGCACCGCCGATGGTGGTCGAGGGGCGAACGCGCACGCCGAGCGAGCACATCACGTGGCGGTACTTTTGCACGAGCGAACGCGGCAGACGGAACTCGGGGATACCGTACTCCAGCACGCCGCCGATCTCGGGCCGCTGCTCAAAAACAGTGACGGCACAGCCCAGCTGGGCCATCTTAATGGCCACGGTCATGCCGGCAGGACCGGAACCGACCACGGCAACCTGCTTGCCGCACGACGGCGCGGGCTTCCACTCCTTGCGGTCCAAATATGCAGTCGAGATATAGTTCTCGATACTCGAAAAATGCACCGGTGTGCCCTTGCGGCCCTGGATGCACGCGCCCTCGCACTGGCCCGAATGGTTGCAAACCATGGAGCAGACCGCACTCATCGGGTTATTCTGGAACAGCAGCTCGCCCGCCTCTTGCAGACGGCGCTGCTTAAAGAGGTCGATAACCTGCGGAATGGGCGTCTGCACCGGACAGCCCTTGATTTGACAGAACGCCTTTTTGCAGCCCAGACAACGATTTGCTTCCTCAACGATGTGGATAGCCACGCAATTCCCCTCTATTGACCTGGACGAAATCGGCTTCTTAAACCAATTTGCCCGAATTTATAACCATAGATACGTCAACAGTGCGGAAAAGGGCACCGAAAAGCATCTCACAAACGCGCAGCAGCAACCCTTTCCTCGCACAGAACCACCGTGCAGCCCCGTCATCGAGATCAAAAGATTCGCCACCCCTACGAATGGCGAATCTCTCTACAGGCAGACGCCGTCTTTCCAGATACTGATCTCGTGGCAGCCGCGGCGCTCGGCACTCGTTAGCTTACCGCTCGCTGTATCCAGTACCAGCTGATACAGGTCTCGGGCAGCCTCGTCGAGTGTGCGTTCGCCTGTGGCAATCACGCCGGCGTTAAAGTCCATCCAGTTGGCCTTGTGGTCGCACAGACGCTGATTGGTGAACACCTTGAGGGTGGGCGCCGGTGCACCAAACGGCGTGCCGCGTCCAGTCGAGAACAGAATCACGTGACAGCCAGCAGCCGTCAACGCCGTGGTGGATACCATGTCGTTGCCCGGGCCGCACAGCATGTTCAGGCCATGCTTGGTGACGTGACCGGCATACGGCAGCACGTCGACAATGTGTGCGGAGCCGCCCTTTTGCACGCAGCCGCAACTCTTGTCCTCGAGCGTGGTGATGCCACCGTCCTTGTTACCGGGACTCGGGTTCTCGTAGACCACCTCACCATGGCTAATAAAGTAATCCTTAAAACCGTTAAGCATGTCAGAGGCAGCGTTAAAGACCTGCTCGTCCTCACATCGGTCGAGCAGGATGCTCTCCGCGCCAAACATCTCGGGCACTTCGGTGAGCACCGACGTGCCGCCACGGGCGACGACCATATCGCTCACGCGACCGATCGTGGGGTTGGCGGTAATGCCCGAAAGACCGTCAGAGCCGCCGCACTTAAGACCAATAACCAGCTCTGAGGCCGGAATGGGCTCACGCTTGGCCTGCTTGGCAAGATGTGCCAGCTCGGACAGAATCTTGTGGCCCTCGATCTGCTCGTCGGCTACATCTTGGCAGGTGAGAAAACGAACGCGCTCGTGATCGAAGTCACCGAGCTCGTCGAGCACCTGCTGATGCGTGCAGTTCTCGCAACCGAGCGACAAGAACAGCACGCCCGCGGCGTTTGCGTGACGCGACAGTGCCACCAGCAGACGACGGGTCTGGGCATGGTCGGCGCCGGTCTGTGAGCAACCGAACGGATGCGGGAAGTAATAGACACCCTCCAACGAACCATCGACCAAATCCTGAGCCTGCTCGCACATGGCACGAGCGACTTCGTTGACGCAACCGACGGTGGGAATGATCCACAGCTCATTGCGCGTGGCGGCACGACCGTCGGCACGGCGGAAGCCCATAAAGGTCTCGGCCTCGACCGGCTCAACGACCGGGGGTGTCGGATTGTAGGTGTACTCGATCTCACCAGAGAGGTTGGTCTTCACGTTGTGCGTGTGCAGCCACTGGCCGGGCTGAATGTCCTTCGTCACGTGGCCGATGGGAAGTCCGTACTTGATGACATCCTCACCAGCTGCAATGGCGCGCACGGCCATCTTGTAGCCCTGCGGGATATCCTCCGCGGCAACGACCTCGCCCACACCGGGAACCTCGACGGCAGCACCCTTGGCGAGCGGCGACAGCGCAACGATGACGTTGTCGGCCGGATTGATCTGGATAGTGTTCATTACAAAGAGTCCTAACCCTACAGGTTGAGCAGAAGTCGAGTGACGCCCGCCAGTTACCCGGCGGGCGTACAGAAGGATTTAGGCCTGAGCGTTCGCGAACGCCTGCTTGACGCCCTCGGAGCGCACGACGGCGAGAGCGTTGACGACAAACTCCTCCAGGCCGGCGATCTGCGTAAGATCCTCACCCCACATTTGCTCGTTGGTGAGCACATCGTGCACCAGCTCGGCGTCGTCGGCGCCGGCGCGGGCAGCGTAGAAGTCGAGCACGAAGGCGTCGTCCTGAGCGGTGTACTCGGTGCCGTCAGAGCGACGCAGGTGCAGGCCGTCGCCCTCGCGGGACACGAGCTCCTGCGTGTAGAAGGAGATGAGCGTGGCCAGGCTCGTCGCCAGGCACTTGGGCAGGTTGCCGGTCTCGGCAACGTGGACCTTGAGCGTAGGCAGGTCGCGGGCACGCCACTTAGCCGTGGAGTAGAGGCAGATAGAGAGCAGCGCGTGGTCGATAAACGGATTGTCGAAGCGGTTCTCGACGGCGGCGGCAAAGGCCTTGCAATCCTCGACATCCAGATCGGTGGCGAGCGTCGGGATGACCTCGTCGTAGAGCATGGTGTTCATGAAGCCGCGGACGGTCTCGTCGTGCATGCAATCGCGCACGATATCAAAGCCGGCAACCCAGGAACCCGGAACAAAGGCGGTGTGGGCACCGGTGAGGATGCGGACCTTGCGCTTCTTGTACGGGGCGACATCGGGGGTCACAAAGACACCCGGCAGACCGGCCTTCACGAAAGGCAGACGCTCCTTGAGGGACTCGTCACCCTGGATACCCCACATCTGGAAGGGCTCACGCACGGCCAAGAACGGATCTTCATAGCCCAAGCGCTCGGCCACGGCAGCGGCCTCCTTGGGATCGCGGATGCGCCCCGGAACGATGGTGTCGACGAGCGTGGTGCAGACGGTGCAGTCGCTGGCCATCCACTGCGAAAACTCGTCCTCCCAGCCCCAGTCGCTCACGTACTGGTTCATGATACGCAGCAGCTCCTCGCCGTTATGGTCGATGAGCTCGCAGGCGAGCACGATGACGCCCGGCTTGCCGGCAGCCCAGCGAGCATGGAGCACCTGGGCAAGCTTGGCAGGGAAGCTCGCGGGGGGCATGTCGTCGGCCTTGCAGGACGGATCGTAGGCGATACCGGCCTCGGTGGTGTTGGAGACGATAATCTCCAGGCCGTCGGAAACGGCGACCTCCATCATGGCACGGTAGTCAGCCTCGCGATACGGATTGAGGCAACGGCTGCAGGCGCTGATCACGCGGGTATCGTCAACCGTGTCACCGTTCTCCTTGCCGCGCACCAGTACGGTGTACAGGCTATCCTGGGCATTGATACCATCGGCGAAATCGAAGGCGCCGCTGATGGGCTGCACCATGACGACCTTGCCGTTCCAACCGGTGGCCTCGTTGCCCATATCGAAGAAACGATCGACGAAGGCGCGCAGGAAATTGCCCTCGCCAAACTGCAGGACCTTCTCGGGGGCGTCCTTGGGCAGCACGTAGCCCTCGTAGCCGATCTTCTCGAGCGTCTCGTAGCTGATGTTATTCATAGAGGTTTACCTCTCAACTCAAGTCCCGGTACGGCATCGCCGCACCGGGTTGCATTCATGATTTTTCAAGCAGCGGGGCTATTTATCGATCGTCTCGATAGTGCTCTCGCCAATCTTGCCGCGCTCCCAGCGACCATTCGACAGGTCGTTGGAAATGGAATTGAACTTCTTCTCGGTAATGTCGTAGAGAGCGAAGATGATCAAGGCTGCCACCAGAAGGGCGCAAGCGGGATAAATCGTCAGAGCGCCCTTGATGCCAAGCAGCGTGGCGGCCGTCTGGGGCTTATTTGCCACATATCCGGTAAGGGCAAGGATGCCGCCGGAAATGATCGCGGCAAGGGATTGCGCAAGCTTACGAGAAAAGTTGAACGCGGCGTAGGTCGTACCCTCCTTGCGGATTCCCGTGTGCCATTCACCGTAATCGATAACATCGGAAACCAGGTTCCAGGTGATACCGTTGGGGATGGCAAGCGCGACGTAGCCGATGGTAACGAAGATGATGAACGTCACGGTATTGGTCGGCAGGATGAAGTTGAGGCCGTTTGCCACGGCACCGACGATAAAGCAGGCAACGCACGTGCGCTTCTTGCCAAAATGCTTGACGAGCGTCGGGATGGCGAGAATGGCGACAACCGACGTTCCGATCATGATACCGTTGACAATGGGCTGCAACGCGATGTTACCTAGGTTGTACTGGCAGAAATACACCATCATGGTGTTGTTGGTGTTCATGGCCGAGATGGTAAACAGCGTAAGCAGGATAACTGCTCCCAGGTTCTTGTTGGTGAAAACGACCTTGAAATACGTGCTGAATGCGCTCGACTTCTTGCCGGCCTTTCCCGCAGCCTTCTCCTCGGCCTGTCGATCGATACGGATATGCTCGCGCGTTCCCAAAAAGCAGATGGCGAATCCGGCGATGCCACACAGTCCCATGACGACAGCTGCAATCGTATAGCCGTGCGGATTGCCGTCGAGTGTGTCGCCACCCGCAAAGAACAGGACCAATGGGATGAACGCTACGCCCGTGATGAGCTGTGCGCAGAGCGAACCGGCCTGGCGCGTTGACGCCATGTGCGCGCGGTCATCGACGTCACGCGTCATTACCGTGGCCAGAGATCCGTATGGCACGTTGGTGAAGCTGTATACGACGCCCCAGATCATGTAGGTTATCAGCGCATAGGCAATTTTGCCCGCCATGGGAATATCGGGCGCAGTGAAGGTCACCACGGTTAGAACGGCAAGGATCACGGCCGAAACCATCATGACCGGACGAAACCGACCGTGCTTGCCAATCTTCTTTCTACCGTCGACGAATGCACCGGCAATCGGGTCCATGAACGCATCGAAAATCTTGGTGACGGCGAAAATCAGGCTCACCACGCCTGGCGAAATCAGGCAGATGTCAGTGTAGAACTTGGTCAGATATGCCTGACCAAGATCGAACATGAATCCGTTGCCCAAATCGCCAAAGCCATAGCAGATTTTCTCACGCCAGCTCAACTTGATATCCTGCGAGCTCTGCATCGATCCCGAATCCGCCTGAGCAGACACGATCTGCTCGTTTTTCTGTTGCCCTGTTCCCATATGGTCCCTCCCCTTTGCAACCGATTTCACCAATCGGAACACATACAGATCTATGCCTCGACAGTGTCCAGATCGAAGCCAAAGTAGCGAACGGAGTTGTTGTAGCTGATGTCACGCACGATACTGCCCAGCAGCTCCATGTCGGCCGGGTACTTGCCCTGCTCGACCCACTCGCCGATCACGCTGCACAGCACGCGACGGAAGTACTCGTGGCGCGGATAGGACAGGAAAGAGCGGGAGGCGGTAAGCATGCCCACAAAGTTGCCCAGCACGCCCTCGTTTGCCATGGCCGTGAGCTGCTCGCGCATACCGACCTCGTTGTCGTTGAACCACCAGGCGGTGCCGTTCAGGATCTTACCGGCGGTCGGAGCCTCCTGGAAGCAGCCCATGACGGTATCGATCATGGTGTTATCGATGGGGTTCAGGCTGTACAGGATGGTCTTGGGCAGGCCGCAGGTCTCCTGGATGGAGTTGAGGAAATCGGCGAGCTGGTCGGACGGCGTGTAGTTGGAGATGCAGTCGTAGCCGGTGTCGGGACCGAGCTTGGCAAACATGGCGCGGTTGTTGTCGCGCTTGCAGCCAAAGTGCAGCTGCATGGCCCAGCCCAGACGGACATACTCGCCGGCGACGAACTGCATAAAGGCAGTCTTGTACTTGAGGACCTCCTCCTCGGTTAGCGGCTCGGCAGCCAGGCCCTTGGCAAAGATGGCCTCGATCTCGTCGGCGGTAGCCGGGACGTACATAACGTAGTCAAGTGCGTGGTCGGATGCGCGGCAGCCCAGCTCGTGAGCAACGTCGTAGCGCTTGGAGATGGCAGCCTTCATGCCCTCGAAGTCGCTGACCTCAACGCCGGCAACCTCGGAGAGGCGCTTGCAGTAGTCGGCAAACTCCTGGCCGCGCTCGATGCGCAGGGCGGCGTCGGGGCGCATGGCGGGAACGACCTGAACGTCAAAGCTGTCGTCGGCTGCAATCTTCTTGTGCCACTCAAAGCTGTCGGCGGGGTCGTCAGTAGTGCAGATCATGCGGACGTTGGACTGCTTGATCAGGTTGCGGCAGGTGAAGCTGGCCTCGGCGAGCTTGGCGTTGGCAAGGTCCCAGACCTCCTGGGCGGTCTTGCCGTTGAGGACGCCCTCGTAGCCAAAGTAGCGCTTAAGCTCCAGGTGGCTCCACTCAAAGACGGGGTTGCCGACGCAGCGACCCAGGGTCTCGGCCCACTTTTGGAACTTCTCGCGAGCAGGGGCGTCGCCAGTGATAAAACGCGCGTCGACGCCGTTGGCACGCATCAGGCGCCACTTGTAGTGGTCGCCGCCCAGCCAAACCTCGGTGATGTTCTCGAAACGCTTGTCCTCCCAGATCTCCTTGGGGGAAATGTGGCAGTGGTAGTCGACGATGGGCATGCCCTCGGCAAAGTTGTGGAACAGCTCCTCACCGGTCTTGGTGCTCAGCAGGAAATCCTGATCGTCCATAAAGTTTTTCATCAAACAGCCCCTTTGCTGGCAAGGCGGGCGCACGACGCGCTCGTTATCCTTTAGGTGAACGTTCACTATACTAATCCATTGCACCTCAAAAGGTGAACGTTCACCTAACCACCATGGGGTGAACGGTAGGTTTTGCCCGTTCAACGGTTGCCGAGCCATGGACCCTGCGTTGGATCGGCACAAAGAAAGGCCACTGACGGCAGATTCGCCATCAGCGGCCTTCGAAACAATTTTTCGATCCCCAGCCAAAAAGTACGCGGCAAGTAGGGAACTCCCTAAACGCATTAGATTCCGGCGAGCTCGCAGTAACGATCGACGTTGCTGGCAAACACCATCTCAACAGCCCCCCTTTGCACAGGCTCCGCCGGCGTCTTTCCCCACAGCAGGTAATCGCCTAAGGTCTTGGCGCCACGATATGCCAGACTCACCGGGTCCTTGTAGACGATGTTGGTAAAGATGCCCCGACGCAAAGCCAGCGCACTTTCTGGGAACAGGTCGTTGCCGATCACCATTACTTCGCCGGCCTTGTTAGCCGAGACAAGCGCATCGGCAATCAGCTCAGAGCCCACGGCGAACACGCTGCAGATCAACTCGGGGGCTTCCGATGACTTTAGACGCTGGTTGAGCTCGTGCTCGAGCTGCTTGACCTGGGCATGAGCACCGGTCAGATCCTCGACCTGCCAGGGAACATTGTGCTCGCGAAGGTAATTGTGGAAGGCGCGAGCGGTCAAATAGTGCGAGTCGGTATAGGGGTCGCCCGCCAATAAAAGCACGCGGGTATCGGTCCCAGAAGCGTGAACCAGGTTGGCCGCCTGCTCGGCCATCAGGCTTCCCGCCGTGGAGTAGTCGGCCAAACTAGCGCCCAGGCGATCGAGGTGAGGGCGGTCGCCGTCAACGAGCTCAATCGTCACGCCCGCCTCGGCGATCTGCCCCAAAAGCTCAGTCGCACGATCGTCGCCCGGCGTATAGGCGAGCAAGCCATCAATCTTCTCGCCCACCTGCAGACGCTCGTCGATTTGCTCAAGTGCATCAGCGTAGCCGCCCACGCCAAATTCAACGCGTTCAACGGTAATGCCCTGGTCGATGACCTCTTGCTCAAAGCGATTGCAGCCTTCCCATAGGTAACGGAAAAAGTACGCTCCCTCGCGCGATGCGCTGGGCAGGCAAAACACCAGATTGATATCCTTGCGGCGCAGGCTTGAGGCACTTGTGTTGCGGTGATAGCCCATGGCCTCGGCCTTAGCGTTCACCTTGGCACGCACGGATTCGCTCACGCCGGCCTTTCCCGTCAGAGCCTTGTGCACGGTATTGATGGAAACGCCAAGCTCGGCGGCTATGTCCTTCATGGTTACACGAGCGCTCATGGGATTACTCCGTTATAGATAAGTTGCCAATTTACAGTTCAGTTAACGATACCCCAAAAATACTCTTCAACTCGCCGCGCTCGCGCCCAAATGCGCAAAGCGCCCCGCGAACGGATGCTCGCGAGGCGCTTGGATGTCTGGACCTTATTTGATACCGCGGCCCAAGTCTTCGGCGATTTTGTCCACGCCCTTAAGTGCGGCGCACGTCTTTTTGTTGGAGCAATGCCCCGTGCAAACGCCACCCTGAGCGCAGTCGGCGCAGGTGCCCTTGCGGTAGATGCGCACGCACACGGCGACAAACGCAATACCGATAACAGCCAGTACAACAATATCGATAGGTGCCATAGCAAGCCTCCTCTAGTTAACCATCACCTACTTTACCCCATTCTCCACCTACCAAATAGGGACAGGTTTATTTTGGTCGGTTTTATCTGCGGAAACGCCACATCTCCCCCACCAAAAAGCCCGAGTGTCGCTGGGACACCCGGGCTCGTGGAAAGGGGTTAATCCTTATTCGGACTTAAGCGGAAACTGCGGCGGAAGCAGTGTTGGTCTCGTCCTCGTCGGTCCATGCATGCTTGGGCATGGGACGGAAGATCTGGAAGAGCATCGCAACTAGCAGCACGATGGCCACAATCGTCCAGATACCAAACTGTCCCAACACAAGCAGGTTGTAGAACTGGTTGATGAACAGGCCGATAACCCAAGCGAAGGCGCACTCGTAACCGATGGCAATCGCGGTCCACTTGCCGGAGTCCATCTGGTTGCGGATGGTGCCCATGGCGGCAAAGCACGGAGCGCACAGCAGGTTGAAGGCACCAAAGGCAACGCAAGCGCCCATGGTCGGGAACATGCCGGCGAACGCAGTCCACAGGCTCGGGTCAGTCTCGGCGGCGTCGGCCACGGACAGCAGCGAGCCGGCAGTGGCGACGACGTTCTCCTTAGCCACAAGGCCCGAGACGGTCAGCGCAGTTGCCTGCCAGGTGCTAAAGCCAAGCGGGGCGAAGATCCAAGCGACCAGGTTGCCCAGCATGGCGAGCACGGAGTAGTCCATGAACTCCTCGGGGATGCCCTCCATTGCAGGCAGGAAGCCAAAGGAGCCGTTGTAGCTACCAAAGTTGGAGAGGAACCAAACCACGACGGTGGACGCGAAGATGACCGTGCCGGCCTTCTTGATAAAGGCCCAGCAGCGCTCCCACACGTGCAGCGCCCAAGAGCGAATCGCCGGAAAGTGGTAGGCAGGAAGCTCCATAACAAACGGCGTCGGGCGACCGGCGAAGAGCTTGGTCTTCTTGAGCATGAGGCCCGAAGCAATGACGGCAAAGACACCCAGGAAGTAGAAGAGCGGGCTGATCCACGCGGCGGTGGTGGAAGAATCACCGATGATGGAGCCCATTAGCAGGGCAATGATCGGCAGCTTGGCGCCGCAGGGGATGAACGTGGTGGTCATGACCGTCATGCGGCGGTCCTTCTCGTTCTCGATAGTCTTGGTAGCCATGACGCCGGGAACGCCGCAGCCCGAGGACACGAGCATGGGGATGAAGGACTTACCGGACAGGCCAAAGCGGCGGAACACGCGGTCCATGATGAAGGCGACGCGGGCCATATAGCCGCAGTCCTCCAGGAAGGACAGCATGACGAACAGCAGGAACATCTGCGGGACGAAGCCGAAGATAGCGCCCAGGCCGCCGACGATACCGTCGCAGACCAGCGAATCGACCAGGCCACCGTCCTCGGTACCGCCCGCCACAAGGGCATCGTGCACCACGGTGGTGATACCCGGGACATAGGGGCCGTACTGTGCCGGGTCGACCGAGTCGGCATTGTCGCCCGCAGCCTCGACGGCCGCGTCGTAGGCGTCGCGGCCCTGACCGAGCACGTACCAACCGTCGGTGCCGAAGAGCTGGTCGTTGGTGAAGTCGGTCACCGTGCCGCCCAAGGTAGAAACGGCGATGTAGTACACGCAGAACATGATGACCACAAAGATCGGCAGGCCCAGGATACGGTTGGTAACCACGCGGTCGATCTTCTCGGAGGTGCTCATCTTTGCCGGAGCCTTGGTGAGGCACTCGTCAATGATGTGGGCAATCACGCCGTAACGCTCGCCGGTGATGATGGACTCGGCGTCGTCGTCGCAGTCCTGCTCGCACTGGGCGACCAGCTGCTCCACGCGAGCGGCCTTCTCCTTGGTGAGGTTGATGAGCTTGCAGGCGTCCGCGTCGCGCTCGAACAGCTTGACGGCGTAATAGCGGCGTTTGTTGGCGGGAACGCTCGCCGGAAGGTTGTTCTCGATGTGGTCCAGAACGTCCTCGATGGAGGAATCGAACTTGTGCTCCGGCACCTGGCCCTTGGAAGCAGCAGACTTCTTAACCTGCTCGAACAGCTCCTTGATGCCCTTGTTCTTAAGGGCCGAGATCATCATGACCGGGCAGCCGAGCTTCTTGGAGAGCTTGTCCGTGTCGATCTTGTCGCCGTTCTTCTCGACCAAGTCGGCCATGTTGAGGGCAACGACAACGGGCAGACCGGTCTCAATAACCTGAAGCGCCAGGTACAGGTTACGTTCGAGGTTGGTGGCGTCGACCACCTGGACGACAACATCGGGCTCGCCGCTCATGAGGTAATCGCGCGAGCATTGCTCCTCGGGGCTGTAGGGGGAAAGCGAGTAGATGCCAGGGAGGTCCGTGATGGTAACGTTCTTGTCGCTTAGGAGCTTGGCTTCCTTTTTCTCAACCGTGACGCCGGGCCAGTTGCCAACGTAGCCGTTGGCGCCGGTGATCAGGTTGAAAAGCGTGGTCTTGCCGCAGTTGGGGTTACCCGCCAGCGCGACATGGATCTGAGAATCCGCCATTCAATCCTTCTTCCTTGTGTGCCTGCGCTGCTTTCTCCGCGCAGGCTGGATAATGTGCTTCAAAGATGCTGCATTAAGTTAGAAAAACCTAACTTTATCTGCAGAAATATGCGCCACGAGTCCTTACTGGACCTCGACGACGGCGGCCTCCTCCTTGCGGATGGAAAGCTCGTAGCCGCGCACGTTGATCTCGACCGGATCACCGAGCGGTGCAACCTTCACGACCTTGAACGAAGTGCCCTTGATGAGCCCCAGGTCCATAAGGTGGCGGCGAAGCGCACCCTCGCCGTGAAGCTTGACGATGGTAGAGCTCTCGCCCACCTTAACGTCACCCAACGTCTTCATTTACTTGTCCCCCTTTCAGTACTTGCAAAAATACCGTCGTCTAGTCGACGGTCATGATGTGCATGGCCACTTTGGAATCGATACCAAAGCGGGCACCCAGCACGGTAACGATGATGTTGGCGCCACTCGAGCTCACCACGTGGATTTCGTTGCCCTCGACAAAGCCGAGGTCCTTGAGGTGGTGCTTCATGTCCTCATTGCCCTTTACACGAGACACGCGCACGGTTTCGCCCGCTTTTACCATCGAAAGCGGCATGGCCGGCATCTGCGGTCCGCAAGACATGAGTTGCTCCTAACGTCAGTTCGTCCTCAACATCGACGCGATAAAAGTTAACCACGTCTATGTTCGCTTTAGTAAACTAGCACGCGGTTAACTTTTTGGAAAGGGTCCCCATTCAGATTTCGAAAAAGTTTCCTATACGAAACAAGAGAGGCACCGCAAAGACCATCTCTTTGCGGTGCCTTGTCATACCAATTTATGCAGCAGAGAGGACTCTCCCCCTATTTCACATTGTTACGCTTAAAGCGAGAGGTTTCTAATCGACGTAACGCAGGAAGCCTCATCCACGCCCGAAACGCGGAAGATGATGTCCTCGCCGCACTCGCCGTAGAGGGCCATCAGGCCCATAACGTCGCGACCATCCGTATGGCGGTCACCGATGCTGACCGACACGTCGCTACGATGCTTGGCAATGATGTCATAGAGCAACGCAACCGGGCGGGCATGTAGTCCCAACGGATCTTTAATCGTCTTTGTAAACTCGACCATGTCCCCTCCCACGACATCGCACATTCGGCCGGCAAAACCCAGCCACGTGGTAGTTATTGTACGTTACCGACGCACCCCCGTCCCATAAAAAACGAGGGAAGGCACGCGTCCTTCCCTCGTTACGGGCAATATGTAGCCGCTTGCCTACATCAGGCGCAGGCTGACGTCCTTGAGCTGGGCGCCACTAACGGCACTCGGGGCGCCCGACATAAGGTCGGAGCCGCTGGCCGTCTTGGGGAACGCCATGACGTCGCGGATGGAGTCGGAACCGGTAAGCAGCATGCATACGCGGTCCAGGCCCAGAGCGAAACCGCCCATCGGGGGCGCACCAAACTTGAGGGCCTCCATGAGGAAGCCGAACTGCGACTCGGCGCGCTCCTCGGTAAAGCCCAGGAGCTTGAGCATGGACATCTGCATCTCGGCGTTGTGGATACGCATACCACCGCCGCCGGCCTCAAAGCCGTCCATGACAAAGTCGTAGGTGCACGAACCGGCTGCCAGCGGATCGGCCTCGATCTTGGCGATGTCGGTCTCGGTCGGCAGGGTAAAGGGCTGGTGCTCGGCAGCATAGGCCTTGCGGTCCTCATCCCAGTGGAACAGCGGGAAGTTGACGACCCACAGGAAGTCGTGGCCCTCGCGCTTGATCTCGAGCGCGTTGGCCATGTGGGAGCGCATGCCGCCCAGGATCTCGTCAGAGAGCAGGCGCGGGCCGGCGGCGAACATCACAAGGTCGCCGGGCTCGACGTCCATGCGCTCGCGCAGGGCAGCCATCTCCTCGTCCGAGAAGAACTTGACGATGGGGCTGTTGATGGAGCCGTCCTCGCGGAAGGCAATCCAGGCCAAGCCCTTGGCGCCAAACGTGGAGGCCACGCCGGCAAGCTTATCGATCTTGGCACGTGCCCAGGCACCAGCGCCCTTGGCGTTGATGGCCTTGACGACAGAGCCCTCCTCGTTTGCGGCAGTCGCAAAGACCTTGAACTTGGAGTTGGCAAAGATGTCGGTCAGGTCGACCAGGTGCATGCCATAGCGGGTATCGGGCTTGTCGGAGCCATAGGTGTCCATGGCATCCCAGTAGTTCATGCGACGCAGCGGCGTGGGCATCTCGACACCCATGCGGCCGAAGGCGTCGGCCAGGACCTCCTCGAGCGCGCTCATGACGTCGTTCTGGTCCACGAAGGACATCTCGATATCGACCTGGGTGAACTCGGGCTGACGGTCGGCACGCAGGTCCTCGTCGCGAAAGCACTTGGCAACCTGGTAGTAGCGCTCGACGCCACCGACCATGAGCAGCTGCTTCAGAAGCTGCGGGGACTGCGGCAGGGCGTAGAAGTTACCCGGCTGAATACGGCTGGGAACGATGAAGTCGCGAGCGCCCTCGGGCGTGGACTTGAACAGGGAGGGCGTCTCGACCTCCATGAACTCACGGTTGTGCAGCGCCTCGCGAATGGCAAAGGTGAAGTCGGAGCGCAGCTTGAGGTTGGCCATCATCTCGGGACGACGGAGGTCCAGATAGCGATAGCGCAGACGGGTGTCCTCGCTCGTCTCGATGCCGTCCTCGATCTGGAACGGCGGAGTGACGGACGTGTTGAGCACCTCGGCATGGTCGGTCAGGACCTCGATCTCGCCGGTCGCGAGCTTGGTGTTGGTGGTCTCCTCACCACGAGCGCGCACGACGCCGTGGATCTTGATGGGCCACTCGGGACGCATGGTCTCGGCGATCTTAAAGGCATCGCCGTCGGAGTGCTCGGGGTCGAAGGTGAGCTGCGTGATGCCCTCGCGGTCGCGAAGGTCGCAGAAGATAAGGCCGCCGTGGTCGCGGCGACGGCTCACCCAACCGGTGAGGGTGACCTCTTCGCCCACGTTCTCGAAGCGAAGCTCGCCGCAGGTACGGGTGTGCATAGAATGCTCATCGATGGGACGGGTCTGGCTCATACCAGTGATCCTCCTTTATGGATCTGTGCCGCCCCGTGTCGTTCCGGGCGGCGTCGTACAGATTTGCCCAGCCTGCGTAAACCGCGCAGCCAGACATGGCGTTCTATGTTATCGCACCCGCGTCGATGTGCCGCGAAAAAGTGGCCCCTGCCCAAAGACTTGACGGAGACGAAACAATTGACGCGGCCTGGCCGTCGCCCAGGCGCGCCGCGTGCGACAATGTGCCCCAATACAACTGCACTCGGAAAGGCCCGCCATGACTGCACGCCTCATCGTTATGGATATCGACTCCACGCTCATCAACCAGGAAGTCATCGACCTGTTGGGCGAGGAAGCCGGCGTGGGAGAGCAAGTTGCACAGATCACCGAACGCGCCATGCGCGGCGAGCTTGACTTTAAGCAGGCGCTCGAGGAGCGCGTGGGGCTGCTTGCCGGCTTGGATGAGAGCGTGTTCGAGCGCACCTTTGAGCGCGTGACGTTTACTCCCGGCGCGCTGGAGCTTGTGCGCTCGGCGCACAGCAAGGACTGGAAGGTCGGCGTGGTAAGCGGTGGCTTCCACGAGGTCGCCGACAAGATCGTGGCCGCCGCGAGCATCGATTTTTGCCTGGCCAACCGTCTGGAAGTCGTGGACGGCAAGCTCACCGGCAAGCTGGCGGCAGACATTGTGACCAAGGAGTCCAAGCTCATCCAGCTGCTGGATTGGGCGGTTGAGTGCGGTGTCGACATGGCCCACACCGTCGCGATCGGTGACGGCGCCAACGACATCCCCATGATTCAGGCCGCGGGCACGGGCATCGCGTTTTGTGCCAAGCCCAAGACGCGCGAAGCCGCCCCGTTTGCCATCGACGAGCGCAACCTGATGCTCGCCATGGACATCATCCTGCGCGACTAGCGAGTTAGCCTCACAACTTCATCAAATCTGACATATTAGATTTCCGAACAATTCTGCTCTAATGTTCGGAAACAACCCTTCGCGTGCTAAACTTTTCTGCGTCGAAGGGAACTTATATGGACAAACGAGATCTTGAGCAATTGCTAAGTGACGTGGCAGACGGAAGCATTACGCCGGCCGATGCCCTCACGCGCATCCAGACGGCGCCGACCGCCGACCTGGGCTTTGCACAGCTCGATCTTTCGCGCGGGGTGCGCCAGGGAGCCGGCGAGGTTGTCTACGGTGCCGGTAAAACCGCCGAGCAGATTGCCGCCATTATCGAAGCGCTGTGCGATGCTGGTCAGGAGCGCATCCTGGTCACGCGCCTGAATGCCGAAAAAGCAGCCCGTACCTCGGAGCTCCTCGGCAACGGCATCGACCTGGGATATGTCCCGGACGCACAGCTCGCCCTCGTGGGCGGCAAGCCCTCCCCTACCGGCAACGGACGCATCGTCGTCGCCTGCGCCGGCACGAGCGACCTGCCCGTCGCCGAGGAAGCCGCATTGACGGCCGAGTTCTATGGCAACGAGGTCGACCGCCTCTACGACGTAGGTGTCGCCGGCCTGCACCGCCTGCTCGCGCATGCCGAGGAACTTGCTCAGGCGCAGGTGGTCATCGCCATCGCCGGCATGGAGGGCGCGTTGGCGAGCGTTATCGGCGGTCTGGTGAGCTGTCCGGTCATCGCCGTTCCCACCAGCGTGGGCTACGGCGCAAGTTTTGGTGGCGTAGCCGCGCTGCTCGCCATGCTCAACTCCTGCGCCAGCGGCGTTTCGGTCGTCAATATCGACAACGGCTTTGGTGCCGCCTACCAGGCAAGTCTTATCAATCATCTGAGCGCCGGCACACCCTGCGCCCGTTAAGGAGCATTCCATGTCCAACCATCAGCACACGCTTATCATCGACGGCACCTCGGGCATCAGCGGCGATATGACCGTCGCGGCCCTGCTCGACCTGGGCGCCAGCGAGGAGCATCTGCGCGAGCAGCTCGCCACGCTTCCGGTCGACGGCTTTTCGATCGCCGTCACCCGCGCAAACAAGCATGGCATCGACGCCTACGATTTTGACGTCCAGCTTGCAGAGGAGCTCGAGAACCACGATCACGATATGGCCTGGCTCTACGGCAACGAAGCAGCTGCCGAGCACACGCACGAGCACGAGCACCACCATCATGACCATGGCGGGCACGAGCACTGCCACGAGCATGACCATGAGGCCCACGGCCATGGTCACGAGGGTCACCATCACGCCCACCACCATCACCATCGTTCTTTGGCGGACGTCACCGCCATCATCGACGGCTCGCAGCTAAGCGATGGCGCCAAGCGTCGTGCGCTCGCCAGCTTTACCGTACTCGCTGCTGCCGAGGCCAAGGCTCACGGCAAAACGCCCGATACCGTTCTGTTTCACGAGGTGGGCGCCGTCGACTCCATCGTTGACATCTGCTCGGTCGCCATCTGCCTCGATGACCTGGGTATTGAGGATATCGTGGTCGAGTCGCTCTCCGAGGGCCACGGAACCATTCGCTGCGCTCACGGCCTTATGCCCATTCCCGTCCCCGCTGTCGTCAACCTGTGCCAGGCGGGCAATGTCGCTCTCATGCCTGCCCCGGTCGCCGGCGAGCTCGTGACGCCCACGGGCGCCGCCATCGTCGCCGCACTGCGCACGTCCGAGCACCTGCCGGCCCGCTACCGCATCGAGGCCGTCGGCTACGGCGCCGGCAAGCGCCCCTACGAGGGTTGCTCCGGCACGCTCCGTTGTCTGCTCGTTCACGTGGATGCATAGCCATGGATGCCCGCAAAGAAAAAAGCCGCGCTGCCATCGTTGCAGCGTTCTCCGAGCTGCTAAGCGAAGAGGACTACGGCAAGATCACCGTCGGCGACATCATCGCGCGCGCCCACGTAGGCCGCGCGACATTCTACGGCCTCTTTAAGAGCAAAGACGACCTACTGTCCGAGCTCGTGAGCGACATCTGCACCCACGCCCTCGACGACGATGGTACGCCGCTCGACGACCCACTCGTGCAGGTCGATCATATCCTCAACAACCTCAGGGATCGTCGTCAGGGTGTACGGGCACTGGTAGCCGGCGCCGGCTCCCGCGTCTTCGCCGACTGTCTCCGCAAGACCATCATGTCACGCGCAGCCGAAACCGTGCCCGTCGACCCCTCAGGCCCCGCCGGCACCATGGACCGCAGCTTCTTACTACACCACATAGCCTCAAGCTTCGTAGCCACCGTCCAATGGTGGGCCTGGCACAACTTCCAAGCAGACAAAGCCGACGTAGCCAAAGACTACCTCTCAGCCATTAAGCCTCTCTTCAACTGAGTAAACCCCTCATCCCAAAGTTCCGACCTCATCTCAAAGCGCCGCCCCAACCCAAAGCACAATCCATCCCAAAGTGTCGACAGCAGCCCAACGCCCCTACCAGCAACAAGCCCCTCCCATCCAAAGTCAGATATATATGTTGGGTTGCTTGTGCGAACGCAACAAAGACCCCGCAGCTGTCCGCATGGGGTAACTTCCCAGCGCATTCCGCAGGACGCAAAAAGGCTCGCCGCACGAAGTGCGCAGCGAGCCTTTTTGCATGTCCGAGGACGCGCTGGGAAGTTACCCCATACGGACGGCGGACAACTATGTAGCCTTGGACTAGAACATGCCCAAGAATCCGTGCACAAACAGTGCGGCCAGAGCGGCACCGATAAACGGTGCGATGCCAGGAACAGGCAGGCCATACTTCCAGTTGTTGTCGGCCTTGTTCTTGATCGGCAGCACCTGATAGGCCATGCGAGGACCAAGGTCACGAGCCTGGTTCATGGCGAAGCCGGTGATGCCGCCCATGCCCATGCCAACAGCCCAAACGATCAGACCGACGCAGATAGCGAGCATCAGAACGTTCTCGCCGGCGCGGCTAGCAGCAGCAAGGATGGCGCTGATGAACACAAAGGTGCAGATAGCCTCGCAGAAGAAGTTGCGAGCATAATTCGTGCCCTCGGTGGTGGGGTTGGTCGAGAAGATATTGCGCTGAGCAATGGGGTCGACGACGCCCTCGGAAGCCTTGAACTCATCGGCATACATAAGCCAAGCGATTACAGCGCCCACAAAGCCGCCGAGCATATCGGCAATCATGAAGGGGATGCAGCTGCTCCACGGCACCAGGCCCACGATGCACTGGGCAAGCACCATGGCGGGGTTCATGCACACGGCGCCGCCAAAGACAAACAGGCAGACCGAGATGCCAAAAGACCAGGTGGTGATGGCAAACATGTGGCCGGAGCCCTGATACTTGGTGCCCTTGAGCACGGTATCGCAGTGCACGCCCACGCCAAAGATGATCATGAGGGCCGTTGCGCCGAATTCGCAGAGGAGTTTGGTAAGCATAAAACCTTATCTTTCTTGTCGGTTATAAACGATTCGTTTAGGCCGCGTACTAGTGCTGAGCGACGACAACGCCCAGGCCATCGGGAATGACGGCCACCTTGGCATCGGCACCCTTCATCTCAAAGGCGAGCTTGAGCGCCTCATCGAGGGTGTTGACCGGCGTCATGTGCATATCCTTGATCATCTGGTGATCGCACAGGTCGGTAACCATGATCACGGGGTGATGCGCCAGGATGCGGGCAAAGATCTGGCTCGTCCACTGGTCGGGCAGGGTCTCGTCCTTAGGACGGTCGATGCAGGCGCGCTCAAACTCTGCCGGATCATTGTCGGCGATGTTGTGATAGAAGCCCTCGCCACCGTGGCCGTCGGCACAGCCGGCGACGTCGATGATCACACCGCCCTCGGGAAGCGTAGCCTCGGCAGAGCACATTCCCTTCACGGCTTGGTAGATGTTCTGGTCGAGCGGGTAGCCGCCGTTGGTGGTGATGGCAATCTCGCACTCAACGGGCTCAACGCCGGCAAGGCTCTTCACGAACTCACAGCCGGCCTCGTGCGCCTTGTGAATGTCGCCGGCAAAGGAGCCGATGACCTCGTGCTTGCCGTTGAGCACCACGTTGAGCACAAAGGCAAGGTGAGCCATCTCGGCAGCGGCAAACATGTCCTCGCTCACGTGGTTGTGGCACAGGTTGCCGGCACGCGAGTGGGAATCATTCACAAACTGACCGTTGTGGTTGTACATGATGGTCTTGTAACTGGCGATGCCAGGCAGGACGGACTTGCGGCTACCAGAGAAACCGGCAAAGAAGTGCGGCTCAATAAAGCCCTCGGCAAGCAGCAGATCGCAATCGGCCGCAATCTTGTTGATGATGCACTCGCCGCCAGAAGGCAGGGTGCCGATCTTTTTCATCATGCTGTCGTCAGTCGCGACGTGCATAACGATTTCCTCGTTGGCAACGATCTCCTCGCCGTACTTGTTGACGAGCTCCTCGTGCGTCGACGGACGATGCATACCCGTAGCAACCAGAATGCGAACGCGCGCCTCAGGCGCAGCGGAGTGGATGTGATGCAGCAGAATAGGCATCGTCACACGCGAGGGAACGGGACGCGTATGGTCGGAGCTAATGATGACAATGTCCTTCTTGCCAGCGCAAAGCTCCTCGAGCGAAGGCGAGCCATAAGGGTTGGCAAGTGACTCCTCCACCAGCTCTTCCTGCGATTTCGTGGTCTTAAACTCGTTTTGATGACCCTCCATCACACCAGCGAAGTTCTTATCCTCGAGCTCTAGATGCAACGTCTTGTGGTCAAACGGTAGTTCACATTCAAACAATGACGAGCGCCCTCTTCCTTTCAACTGACACACTAGATAAACCGTTGGAAGGATACGCCGCTCACCGAAAAACACCACCGTCCACCGACTCATTAACACAACGTTCATATTTGACCCACAACAAAGCTGCCGCAATCCCAAAGGGGACCGCGGCAGCTTGTAAAAGACACGATGGACAGGATGGCTTTAACAGCGCCGAGACAAACATCGGTCCTGTGGCACGCGCGTGTAAGCTATCTTGCATAAATTCGTCAATAAGCTGCATAGAATGACGCCTGGGTTTCGAACCGTAACAGGGTATTACCCTCCGGAGCGTGCATTTTTGCGAGTATTCAGCATCGCGGGATAAGATTTTGGTGTCAAAAGTCTTTCAAAAGGTAGATAGTCCTCATGGCTCGTCCCATCTGGATGGCATGCGGCGAGAAACCAGCCATATATGAACATCGACAAAGCCCAATCGTCATGCAAAAGCATCAACAGGAGCCGCGAACGTCACCCATAGCCTTATGCACCAATCTTTGGCTGCTGAAAACTCCGTTTTTTGCACGTCGCCCCAAGCACCACCCTCACCCAACCAGTAATCCGCCGAAGACCGGACATCGCAGGGCCCGCCATAAGTTTACTTTTAGGCACACTCCGCAGGACGCAAGAAGCCCTCGCCGCACACCACATTCAGCCCGAAGCAAACCATAATCCCCTTCAGCCCCACTCCCTGCAGACCAAGAACGAC
>CAJMSV010000012.1 GCA_905216175.1 uncultured bacterium | reverse complement strand
GGGGATGGCCACATGCAGGAAGCTGCGGAACATGGAGCACCCGTCCACGCGAGCGTCCTCGATGAGTACGTAGGGCAGTGCGTCGCCGATGTACTGCGTCATCCAGAACACGCCGAATGCGCTGACCAGTCCGGGGATGAGCTCGGCCCACAGCGAGCCGAACAGGCCGGCGTTGTTGGCCATGATGTACAGCGGGACGACGCTGAGCTGCTGCGGGATCGTCATCGTGGCGACGACGAGCATGAGCAGCGCGTTACGGCCGCGGAAGCGCAGTTTCGAGAACGAGTAGCCGGCGAGCGTCGAGAAGAACACGGTGGAGATCGAAACGATGGTGGCCACCAGGAAGGTGCCGCCGAGCGCCTCCCAGAACTTCATGGCACCGAAGGCGCGGGCGATGTTCCTGAACAAGCCGGTGCCCGGAATCATCGCCGGCATGTTCGTGCTGTACGGCGAGCAGTATGCGCAGATTCTCGAGCAATTCGGCGAGGCCTGCGGCATGGGCGCCGTGGAGGTGGCGATCGAGACCGCCGAGGTGCGCTAGACGATCGCCGAAGTGCGTGAGGCCACGCTCACCGCTGGTTGGGACGGCGCCTGGTTCCGCAGGGCCTACGACGCCAACGGCAATCCGGTGGGCACGAATGAAGACAGTGAAGGCAAGATCTACATCGAACCGCAGGGCATGTGCGTGATGGCCGGCATCGGCCGCGATGACGGCAAGGCGCAGCAGGCGCTGAAATCCGTCAAGGCACGCCAGACCTGCGAAACGCGCACCGCCATCCACGCACCCACCAACATCACCTACCGCATCGCCTTTAACGGCGCCACGGGCATCGACTCGCGCGTCATCATCGACCAGATGGGTGCCGAAAAGCTCACCGGTTTGGGCGACATGCTGTTCTCCAAGGTCGACTGGGGCAAGCCTCGCCGTATCCAGGGCTGCTTTGTCTCGGATGACGAAATCAACGAGATTGTCGAGTTCGTCAAGTCGCAGAGCGAGCCCGACTACCACGAGGAGATCCTGTCTGCCGTGGCGCCCGCTTCCATGTCCATGGCGGGTGGCGGTGGCATTGTCCGCACCGGAGTCGCCGAGCCGCAAGACGATGACCCGCTCATTTGGGAAGCCGCCCATATTGTGGTGGAATCGCAGCTTGGCTCCACATCTGGCCTGCAACGTCGTCTGAAGGTTGGCTATGCGCGTGCCGGGCGTATTATGGACATGCTGGAAGAAAAGGGTGTCGTCGGCCCGCCCGACGGTTCCAAGCCGCGCGAGGTCCTGTTGGACGAGGAGGGGCTTGCCGCGCTGGAGTCTGTCGACGCCGAGATGGCACGTGAAGATCGTGAGTTTGGAGGATTCTGATGGCTGCACGCTTTGGTGACATGCTGCTCGAGCAGCGTCGCCGAATGGGCCTTTCCATTCAGCAGGTCGCCAATACCATCAAAATCAGGCCGCAGATCATCGAGTTTTTCGAGACCGGTAACTTTGCTTCGATGCCGCCGCGCGGCTATGCGCAGGGCATGATTTCGAGCTATGCTCGCTTTTTGGGCCTCAATCCGCGCGATGTCGTCAATGCCTACTTTGACGACCTGATGGCATACGAACGCGAGACGTCGCAGCAGGGCGGTCGTTTTCAGGACGCCGCCGGCTACGTCAATTCGCGTTCCTCGGTCGATAACGGGCGCTTCCTGATGGTTCAGGGCGGTCGTTCGACCCGCTATGGACAGCGTCCTCAGCAGGCCGGTTATATCACCGAGACGGGTTCGGGCGATGAGATTCGCTCACAGCGTGACCGGTTTCGCAGTACGCCGATGCCCGAGGACCGTGCACTTCCCGCTGCTCGCGGCGTGGCGCGTGACCCTCGTGCCGGCTACGGCGACGGCGGCTATTCCGATCGCGGTTACCGTGGTGTCTCTACGGGACGCTCTCGCGGTGGCTATGCGGATGCCGATACCACGCAGGTGACGCCGCGTCTTCGCTCTCAATCACAGCCGTATGGCCAGCGCTCTTCGGCTCCGCGTTCGGGCCAGCGTGGCTATCAAGGCCGCGGTGAACTTGCGCCCCGCTCGGGTCAGCGCAGCCTTCAGGGCCACGATTGCTATCGCGGCCGTTCCGATAGCAATCGTGGTCGTATGCCTCAGGGAGGCGGCCGCAACAGTTCCAGTCGTGGACGCGGCGGATCACGTACTCCTCAAAACAACGGGCTCGATCCGCGTATCGTCTACGCCGGCATCGGTGCCGTGGTGTTGCTGCTGATTGTGCTCATCGTGGTGCTCCTGCGCGGCTGCGCATCTTCGGCGCCCGAGACCACGCCCGAGACGCCCACTGCTACCAAGACGACGACCAAGAAGTCTTCTAAGAAGACCGAAACGGTCGACGAGGACGAAGACACCGATGAGGCGACGGATGAGTCGACTGACTCGGACGCTACCAAGACGACGGCCAAGAAGGAAGAGAACGAGGTCACGAAGGTCAAAGTCTCCGTTGCCAAGGGAAAGACCGCGTGGATTGAGGTCAAGGTCGACGGCAAGTCGGTCTATGGCGCCCAAGCGACTGGCCCCTTTGAGCAGGAGTACACGCCCGAGTCCTCGATCGAGATCACCACGTCCAAGCCTTCCGATGTCACCGTTACCAAGAACGGTGAAAAGGTCCGTTACGATACCAAGACCTCGGGCGTGGCGCGTGTGACGATCACCGTTCCCAAGAAGGAGACGACTGATTCCGAGAATGGTGAAAGTTCTGATGGTACCGACACCACCGATGGTACCGATACCACCGACGTTACCGATGCCCAGTCCACGGATGGCGCCGATACCGCAACTGACGGTCAGACACCCACCGATTCTACCGACTATTCGTACGATAGCTATTAAGCCGCTCGTACGCGAAAGGAAACATCATGGCTAAAGATTCCAGCTTCGACGTCGTGTCCGAGGTCAACATGCAAGAGGTCGACAACGCCTTCCAGCAGACCACGCGCGAGATTTCCCAGCGCTATGACCTTAAGGATTCCGGCGCTACGATTGAGCTTTCGAAGGGCGACAAGCTCTTTACGATCAACGCCCCGGCCGACTTTGTCTCCAAACAGATTGTCGACGTGCTGAGCTCCAAGCTCATCAAGCGCGGCATCGACCTCAAGGCTGTCTTGTGGGATGCTCCGCAGGCGGCATCGGGCGGCACCGTGCGCGTGCTCGGCCATATCGTCGAGGGTATCGACCAGGCGACCGCCAAGAAGATCAACAAGGACATCAAGGACCAAAAGCTTAAGGTCAAGGTGACCATCGAGGCCGACAAGCTGCGTGTTTCCTCTGCTTCGAAGGACGCGTTGCAGACCGTGATCCAGTTTCTGCGCGACCAGGACTACGGCCAGCCGCTGCAGTTCACCAACTACCGCTAATATCATTCGAAAGGACCGCTCTCCAACATGGATACACCGTTGGGCTCCGTGCTCTACATCACCCTCGGGTGCGCTAAGAACGAGGTTGACACCGACCGCATGCGTTCTCTTTTGACCGCCGCAGGCTACGAGGAGGCATTCGATCCGCAGGATGCCGATATCGCCATCGTCAATACATGCTCGTTCCTCGCTTCCGCAACGTCCGAGAGCATCGAGACCACGCTCGAGCTCGCCAACGAGGTTCAGGACGGCGTTCGTTCTTGCCCCATCGTCATGTGCGGCTGCGTGCCGTCGCGCTATGGCGACGACCTGCCTGACGAGCTGCCCGAGGTCGCTGCCTTTGTGAAGGCCGACGAGGAGGACGGCATCGTGGCGGTCATCGATGGCGTGTTGGGTGTCGAGCGTGAGATCGCAGCCTATATCCCGCAGGTAAAGCGTACCGTCGAGGGCGCCGTTGCTTACGTCAAGATTTCCGATGGCTGCAACCGCTTCTGCAGCTTCTGCATGATCCCCTATATTCGCGGTCGCTATCATTCGCGCAATGCCGAGAGCATTATCTCCGAGGTGCGCGACCTGGTTGCCGGCGGTGGGCGCGAGATCGTGCTGATCGGCCAGGACACGGGTATTTGGGGCACCGACTTTGCTGACGAGGATGTCGCCGAGGGCTTGCCGCGCAATCTGGCGCAGCTGCTGCGTGCCGTCGCCGAGGCCGTGCGCCCGCACAACGTCTGGGTCCGCGTGCTTTATCTGCAGCCCGAGGGCATGACCGATGAGCTTATCGATACGATTCGCGATACGCCCGAGGTGCTGCCCTATATCGATATCCCCGTTCAGCACTGCGACGCGCGCATCCTCAAGGCTATGCGCCGTTCTGGTTCGCGCCAGGAGCTCGAGGACCTGTTCCGCGAGCTGCGTGAGCGTATCCCCGGCATCGTGATCCGTTCCACGGCCATGGTCGGCTTCCCGACCGAGACCGACGACGAGTTCCGCGACCTTATCGACTTTATGGACACCGTCGGCTTTGACTACACGAGCGTCTTTGCCTACTCGCAGGAGGAGGGCAGCCTGGCCGCTAAGATGGAGGGTCAGGTCGACGAAGAGGTCAAGCTCGAGCGCGCCCAGGAGGCCATGGACCTGGCCGAGTCGCTCGGTTTTGCCGCCACCGCCGCACATGTGGGCGAGCGCGCCCAGGTGATCGTTGATGGTATCGAAGAAACCGAGGACGGCGCCGAGCTGATCGGCCATGCCTGGTTCCAGGCGCCCGATTCCGATGGCGCGGTGCACTTGGACGCCAGCGAGGCGTCCGTGGGCGATATTCTGACCGTCGAGTTTACCGATAGCTTCTGCTATGAGCTTATCGGTCATGTTGTGGAGTAGGAGAGCGTCGTGGCAAACGAGAGCAATAAGGAACTGACGAGTGTTTGGACGCCCGCCAACATCGTGACGTGCGTTCGCATCGTCGTTATCCCGGTGTTCATGATCGTGTCGGCGCTGTCTCATACGAGCGTTGCCGGTACGGATTGGAGCACCTTCGACGGTCCGCTCGCCGCCGCTGCCTTCATTCTGTATGTGATCCTGTCGTGCACCGATAAGGTCGACGGTTGTCTGGCTCGTTCACGCAACGAGATCACCGACTTCGGTAAATTCTTGGACCCCATCGCCGACAAGCTGCTCGTGTTCTCGGCCCTGCTGCTGTTCTTGGACTTTGGCGCCGTAACCGTGTGGTCGGTGTTCATCATCCTGTTCCGTGAGCTTCTGGTGAGCGCCCTTCGCATGGTTGCGAGTGCCGCCGGTGTGGTCGTTGCGGCCGATAAGCTCGGCAAGTACAAGACGGCAACCACGATGGTCTCCATCTGCGGTTACCTGTGCGTTTTTGCGATGGCCGGCTTGCACCTTGGCCCGGTGGCGCTGACGCTCGGCATCTACTCGGTGTCGCGCTTCCTGTACGCCGTTGCCGTTGTCTTGACCGTTATCTCGGGCGCCCAGTACTTCTGGAACTGCCGCAAGATCGTCTTTTCGGTCTAGGTCCTGGTGAGTATGACGGACTCTTTTGAGCAGATTTCCGCACATAACGAGGAGCTGGCGCGCGATATCGTCGAGCGCGCGAGCGCTCGGGGCATGACGGTTTCGACGGCTGAGTCGCTGACGGCGGGTATGATCGCCTCGACGATTGCCGATATCCCGGGCGCCTCGGCGGTGCTGCGCGGTGGTGCGGTGACGTACTGCGACGAGATTAAGCATCGCGTGCTGGGTGGTGAGCAGGAGACGCTCGACCGCTATACCGCGGTGTCGCATCAGACCGCGCGCGAGATGTCGGTGGGTTCACTGGAGCTTTACCAGAGCGATATTGCAGTGAGCGCAACGGGTTATGCCGGCCCCGGCGGTGGTACTGAGGACGATCCTGCAGGCACTTTCTATATTGGCTGGGCGCATCGTTCCGCCGATGGGGGAGTGCCGGTCGTGGACTCTGTGCGCTGCCTCTATGAGGGCGACCGTTCGTGTGTTCGTGCCCATGCGGTCGCGGAGGCACTGGGTCGCATTGTCTGCGTGCTCGATTCTATGGAATAGACGTCTTTTAAGGGGCCTCCGGGCCCCTTAATTGTGGAGATAGGGACCTCTGACAAATTTAGCGTTTGTGCTGTTTATAGATGTATTCTTGCCTTCTTTGTTCTTATTTGGCCCTTTGTGGTCAAGCATTTGGTCAGTGTTTGGTCGGCGTTTGGTTGGGTTTTGGAAAGACTGCCTGCATATGATTGGCCTGAACGGTTGACCACGAACAGACGATCGTTTATTATCGATGCAGGTTGTTAAGAGGAGGGCTATTCATGGCCAAGAATTCAGGTCCCGTACGTACCGTTCATGCTCGCACGACGGGTAAAGAGCGCGATGAGATGATCGCCACCACCAAGGCCGAGATCGAGAAGAAATTCGGCCAGGGTTCCATCATGAGGTACGGCGACGGTGGTCCCGAGCTCGAGGTCGAGGCCATTCCCACGGGCGCCCTGGCCCTCGATGCCGCGCTGGGTATCGGCGGAGTGCCGCGCGGCCGTATCGTCGAGATTTACGGTCCTGAGTCCTCCGGTAAGACGACGCTTTCGCTCGAGATCCTGGCCGAGGCCCAGGCAATGGGTGGCGTCGTGGCGTTTATCGATGCCGAGCACGCGCTCGATCCCACCTATGCCGCGCGCATTGGCGTGGATATCGACGAGGTGCTCATTTCTCAGCCCGATACGGGCGAGCAGGCGCTCGAGATTGTTGACATGCTCGTGCGTTCCGGCGCCATCGATGCCATCGTCGTCGATTCCGTCGCCGCGCTGACCCCGCGTGCCGAGATCGAGGGAGAAATCGGCGATACTACGGTCGGTCTTCAGGCTCGCCTGATGAGCCAAGCGCTTCGCAAGCTCGCCGGCTCGCTGTCCAAGCCCAACACGACGTGCATCTTCATTAACCAGTTGCGTGAGAAGATCGGCGTCATGTTCGGCAACCCCGAGACTACGACGGGCGGCCGCGCCCTTAAGTTCTTCTCTTCGGTGCGTATCGACATTCGCCGTATCGACAGCATTAAGCTTAAGGATGAGGTTATCGGTAACCGCGTGCGCGCCAAGGTCGTTAAGAACAAGGTGGCGGCCCCGTTCCGTTCTGCTGAGTTCGACATCATGTACGGTACGGGCATCTCTAAGGAGGGCTCAATTCTGGACATGGCTGTCGAGTGCGGCATCTGCAAGAAGATGGGCTCCTGGTTTGCCTATGGCGAGGACAAGCTCGGCAACGGCCGCGAGGCCGCCACGGCGTTCCTGCGCGAACACCCCGATTGCGCCGACGAGATTGAGCATAAGGTCCGCCTTGCCTGCGGACTTGAGTTTGATGACGATGCTCCTTCCGAGGTCGAGCTGACCGATCAGCCTGCGCCTGAGGAGTTTGACGAGCTTTACGCCATCGATGGTTCCGCCATGCTCGATGATGACGACGAGTAGCGGTTACGCTCATGTCGTATACGGTGACCGAGGCCACGGTCGTCTTTCCCGATAAGAAGGCGGCCTCCTCGTTCTCGAGCGGGTATGCGTCCAAAAAGCCTTGCGCACATATCGATTGTGAGCTTGAGGGCGGTTTTGAGCGGTCCATTTGGATTCCCGTGCGGGTCGCGCGCCTGTATGTCAAAAATCGCCCCGATCTGCCCTGCGATTGGGATAACTTTCGTGAGGCGGTGCAGCTCATCGAGCGTAAATGTGCACTTACCATGGTGACCGAGATGTTATCGCGCCGCGACCATGCGACGGGTGAGGTCCGTGACAAGCTGGCTCGCTACGGCTTTCACCAGCCCGCGATCGATTTCGCCGTCGAGCGCGCCACCGAGTATCGCTTTTTAGACGAGAACCGCTTTTGCTCGTACTTTATCGAGGAACGCAAGCGGCGCGGTTGGGGACGGCGTAAAATCGAGACCGAGCTCAAGCGCCGTCATGTCGTGCTCGATGACATTCCCGGTTATCCCGAGGATTTTTTTGCCGTCGAAGACGATTTGGCGCGTGCGTCAGCCCTGCTCGCCAAGCGGCGTGTTCCAGAGACGCGCGGATTCGAAAAACTGGTTCGGTTTTTGATGGGCAAGGGCTTCTCGTATCACATCGCCGCCGATGCCGTTAAGGCACGCCTCGATGCTGAATGCGAGGAATGTGCGGTTTAGGCGTATGCGTTTTGTGGCCCTGCCGTTCACCGCGTTTTAGCCGCCGTGCTGGGGCCATTTATTTGACAGTTGTTGTGGTTCAACGTACGATAAACACTGTCATTTGCTTTGTGATATGTGCTCGTCTGTGATGAGTTTGTTTATATGTTTATCTGTATCCGACCCGCATAAGCTGCGCCCATATTACTCAAATGTCGCGAGCCGTTCGTAAGGACGGTTCGCTTTGTTGTGTAACGAATCCATAAAAAGGAGTGAGCATGCCTATCATCGCAGCGCTCGTTGGCATCGTTTTGGGTGCTATCGCCGCCATTGCCTACATGCGCACCGCCAAGCAGGGTAGTCTTCACGAGGCCGACGAAAAGATTCAGTCGGCACACGCACAGGCTGAGTCCCTGATCGGTGATGCTAAGCGTCAGGCCGAGACCCTCAAAAAAGAGGCTCTGCTCGAGGCTAAAGAGGAGATCATCAAGAATAAGCAGGCCGCCGAGGCCGAGGACAAGCAGCGTAAGAACGAGATTCGTACGCTCGAGAACCGCGTGATGCAGCGCGAGGAATCCCTTGATCGCCGCAACGACGCTCTCGACAAGCGCGAGCATCAGCTGTCCAGCCAGGCCGGTCAGGTCGAGAAGCGCTCCCGTGAACTCGAGGAGCTCTGCGCAAAGCAGACCTCTGAGCTCGAGCGTATCGCCGACCTTACCCGCGAGGACGCCCACAAGGAGCTCCTCGATAAGGTTCGCGGCGAGGTCACCCACGAGGCCGCCACGATCATTCGCGAGTCCGAGCAGCAGGTTCGCGCCGAGTGCCACAAGACCGCCCAGGAGATTCTGTCCCTGGCGATTCAGCGCTGCGCTGCCGACCACACTGCCGAGGTCACCGTTACCTCCGTGCACATTCCCTCTGATGACCTCAAGGGCCGTATCATCGGTCGCGAGGGTCGCAACATCCGCACCTTCGAGCAGGTTTCCGGCGTCAACCTCGTGATTGACGACACGCCCGAGACCGTCGTTCTTTCGAGCTTCGACCCGGTCCGTCGTGAGACCGCCCGTGTCGCCCTCGAGAACCTCATCGCCGACGGCCGCATTCACCCTGCCCGCAGCGAGGAGATGTATCACAAGGCTGCCGACCTGGTTCAGCAGCGCGTGCGCGAGGCTGGCGAGCAGGCTGCCTTCGATACCGGCATCCACGACCTGCACCCCGAGATCGTCAAGACCCTTGGTGCCTTGCGCTACCGTACCTCGTTTGGTCAGAACGTGCTTCAGCACTCCCTCGAGGTCTCTGATCTGTGCGGAGTGATGGCTTCCGAGCTTGGCCTGGACGTTGTGACTGCCAAGCGCGCCGGCCTGCTTCACGACCTGGGCAAGGCAATTGACCACGACGTCGAGGGCCCGCATGCCGTCATCGGCGCCGAGCTTGCCCGTCGTTATGGCGAGAAGCCCGTTATCGTCCACGCTATCGAGGCTCACCATGCCGATGTCGATCCCAACACGGTGCTCGATGTCCTGGTACAGGCCGCTGATGCCGTCTCTGCTTCTCGCCCCGGTGCCCGTCGCGAGTCTGCCGAGAACTACATCAAGCGTCTCGAGAAGCTCGAGGAGATCGCCAACTCCCATGACGGCGTCGAGCGTACCTATGCCATGCAGGCTGGTCGCGAGGTCCACGTCATGGTTCAGCCGGACAAGATCACCGCTGCCCAGACCCCGGTCCTGGCTCACGATATCGCCCATCAGATCGAGGAAGAGATGGAGTATCCCGGTCAGGTGCGCGTCGTCGTGATTCGCGAGAGCCGCGCTGTCGATATCGCTAAATAACATGAGCGACGCGAACGAGCTCATCTCATTTATCGCGTCGATGTCGGGGGAGGGCAACCTTCGCGTCGAGGAGAACCTTGGCGAGGGGTATGTCCGCCTCCGCGTTTCGGAGGCCGAGCGGCGCCAGGCAAAACACGACATTCAGCATGTCGAGGATATCGTCATCGAAATGCTCCGTAATGCTCGCGATGCCGGCGCCGACAAGGTCTATCTCGCCACGACCAAGGAAGATGGCGTCCGCACGCTTGTCTTTCTGGATAACGGTTCGGGCGTTCCGCAGGATATGCAAGAGCGAATCTTCGATGCTCGCGTTACCTCAAAGCTCGAGAGCATGAAGATGGACCGTTGGGGCGTTCACGGTCGTGGCATGGCATTGTTTTCGATCAAGCAGAATACCGACGAGGCCCGTGTAGTCACGTCCGGTGTCGATCTTGGTTCAGCCTTTAAGGTGAGCGTTGCGGCCGACCGCCTCAGTGAGCGTGCTGATCAGTCCAGCTGGCCCCAGGCCGTCAAGGATGAGGACGGACGTTATGTCTGTGCTCGCGGTCCGCATAATATTATTCGCGCTGCCTGTGAGTTTGCGCTCGAGGAGTTGCGTGGTTGCGATGTCTATCTTGGTTCTCCGTCTGAGATTGCCGCGACACTTTATGCTCAGGCGTCAAGTCGGCTCGATACGTCGCGTCTCCTGTTCATCGATGACGAGAGCGAGCTTCCGGTTGTCGACCGTTTGGGCCTTGCCTCTGATGCCGAGGACTTTATCCGCATCTGTTCGGGTTTGGGTCTTGAGATGTCCGAGCGCACGGCACATCGCATTTTGGCAGGGCAGATTAAGCCCGTTCGCGGTGTGACCGCACGTCTGCTGCGCGAGCGTGATACGTCCACGCATGCGCCGGCTCCTGTCGATCTCGCGAAGGATCGTCGCGGGCTACGTATTGCCAAGGATGACATGGCACAGTTTTCGCGTGCTGTGGAGCGCGACTTTAATGACCTTGCCGCCCGGTACTATCTCAACCTTTGCGGCGACCCAAAGATTCGCGTTTCGCGTGATCGAATCACCGTGACATTCGATCTTGCCAAAGAGGAATAGTGCCTTTACCGAGTTCACTCGGTACGATACAGTTATTGCAGTTAAAACGTACTTTTAAACGCAGGAGTTTCTTCATGGGTTGCCTGAAGGTATCAAGCAAATCATCGCCCGCGTCCGTTGCCGGCGCCATCGCCGGCATGGTCAAGGATGGTGTACCCGTCAACATCCAGTGTGTCGGCGCCGGTGCTGTCAACCAGGCCATTAAGGCCGTGGCTATCGCGCGCGGTTTTTTGATTCCAACCGGTTTTGATATTTCCTGCGCGCCCGTGTTCTCCGACATCCTCATTAACGGGGAGTCGCGCACGGCCATCCGCCTTTCTATCTACGTTCACCAGATCAATCGAGCCGCTATGGATAACGTCGTCATGGATGACGTTAAGCCTGTGGCATAGCTTTTGCTTGCCTCGTTTCGTTCCCCATCGTTAGGACTTATACACATGGACCAGCGTTCTGTACGCGATATTCTTGCCGGTAAAACCTACTTTATCCGCACCTTTGGCTGCCAGATGAATCAGCATGATTCCGAGCGTGTGAGTGGCCTGCTTGATTCTTATGGCTGCCTCATGGCGCTCGATCCCGAGCATGCCGATATCGTTGTCTTCATGACGTGCTGTGTGCGCGAGGCCGCCGATACGCGCCTATACGGTCAGTGTAATTCCTGCAAAAGCCTGCCACCTTCGCCTTCGGGCAAGCGTGTGGTTGCCGTGGGCGGCTGCATCGCGCAGCGTGATGGCGAGGGTCTGCTCACCAACGTCGATAACGTTAATGTCATCTTTGGTACGCATTCCATCGCACATGTGGCCGAGCTCATTGCCGAGGCGTTCCTTGATGGCAAGCGTCATATCCGCACCAATGAGCATGAGGATACGGATGCCATGAGCATGCCGTGGCATCGCGAGACCCAGTATCACGCCTGGGTGCCCATCATGACGGGCTGCAATAATTTCTGTACCTATTGCATCGTGCCGTACGTGCGCGGTCGCGAAAAGAGCCGCCCCTTCGAGGAGATTGTCGACGAGGCGACCGGTTTGGTGCGCCAGGGCGTGCGTGAGATTACGCTGCTGGGCCAAAACGTTAACTCATATGGTCGCGATCTGTTTGGCAAGCCACGTTTTGCCGATTTGCTGCGCGCGGTGGGCGATACGGGCGTCGAGCGCATCTTCTTTACCTCTTCTCATCCTAAGGATCTGCTGCCCGAGACCATCGACGCTATGGCCGAGACGCCTGCCGTTATGCCGCAGCTGCACCTGGCCGTCCAGTCAGGTTCGACGCGGATCCTCAAAGAGATGAATCGCCGTTATACACGCGAGGACTATCTGGGCCTGGTCGATCGCATTCGCAACCGTATGCCCGATATCGCGCTCTCGACCGACATTATCGTTGGCTTCCCGGGCGAGACTGAAGAAGACTTTGAGCAGACGCTTTCACTTGCCGAGACGGTCCGCTATGCCCAGGCCTATACCTTCATCTATTCCAAGCGCGCCGGTACCCCGGCCGCAGAGATTGAAGATCCTACGCCGCATGAGGTTATTCTCGAGCGTTTCAACCGCCTGGTTAAGGTTATCGAGACCACGGCACATGAGTATAACCAGGGTGAGCTTCATGCTGTGGTGCCGGCGCTCATTGAGGGAACGAGTAAAAAGAACGACGCGGTCTTGCTGGGCAAGAGTCCCAAGAATCAGACCGTGCATGCGCCTATCCCCGAGGGCTACAGTATTGATCAGCTTGTTGGCAAGATCGTTGACGTTGACGTTGACGTTGCCAAGACCTGGTATTTGTCCGGCTCCGTTGTGGGCGAGCCGCGCTAATGGTTTCTCCCTGGGCAGGTCTTTCCGCCGTTGCGATCGTCGGTCCGACGGCGGTTGGTAAGAGTGATGTTGCCGATCGTTTGGCAGCTCGTCTTTCGTCCGAAGTGCTGTCGTGCGATGCGATGCAAATCTATCGCGGCATGGATATCGGTACCGCAAAGATGGCGCCCGATGAGTGTACGGCGCCGCTGCGTCTCGTCGACATTGTAGAGCCAGGTGTGGCATATTCTGCTGCGCTTTATCAGGCTGACGCTCGTGCACATGTTGAACGTCTCCTTGATTCGGGTTGCCTGCCGGTTTTTTGCGGAGGTACGGGGCTGTATCTTAAGGCCGCCCTCGATGAGATGGTTTTTCCCTCGGGTGAACTTGAGGACGATCGTCGTGCGGGCTATCAGGAGCTTGCCGAGCGTATTGGCGAGGAGGGACTGCATGCCCTGCTTGCCGAGCGCGATCCAGAATCGGCTGCTGTTATTCATCCCCATAACGTGCGCCGTGTGATTCGTGCGCTCGAGATGCATGATGATGGTATCTCCTATGCACAGCAAAAAAGTCAGTTTAGCGTTCCGCGCGAGCATTATCACGCTCTGTGGTTTGGTCTGACGCGTAATCGCGAGGTGCTCTACGAGCGCATTAACCTGCGCGTCGATCTGATGTTTGAGCAAGGACTCGTTGATGAGGTCCGCGGTCTTATGGCCCAGGGACTGGGAGATGCCCTGACGTCGATGCAGGCAATTGGCTATAAAGAGATCATCGATGCTTTCAATGGTGTGATGAGCATGGATGAGGCTCGCGAACTCATCAAGATGCGTTCGCGTCGTTATGCCAAGCGTCAGCTTTCGTGGTTTAAGCGCGATGACCGTATCGTGTGGTTTGATATGGATGAATGTACGATCGATGAGGTCGTTGAGGATATCCTGCATCGTATTGAGGCTGCCTAATGGCCCGTTTTCCCCTTGTTCCCACGTCGCCCGAGCCCGAGCGTGCCATTTTGGTTGGTGTTGAGTGGCGCGACAATGCATGGCCACTCGATCGATCGCTCGATGAGCTGGAGCGTCTTGCCCATACGGCTGGTGCCCGGTGCGTGGCGCGCTTGTCGCAGCGTTTGGTAAAGCCGTATCCTAAATCGTTTATCGGTTCCGGTAAGGTTGAAGAGCTTTGCGGGCTCGTGCATCGTATGGATGTCGATGTTGTTATCTTCGACGACGATTTATCGCCCTCGCAGCAATCCTATTTGGAGAAAGCCGTGGGCGAGCCGGTAAAGATTATCGATCGTACGGCACTGATCTTGGATATCTTTGGCCTTCATGCTCAGACGCGTGAGGGACGTCTGCAAGTGCAGTTGGCACAGTTACAGTATCTGCTGCCTCGTCTGCGTGGCATGTGGAGCCATCTCGCCAAGGAGCAGACGCGCGGCGGCATCGGCTCACGCTTTGGTCAGGGTGAAAGTCAGCTCGAGGTCGACCGTCGCCTCATTCGTAATAAGATCGCTGCGCTTCGTCGTGAGCTCAAGCAGGTTGAACAGCGTCGCGATGTTCAATCCAAGAGCCGCATTGAGTCACCGGCATTTCGCGTCGCGTTAGCCGGTTATACCAATGCCGGTAAATCGACGTTACTCAATCGCCTGACCGGCTCTACGGTACTTTCGCAGGACAAGCTGTTTGCTACGCTCGACCCGACGACGCGTTCGTATCACCTGCCCGGCGGTCGCGGCATGACGATTACCGATACCGTCGGCTTTATTCAAAAACTGCCGCATGGTCTTGTCGACGCCTTTAAATCGACGCTGTCCGAGGTGTTGGGTGCCGACCTAATTCTCAAAGTCGTAGATGCGTCTGACGAGGACTATGAACGGCAGCTGGAGGCTGTCGACCGCGTGCTTGATGAGATCGGCGCCGGAGAGCGCCTAACGCTGACCGTATTCAATAAAATCGATCTTCTCGATAGCGTTGATCGATTAAGTTTCCGTCGTCGCTATCCCGAGGCCGTGCTGTTCTCGGCCCAGACGGGCGAGGGACTCGATGATCTCGTCGACCGTATTGCTCGTGAGGCGGCTGCTACCGATGTGTTGCTCTCTGCTGATATCCCGTATCGTGAAGGTGCACTCATCACACTCGTGCATGAACAGGGAACCCTTTTGCACGAGGAATATCTTGAGGATGGCGTTCGTATTGTGGCGAAACTGCCGGCTCGTATTGCACCGCGGCTCGAGCGTTATCGCACCGAGTAGGCGAGCTCCAAAATGCCCAGTATGATGGGCTGATGCAGCAGATAAAAGGGGAGTGCATGACGTCCAAGGCTGGCGAGCGCCGGCAGGGGGTTGGCGTAGGCCCAGCTAGGGACGGTCTTTTCGATTCCCTGCGCTATATGTGCGGCGAAGTATCCTGTAAGATACATAAAGATAAATGGGATGATGGGGTAGTAATCACCTGAAACAAACCCAGGGCTCGGAAATCCCAGCCACGCTAGGTAGGGGACAGGGTAGATCGTTTTGGGGATGCTCCAGGTGAGGGCGAACAACACCAGGCATAGGGACATGCCCCCTCTCGCCGATATCTTCTTAAGGACGGGATCGGTCAACGCCACGCTGCCGGTGCATGCGGCCATGCAGTAGATGATGCCAAAATTAACCGAATCGTCGACTGAGACAAGTGTTGTTGCCAACCAGACGACGAGTGCTGCTAAGGCGTATTTGGCGGCACGTTTGATATTGTTGTGCGAAAGAGTGCACATCCAACCCGCGATAAACAAGAATACCCAGCTAATGCTGGCGCGCTAGATGTCTTGAAAGACAGTCTGGGTAAACCAGGGCATATCCCAACCGTACAGGTAGGCGAGATCGTAGCAAGCGTGAAAACCTGCCATTGAAATCATCGTAAACCCGCGGACGGTATCAAAGATTGTGATGCGTTTTTGCATTACGAGAACCGGCGCATCAAGCCGACGACTTTGCCCAAGATAACGGGATTCGTTGCATAGATAGGCTCCATGGTGTCATTCTCAGGCTGCAGGCGTACGCGTCCCTGCTCCTTGTAGAACGTCTTGACGGTCGCTGAACCATCAATCATGGCCACGACAATTTCGCCGTTCATGGCACTCTTTTGTTCACGGACGATGATGTAATCGCCATTGAAGATGCCGACATTGATCATTGAGCTCCCATGCACCTCAAGGATAAAGGAACCTTGATCGGTGGCGATTTCGGTCGGGATAGTAAAAGTGTCTTCGATATTCTGCTCGGCCAGAATGGGAATCCCAGCCGCGACGCGACCAACGAGCGGAAGCGAGACCGTTCCGCGAGGTGCGGTGGGCTCGTCAGATTTAGAAATTGAGACAGAGGAGCCGTCCTCGTTAAAGAGTTCCAGGGCGCGCGGTTTGGTGGCATCGCGCTTGAGCAGCCCGCGCGCCTCCAAGGCAGATAAGTGGGCGTGCACGGTGCTGGGGGAGGAAAGGCCCACGGCAGAAGCCATCTCGCGCACGCTGGGCGGATAACCCTTCTCTTGCTGATATTCCTTGATGAAGTCGTAAATTTGCTGCTGACGCTTGGTAATTTTGCGAGCCATCAGGGCATCCTCTCTACCCATGTCAAACAAATGTTCGAATTTTGCTTGACAGGAACAACTGTTCGAAGATAATAATAACCGAACATTCGTTCTCGCGCTAGACATTTTTGTCCGCGAGGCTTGATAAAACTGTTCTCAGCAAAACACGCGAGAGGAGAACATGATGAACGCAACGAATATGGTCCAGGGAAACCTTGCCCTTAAGCTCGAGACGCCTGCAGAACCCACTTTTACGGTTGTTCGGGGTGGCCGCTCCGGCTTTCAGCCTTTGACCGTAAAGCCTGCTCGCAATCAGCAGGCTGTAGTCGCGCCGGCTCGCGTTGCCCTGAAGGTTTCGACGATTGTCGCCGTTGCCGTTGCGCTTACGCTCTTCGTTGTCCTCTCTATGTCGGTCTTTAGCGTTCGTCACGCCGCGTATGCCGAGTCCGTTTCCAACGTTACCTACGAGACCATTCGCGTTCAGCCTGGCGATTCTCTTTGGTCTCTTGCCGAGGAATATCCAATCGAAGGCCTTTCCACGCAAGAGACTTCCGACATGATCCGTAACGTCAATCATTTGGAGCATGGTTCGCTCGACGCCGGTGCGCATCTTAAGGTTCCTGCTCGTTCGTAATCATTATCGCGCTGCGCATGGTACCCTTGTTATCGTTTAAGAGGAGGTACCATGCGCTGTCCCAAATGCGGCAAGGCACATACCCGCGTCGTTGATTCCCGTATGCAGGAGTCAAATAACACCATTAAGCGCCGTCGTGAATGTTGCTCGTGTAACTACCGCTTTACAACGTTCGAGCGATGTGAAGACCCAATCGAGGTCATTAAGTCGGACGGAACTAAGCAGCGGTTCGATCGCAATAAGCTGCTCGTCGGCTTGATGCGCGCCACCATCAAGCGCGATATCGACACTAAGAAGCTCAATGAGATTATCGACGACATCGAGGTCGAGCTGCGCTCTCGCACGCTGACGGCCGTCACGTCCCTTGAGGTGGGCGACATGGTGCTCAAGCGCTTGGCCAAGATCGACAAGGTGGCGTACATCCGCTTTGCCTCGGTCTACCGCGATTTCAAAGACGTTGATGAGTTTCTGCAAGAGCTCGACAAGTTAAGGTGATTCCATGTCCAACATTACCGTCAACATAAAGCGTCTCGACCCCACCGTCGAGCTTCCCAAATACGCCCTTCCCACTGATGCCGGCCTGGATCTGCGCTCCAACGAGGCCTGCGACCTGAAGCCCATCGAACGCCGTCTGGTCTCTACTGGGTTGGCCATCGCCCTGCCCGACGGCTACGCCGGCTTCGTCCCGCCCCGCAGCGGCTTGGCCATCAAGCAGGGCCTGTCTATAGTCAACACGCCGGGCCTCATCGACGCCCACTACCGAGGAGAACTCAAGGTTATCCTCATCAACCTAGATCCCACCAACGACATTCAAATCAACAAGGGCGACCGAATTGCCCAATTGGTCATCCAAGAAGTACCCACCGTCAACCTCGTAGAAGTAGAAGAACTAGACAAAACCGACCGAGGCAACGGAGGCTTTGGCTCCAGCGGCGTCGCCTAGGGGCGCTCGTATCCCTCCCGCCCGCCTCTCACACATATCATTCCATGCTCAAACATTCTCGCTTCGCTTCGCTCGCTGCGAAACTGCGCGTGGAACGATATGTGTGAGAGGCGGGCGGGAGGCTACTCGCTTGAAACAATATTTACTTTTCTAGTAAGCCGACGCTACAAAGGGACCGTCCCTTTGTAGCGTCGGCTTACTGTATTTATATTTTCTGGTTCCCCTTTGCAGATTTTACTGGTGGGGAATCTGGTATAGCTGCTAGTACGTTAACGCAGCTAGCCTGCGGGAGGCCCTATATATCGTCCCGCGCGCAGTTTCGCAGCGAAGCGAGAATGTTTGAGCACGGGATGATATATAGGGCCTCCCGCAGGCTAGCGGACATTAAGACCCTAGCGAATATGCGCGGGTTTATCGCCCCAGTAGAAGCGGCAGAAGGCTCGTTTGCGCTTTTGGGGTTTGCCTACGAGCTCCATGGTTGCGATGGCGATGTCCTCCGCTGCGCGTGGACGGCGTAGGACATCGCCGTTGATGAGCAGGGCTTTGAGTGACTCGGGGTGGTCGTGCAGGTGACGGAGCGTCACGATGAGCTCTCGTGCTGTGGTGACGTGCATGCTGGCGCCCATGCCGGTGAGCATCGTGGTGTTGGCCTTTTCCTGGCCGTATGATTTGCCCAGCAGGATCATCGGCAGATGCGCGCACAGGCACTCGGTGACGGTGAGTCCGCCCGATTTGAGGATTGCCAGGTCGCAGCCGTGCATGAGGGCCGCCATGTCGTCCACGTAGTCCAGAACCGTGACGTTTTCGAGCTTCATGGCGTCGAAGAGCGTCTTGAGGCGGGTGGCGTATTCCTCATCCTTGCCCGGCAAAAAGACAAAGTGCATGTCCTCGAAGCTGCGCAGGAAGGGGAGTGTGCGGTCCATCTCCGCGCGAAAGCGAACGTACGGTTGAGGCAAACTGGCACCGGCCATCACCAACACAACGGTCTTGTCAGCGGGGAGATTGAACTTTTCGAGTTCTTCCTCGCGATCGTAGTCCGTATCAAACCCGGCGCGAATGGGGATGCCTGTAATGCGGATTTTGGTCTCGGGAACCTTACGGGGGCGAAGTGTCTCGGCCATAAATTCGTTGGCTACGCAGAACAGGTCGGTGTCCTTGTGGGGCCAAAAGCCTTCGACTTCATAGTCTGTTGGTACGCAGATGACGGGATAGTCGATGCCCGTGATGACGCGGGCGCCCACAGCAACATTGGCTGCCGTAATGTGTGTTGCAACCACGGCCATGGGCCTGCGGGTGCGGACATATTCGTTGAAGGCGGGGAACATAATTCGTGACCATGCTGTGCCGCCACCCCAGAGAAGATGTCCCGTAAGCGTATATCGCCAGGTCAGGTCGTAAATGGGGCGCGTGGCTCCCGTAAAAGAAGCCGCGGTCTTATTGCCGTCGAATTTAATACGTCCAAAATCAAGGATATCGAGCACTTCAATTTCAACATCCTCGGGGATTCCCTTGGTGCCGCGGATAAGCTCAAATGCTTGTGCAATCGCGTTGGCGGCGGCTTTGTGGCCCGATCCAACCGATGCGTGCACAATGGTTACCAGTGGTTTTTGTGCAGGTGAAACGGTCATTTGCTCCGGTTGGGGAGTGGCTTGCATGGGCAGGGGAGCGCTATTGCTCGTCTGCGTTTGATCCATCGATAACTCCCCTTCATCTTAGTTTCGCAAGGAATCATTGTAGTGCATGAGTGTCACGTTCGTCTAAATTTGGGTATGAGCGCAAAGAACGCCAATCTTTCGACAGGAGGTCTCTTCATGACTACCCATCAGCCGATCGATGTTGCTATTATCGGCGGCGGCCCTGCGGGCTATGCTGCAGCCATTTACGCGGCGCGCGCCAACCTAACGACGACCGTGATTGAACAGGGCATGTCGGGAGGACAGATCGCCACAACCAATGAGGTCGAGACCTATCCGGGCATTCCGCTACTGAGCGGCGCTGAACTCGGTGAGCGATTCCAACAACATGCAGAAGGCCTAGGGGCTCAGGTTGCATGGAGCATGGTGACGGGTGTCGATTACGATGCCGGCTCCAAATTGTTTACCGTTCATCACGATGTTGGTGATACGACGGCTAGGAGTGTTATCGCTTGCATGGGTGCCACGCCGCGTCCGGCAGGTTTCGCTGGCGAGGATACCTATCGCGGTCGTGGCGTTTCATATTGCGCAACATGTGACGGCATGTTCTTCCGCGGCAAACAGGTCTTTGTAATCGGTGGTGGCAATTCGGCATGCGAAGAGGCGCTGTTCCTGTCAGACATTGCCAGCAGTGTGACCATCGTGCTGCGCCGCGACCAGTTCCGTGCGCCTGATGGTGTTGTTCAGAAGGTGCTTGAAAAGGACAATATTACAGTTAGGTACCAAACTAGTATTGTGGAGCTATCGGGCGAAGTCATGCCAACGACGATTACCTTTAAGGACAATGCATCCGGCGAGACTCATACCGAGTCATTTGAGCCCGGCTCGTTTGGCATCTTTGTCTTTACCGGAACGCAACCCCATACCGAGCTTGTTGAGCATCTAGTTGATTTGGCGCCTGATGGCGGCATTCTGACTGATGAATCCATGGCGACCCGCACGCTAGGTCTATTTGCCGCTGGCGACATCCGTTCCAAGCGTTTACGCCAGGTCGTGACCGCGATTTCTGACGGAGCCATAGCAGCAACTAGCGCATACGCGTTTCTCCGCGGATAAGTATGATAATATATCTTATGTAAGGTTGTTATCAATTAACTAAATGGTGGGATGATGCATCAGTGCGTTGTCCCACCAATTTTCTTGCCTGCTATGTGGTATGCAAAACTAGATAACGTAGAATACAATGTAGAAAATGAACGGAGGACCTTTATGAACCACGTTAAACACGTTATTCCGATGTCTGATTCGTCGGTCAGCATTAAGCCTGAGGATATTCAGCCTACTGTGTTGCCCGATGCATTTATTCAGTCCGATATCGTGCGCAAACTCAATACGTTGAGTCTGCCGCGCTATAACCAGCTGCCCAATGTGACGCTCTACCGCGACCAGGTTATTGAGTATGTTGCGCTGTGGATGGAGCCGCTGTCCATTTGCGTTGAGCAGCCTGTCATTACGCCATCGATGATTAATAACTACGTGAAGGTCGGCCTGGTGCCTGCTCCGGTCAAAAAGCAATATGGCCGCGAGCAGATTGCCCGCCTGATCGCTATCTGCATCTTTAAACAGGTGCTACCTATTGCTGCGGTGCAGGCACTCTTTAACATTCAGCGTTTGAGCTACGATGCCCCGACGGCCTTTGATTATGTGGTCGATCAGCTTGAGGCATCGATTCGTTCGGCGTTTTCCGTCGAGCAGACGCCGGTTCCCGATACGGCGCATCAGGTAACGCGTGAGTCGCTGCTTGTGCGCAGCGCGGTTTCATCCTTTGTTTCGAAGGCTTACTTGATGAGCTATCTCAAGTTCAACGGGTTTAATAGCTAGCCGGCGTATAATACGGGCGGGACAAAGAGCCATCTGTCGCTTTGTCCCGCCCGTATTTTTGCTTGGTTGGACTTTATTTGCCCGAAGCTACGCCCATGCCGTAGCCGATGATGAGGCCGTGCATCTCGGCGTAATAGGAATCCAGGCCGTTGCAGGGCATGATGATGGTCTTGGAGCCGGGCCAATGCTCGACTATGCGGTCAGTAAGCGCCTGTGCTCCAGCTTCGTTCTCAACGTGATCGATGATGACCTCGCCGCCCGTAAAACCCTCGGCTTCCATGGTGTCGATGATCTTGTTGAGCATCTTCTTTTCGCCACGCGTGTGCCCGACGAGTTCGATTTTACCGGCCTCGCTCGCCGTGCCCAAAATGCGGATATTGAGCTTGTTGGCAATGACGCCGGCTGCCTTAGGGATACGTCCGGCTTTGGCCAGGTTTTCGTAATTGCACAAGCTGAAGAGGATTTTGCTGTTCTGCTCAAGGCTATCGAAGTATGCGCAAGCGTCCTCGAATGAGACATCCGGATTGCTTGCAAGATAGCGGTCGAACAGCAAGAAAATGAGGTCCATTTTGCCGCCAGCTGCGCGCGAATTGACTAGATGAATCTGCCGGTCGGGCTCCTCGGCAAGAACCATATCGCGAGCCGTGGCTGCTGCGTTGTAGCTGCCCGACACGCCCTCAGAGATCGGCATGCAGATGGTCTTGTCTGCCAATTTGAAGAGCTCGGCCCACTCCCCTACGCTGGGACAAGCGCTCGAAGAAGCGTTCGTCTCCTCCTGAACAGCGCAGTTGAGTTCATGAACATCGAGTGAAAGGTCATCGACGAATTCACGCTCCCCCACTCGAATTTTGAGGGGCGCAAATGCAAAGGTGGTATGGGGCGCAGTCGGTTGCCAATCGCGGAGGTTACAGCTTGAATCGGAGATAAGTGCCCAGCTCATAGAGGGTCCTTTCTAATTGTTCCTCAACAATTATAGCCATCTTGCAAACTGAATGTGCGGCTATCTAGTTTTGAATACTAGATAGCCGCACAATATTAGAGAAAAACGAATGGACCTCGCGACTTAAAGCCACGAGGTCCACATTCACACGCTGTGTAAGATGACTTAGTAACGCACGAAGATATAGTTATTGTTCATGCCGGCGGCAACGGAGCTGATGATAACACCCGTGTTGTAGTCGGAAGCATGAATCATCTGACCACCACCGATGTAAATGCCGGTGTGGTACGAGTTGACCACAACGTCACCGGGCTGCGGATCGGACACACGCGTCCAGCCCATAAAGGTGCCCGTGGTGCCCAGGCGGCAATAGCGACCAGTGAGGCAATAGCTAACAAAACCAGAGCAGTCGAAACTGTTCGGGCCAATTCCGCCCCAGGAATAGGCGCAACCAAGCTTGCTGTATGCACGCGAGACAATAGAACCGCCATCGATGGACTGGCTCGGAGCAGAAGGCGTCGGAGCCGGAGCAGGCGTGGAGGGCTGCGGCGTCGGAGCAGGTGTCGGCGTGGGCGCCGGAGTGTTGCCGCCCTGGTTGTTGTTATTGCTGGTCTGGCCACCGTTGTTGGTGTTCTCGGTCGTACCGGCAGTCTCGTTGCTCACCGTGGCCTTCTCGGCGGTGCTGGCGTTGATGCCGGCCTGCAGCGCGGCGTTGGCCTCGGCCTCTGCGGCAAGCTCGGCCTGCAGCTGCGAATCCAGGGAGTTTACGACGTTCTGGGCTTCAGCCTGCTGGGCGTTAAGCTCGTCGACCTTTTTCTGCGTAGCGGCGACGTTCTTTTCCTGCTCGGCCTGCTTATCGGTGAGCTGCTGCTTAAGCTCCTTGACCTCTTGAATGGTCTGAGCCTGCTTATCGGAAACTTTGCCGTAGTAGAACAGACGGTTGAGCATATCGCTCAGGTCATCGACGCCCGTCAGAACCTGAAGCAGGCTCAGACCGCCGGTTTTGTACTCGCCGGCGACATAGGTCGAGAGCTTGGCCTGACCATCGGCGATCTCCTGCTGCTTTTGCGTGATCTCGCCGGCAGTCTGATCGAGCGCCTGCGTCTGCGTGGCGAGCTCATCGTAAATCTGCTGGGTTTGGGTACCGATCTGCTCGAGCTTCGTACGAGCAGCGGCAAGGTCGGATGCGGTATCGGCGTAGGCAGGAGCCGCGAGGCCCAAGCCCAAAACACAAGCGAGGGTTGCCGTAGCAGCGCAGCGTGCCATGTTTTTATGCGTGTTTGCTGTGCGCATGTAGCTTCCTTTCCAGTAACTAAGGGTAACGGCTAGTCCACCGTCACCAGGCTAAAGAGCTCCACATCGTCATCAGACGGCGTGAGCTTCTCGCGCGGGTTGAGAAACGCAAGCTCAAGGATACAACCGTAACCGATAAGCTTTGCGCCCATATCTCGCACCAGTTTACCTGTTGCCTCGACGGTTCCGCCCGTCGCGACCAAGTCGTCCAGAATCAACACGGTATCTTTAGAGCTGATAGCGTCGGCATGGATCTCAATGGAATCCGTTCCGTACTCGAGCTCGTAGCTCTGGCTTACGGTCTCGCGCGGCAGCTTACCCGGTTTACGTGCGGGAACAAAGCCGGCGCCAAGGGCTACAGCCACCGGTACGCCAACCATAAAGCCTCGAGCCTCTGGGCCCACGACCTTGGTGATTCCCATGCCGGCAAAGTGCTCGGCGAGGGCATCGGTCATGGCTTTGAGCGCCTCGGGATTGCCGAAGAGCGGCGTGATGTCTTTAAAGATGACTCCGGTCTCGGGATAGTCGGGGATGTCGACGATTTGAGATTCGAAGTCGTACATTGCATGACCTTTCAATGGGTTGCCGGATAAGCGGCAGCTGTTACTTGCCCGCGGTGACGGTGCCGGATTGCGAAGGGGCGACGACCTTGAGCGGCTTTACGAGAGAATCCTCGTGCGAAGCCGGCGCGGCTGTCTCTTCGTTTTTGGCCTTGGTGGACTCGGAACGAGTGATTTCCTCATCGAGTGCATCGATGTCGGCGTCCTCGACCACGGCGTTGAGCGACTCAAAAACGCGGTTCTTGAGCAGCGCGGTGTGCACGCCCTCCGTCAGGTCGTGAAGCTTCTTAAACGCACGCTCGAGCTTGGCGTCGCGCTCGTCATCGGAGGTGTCCATGCCGAGCATGCTCACGAGCACCTGCTCAAACATCGAGGACTCGCGGTTGGCGGAAGACACGTACTGACGCAGGTTGCGGGGCTCGATATGGAAGCGCGACAGCTCGGAGCAGTAGCGGATGATCGGAAAATCGCGGCCATCGACGAGCTCACGATTCTGCGGACTCTTGATGATGCGAATGAGGTCGTTCTCGGCGAGCGAGCGGATAAACGAAATCTCGACGCCCAGCATATCGGGAATGGTCTCGATGGGATGTAGCTTTTGCTTAGTCTCCTTGGGTTCCGTCTTGAGTGGAACATCGGACAGCAAGCCCACCTCGTAGGCGAGCGTTGACAGGTCCGTGGCGTTTTCCAAGCGCTGCTTAATTACGTTGAGCGGCATGTAGCGAGTCTTCTGCAAGTGCAGAATGACCTCCAGGCGATCAACGTCCTCCTTGGAGTACTGACGGTATCCCTTAGGCGTACGATGAGGGGTAATGAGCCCCTCATCCTCTAGAAATCTAATTTTTGAGTTCGAAAGATCGGGGTATGCGCCTCGAAGTAAGTTGACGACTTGGCCGATACTCAGATAGTTGCGTTCGGCCATGCCCTACTCACCGGTTTCGATGCGCTCCGGCGTGCTCTCGTGGTAGATGAGCGTAAACGTACCGATCTGGACGGAAGAACCGTCGTGCAGCGGGGCTGCATTGACGATGGCACCGTCAACCCAGGTGCCATTGAGCGAGCCCAGGTCCTCGATGTGAGCGCCGAGGCCCTCGCGAATAATGCGCGCGTGGCTGCGCGAAACAGTCATGTCGTTGAGGAAGATGCCGTTCGCAGGATCGCGGCCGATGGTAGTCACGTCGTCCTCGAGTTCAAAGGCGGCACCAGTCTGCGGACCCTTGACGATGGACAGAACGGGGGCGGTGATGCGCACGTTGGCCATGAGGTCGGGAACGGTGACGTCGCTTGAAGGCACGCGGAATACGCAGGTGGCGTCAGCAGTCTTATCATTCTGAGGCATATTGTTAACCATGTTGTCCATGACAACCCCTAACTTATCGCGGACGTGCCGCAAATAATGAACCGTACGTAATCATACCCCAACGAATCAGTCTTCGATTTCAGGGTTCAGAAAGTCGATGTCCTCGTCCTCGGGATGCGCGAGAGCCTGTTTAATGGCCGCTCCGCCCTTAATGGAGTAGATGACAGCCGTGAGCATGGAGAAGATCACGCCGCCGTACACAAAGAAGATGCCGAGGGGCATCGAGCTTCCGTTGAGGCCCGGGAAGGCCTTAAGGGTTGAAGGTAAAAGATGCAGGCCGTCAATAACGGGGAAACCGAGCAGCATGAGCGAGAAGCCGGTCATGAGCAGCGCAGTGGCAATCTTTCCGGGAAACACGACATCGATGGGACGACGGTGGTAATGGCGCACGATGAGCGTGCCAAGGCCCAGGTAGATGTCGCGACCGATGATGAGTACGCAGACCCAGATAGGCAGCTCGCCACGGACCACCAGGCCCAAGACGCCCGTAAACAGCAGCGCGCGGTCGCAGATGGGATCCATGACCTTGCCGAGCCACGAGACCGTCTTGGTCATGCGGGCGATCTGCCCGTCCATCCAGTCGGTGGAGGCGGCGATGGCATAAATCACGATGGCGACGATGCGGTTGTTATCCGTCACAAACAGGTACAGAAAGACGAGCGTGAGGATCAGGCGCGTAAAGGTGATGAAATTGGAGATCGTGAAGATCTTATTCGACGGGTAATCGGAAGTGCCGATAAGCTCCTTTTTGATCTTCTTTTTGATTCCCACAGGACTCCCCCGCTGGTTAACGACAAAACTTTCGATACTATACCCGTTCCTGCGATGTCTATCCAGCGCAGCCATAGAGAGTCCAGACATGTGGAGGGCGCCTCTGGGCTGCGCTGGATTCTGCATTTGTGTACATCAGCCTCCAAAAGCGACATTTTTCGGCATCTTTGGTGGCTGGTGTACACGTTTTGATTCGGTGATTACATCGATCGGGAAAGTTGTTGCTTTAAGCAAATGCGTACGGGTCGAGAAGGGCTGGCACCAAAAGAGCCCAACGGCCGTTACGGCTTCGTTAGAAACGCGCCCCATCATGGATGGTGAACCCGAAAGGTAAGGCGCGCGGGCACGGCGACTCGGCCCGCGCGCCCGGAAGAGAAAGGATAAGCCCATGGATTACATGCTCGAGACGCGCGGGCTCACCAAGCGCTTCGGCCGCGGCGACCAGGCGCAGGACGCCGTGGCCGACGTGAGCCTTCATATCCGCGAGGGCGAGGTGTACGGGCTGCTCGGCCCCAACGGCGCCGGCAAGTCGACAACGCTCAAGATGATCTGCGGGATGCTGCGGCCGACGGCCGGGGAGATCCTCTTTGCCGGGCACGCCTGGCGCCGCGAGGACCTCTACGCAATCGGCAGCCTCATCGAGGAGGCGCCGCTCTACCCCAACCTCACCGCGCGCGAGAACCTGCGCGTGCGCACCACGCTGCTGGGCCTTCCCGAGAGCCGCATAGATGAGGTACTCGCCGCCGTGGACCTCGCGGACACCGGGAAGAAGCGCGCCGGGCGCTTCTCGATGGGCATGCGGCAGCGCCTGGGGCTCGCGCTGGCGCTGATCGCCCGGCCACGCCTGCTCGTGCTCGACGAGCCCACCAACGGCCTCGACCCCATCGGCATCGAGGAGCTGCGCGACCAGATCCGCGGCTTCGCGGCGGCGGGCACGACGGTGATCGTCTCGAGCCACATCCTCTCCGAGGTGCAGCAGATGGCGGACACCATCGGCATCATCTGCGGAGGGCGCCTCGCCTACGAGGATGCGCTTCGGCCCGAGCAGGACCTCGAGGAACTCTTCATGAGCTTCTGCCGGGAAGGGCGACGAGCACGCGGGGAGGTGGCGGCATGACGGGCGAGAAAGGCGGCCTGCTCGCGGGCCTGCGCGCCGAGGCCCTGAAGTCGCGCCACGCGGCACCGGTTCGCCTGGCCGTGCTCATGGCGCTGCCGATGCCGCTGCTCGGCGCGATGCCCTACCGAGGCGTGCAGATCTTCAGCGCGTGGAACTACTGGTACGCGCTCTTCCTGCCCGTGTCTCTCTCGCTCGTGGTGGCGTGCGTCGCGCGGGCGGACGCTCGCACGCGGATGCGGGGGCTTCTGGGCCTGGGCTTCCCCCTCGGGCGCGCCTGGTGGGCCAAGGCGCTCTGGTGCCTCGCGCTCTGCACGCTCTCGAACCTCGTGGTCTTCGGCATCTACCTCGCGGGCTCGGCGTTCTCCTCGCAGGGCCTCACGGCCGCGGGCACGCTCACGATGCTCCTCTGCGCGCTCGCCAACACGGTGACCGCGGCGTGGATGATCCCCGCAGGGCTCTTCCTCACGGCGCGGCTCGGCATGCTCGCGGGCATCTTCTGCCCGCTCGCCGCGCAGCTCGTGGGTGGGTTCGCCTGGTCGCTGATGCCGCTGCCGCAGCTCTTTCCGCCGTCGGCGAGCATGGTCATCCCCACGAGCTTCATCCCCGTGCTGCCGAGCGGCGAGCCACTCGCGGCGGACATGGCGCTCGGCGGGGCGCTCGCGGCGGACGGCATGCTCACACTGGCGGGCCTTGCGGTCTGCGCGATCGCGTTCGCCGCGCTCACGGCGGCGGGCGCGGCCTGGTTCGCGCGCTCCGAGGAGAGGTGATGGCCATGACACGACTCTCCGCCCCGCCGCCGCGCATGACTCTCCCGCGGGCCCTGCTCTCCGAGGCCCTGCGCCTGGCGCGCTCCCCGCTCGCAGTGGTGCACCTCGTCTGCGGCCTGGCAGCCGGCCTTGCCTGCGGCGAGTACTTCTCCGTTACCCGATGGGATCCGGCGCTGGGCGCGGACGCCTACGCCCAGTTCCTCGGCGCCCTCATGCCGC
>CAJMSV010000011.1 GCA_905216175.1 uncultured bacterium | reverse complement strand
TTTTCTCCTCCCCTGGGCGCCCCCTTGCCCGCGCCCCCTATGTCCTTTTAATTGCCGCCACACATGGTCGAGGACGTTCTGAAAACTAAGCCCGGCCCCGCCGGACAGGCCACACTACTCGCAGAGCAGCTTAGCGATCTGGACGGCGTTGGTCGCCGCGCCCTTACGGATTTGGTCGCCGCAGCACCAGAAGGTGATACCGCGCGCGGCCTCGGGGTTCGAGATGTCGCGACGCACGCGACCGACCCAGATCAGGTCCTGGTCGGACGTATCCATCGGCATGGGGAAGCGATCGTGCGCATCCTCGGCGCTCATATCGTCAACCAGCTTCACGCCCGGAGCGGCAGCCAGCGCAGCACGGGCCTCTTCCACCGTGATGTCGCGCTCAAACTCGAGCGTAATGCTCTCGGAGTGCGAGCGCAGCACAGGCACGCGCACGCAGGTGCAGTTCACGCGCAGCTCGGGCAGGTGCATGATCTTACGGCCCTCGTTTTGCAGCTTCATCTCCTCGGAGGTAAAGCCCTCCTCCTTGACGCCGCCAATCTGCGGAATCAGGTTGCTCGCCAGCTGGGCGGCAAACGCGCGCGGCTCGGGAATCTCCTCGCCACGGCCCAGGGCGGCCAGCTGAGCCTCGAGCTCGGCCATACCGGGAGCACCAGCACCCGAAGCTGCCTGATACGTCGAAACATTCATGCGCTTTACGCCGGCAAGCTGGTGCAGTGGCCAGGTGGGAACCAGGCCGATAATGGTCGCACAATTGGGGTTGGCGATAAGGCCGTGATGCCACTTGATATCGTCGGCATTGATCTCGGGCACGACCAGCGGCACCTCGGGATCCATGCGGAAGGCGTGGCTGTTGTCGACCACGACGGCTCCGCGCTTGACGGCCTCGGGCAGCAGCTCCTTAGCGATATCGTCGCCGGCAGCGCCGAGCACGATGTCGCAGCCCTCAAAGGCCTCGGGGCAAGCCTCTTCGATCACGATTTGCTCGCCGCGGAACTCAACGGTCTTGCCCGCGGAGCGTGCGCTTGCCAACAGCTTGAGCTTGCCGACCGGGAACTCCTGCTCGTTGAGGCACTCGAGCATCTGGGTGCCCACGGCTCCCGTCGCGCCCAAAATAGCAACCGTGTACTGTTTCATGCTTCCCCCTTTAAAGGTTGTGGCTTTTGCCCGCACGCCGAGCAGGCCGATTATTGTTGCCAGTTTATACAAGAACAGGGCGGGCACGAAACCCGCCCCGTCGAAACGAAACCGAAACGAAACGCCCCGCCTTAGTTTTTTTTGAGACATGACCCAAAAATCTACCGAGCAGTCGCTACTTTTTGAGCGCGGCCAGAGCGGGATCGACCGGCGCGGGAGCCTCCAGGTCGGAGACCTTCACGATGCCGTTCTCATCGGAGAAGGCACGGTAAATGGTCCGAATCGCTAGGTCGAAGTCCTTCTCCTCGACACCGATGATGATGTTGATCTCGTCGCAGCTCTGCGAAATCATACGCACGCTCACGCCGGCCTGGCCGAGCATGCCAAACAGATGGCCCGAGATACCTGCACGACCGCGCAGGTTGCGGCCGACGGTAGCGATGAGCGCCAAGCCCTCGACAACCTCGATCTCGAGCGGTTCGACCTCCTGCTGGATGTCGCCCACGAGTGAGTACAGCGAATCGTGCACATCCTGCTCCTGCACCACGGCGCCAAAGCGGTCGACGCCGGTGGGCATATGCTCGACGGAAACGTCATAGCGCTCGAAGACCGAAAGCGCACGGCGCATAAAGCCAACGCGGGGCTTGGTGCGGTCGCGGGCCACGTTGATGGCGACAAAGCCGCGCTTGCCGGTCACGCCGGTAATGATGGGCTCCGCCTCGCCCTCATCAGCCGTCTCGCTAATGATAGTGCCGGGGTCCTGCGGCGCATTGGTGTTCTTGATGACCAGCGGAATACCAGCCTCGCGCACGGGGAACACGGCCTCCTCGTGCAGAACGCTCGCACCCATGTACGAAAGCTCGCGCAGCTCCTCGTAGGTAACGCGCGCAATGGGCTGAGCCTCGGGAACAATGCGAGGATCGGCAGAATAGAAGCCAGAAACGTCGGTCCAGTTCTCGTACAGGTCGGCGCCCAGGCACTTGGCCAGGATTGAGCCGGAAATATCGCCGCCACCACGGTCGAGCAGCTTGATCTGGCCCTCAAGCGTCGCGCCGTAGAAACCGGGCATAACAAAGCCGCCCTGCTGGCCGTACTCCTGCACCAGCTCGGAGGTGCGATTCATGCTGAGCGTACCGTCGTGATGGAACGCCACAACCGTCGCGGCGTCCAAGAACGGTAGGCCTAGGTACTCGGCCATCAGGCGGGCGGTAAAGTACTCGCCACGGCTCACAAGCTCCTCGGTGGAGTAGCCGCCCGAGCGGGCGCGCTCGGCAAAGGCCGCGAACTCCTCACGGATGGGATAGGTGAGCTCCAGCTCGTCAGCGATATCAAAATAGCGCTGGCCAATGTCCTCAAGCAGCTCCTCACACGACACGTGGTACTTAACGTGCGCGTTAACCAGATAGAGCAGGTCGGTCACCTTGGTGTCACCCTTAAAACGGCGACCGCAGGCGGAAACCACCACAAAACGGCGGGCAGGGTCGGCGTCGACAATGGCCTTAATCTTCTTGAAGTGTTCGGCGTCGGCGACCGACGAGCCGCCAAACTTGGCAATCTTAATCATGGGCTTGAGGTTACCTTTCTAAAAAGCCTCTGCAAACCTACTTTGCGCGCTCTGATACCATGGTCTCACCGATTGGGACCAAGGCATCCGAGGAGCAGTGTTACATGGGAACTTATCATAGTACACGAGGACGCACTTTATCGTGCTCAAGTAAGGTGGCAATCCGTACCGGCATCGCTCCCGACGGGGGTTTGTTTGTCTCGGACGAGCTCGGCACCCAGCAGGTCGATATCAGCTCGCTTGCAGATAAATCGTACTTTGAAATCGCTCAAGATGTGTTGGGAATGTTACTGAATGATTACACGGCCGAAGAAATTTCGGCGTGTGTCGACGAGGCATATCGCGGCACGTTCGCGAGTGAAGAGGTTACGCCGCTCGTCAAACTCGACGCTGCGCCGAGCGCTGACGCCCCTCAGACCTATGTGATGGAGCTCTTTGGCGGCCCCACGAGTGCCTTTAAGGACGTCGCCCTGCAGATGCTCCCCCGCTTGATGGCCCGCACTTCCGCCAAGGACGGCGGCGCCGAGCGCATCATGATCGTCACCGCCACGTCGGGCGACACCGGCAAGGCCGCACTCGCTGGTTTTGCCGACGCTCCGGGCACGGGCATTACTGTCTTTTATCCCGAAGGCAAAGTCAGCCGCGTGCAGAATCTGCAGATGTCCACGCAGGAGGGCGACAACGTCGCCGTCTGCGGCATCCGCGGCAACTTTGACGATGCCCAGAGTGCCGTCAAGCGCATCTTTGCCGATAAGGAGCTTGCCGAGCGTCTTGAGGCCGCCGGCACGGTGCTTTCGAGCGCCAACTCCATCAACGTCGGCCGCCTGGTGCCACAGGTCGTCTACTACTTTGCCGCTTATGCGCAGCTGCTGCGCGCCGGCGCCATCGAGGCCGGCGACGCCGTGGAGTTCTGCGTACCGACCGGCAACTTTGGCGACATCCTGGCCGGCTACTATGCCAAGCGCATGGGTCTGCCCGTCGCCAAACTCGTCGTGGCCAGCGACAAGAACAACGTGCTCGCTGACTTCCTGACCACCGGCGTTTACGACCGTAACCGCCCGTTCTTCACGACCATCTCGCCGTCGATGGACATCCTTATTAGCTCCAACCTGGAGCGTATGCTTTATTTCCTGTCCGATGGCGACTGCGAACTCGTTGCCGGCCTTATGGAGCAGCTGGCACAGACTGGTCGCTATGAGGTGCCCGCCGAGCTGCTGGCCAAGATCCAGAGTGTGTTTGGCTGCGGCTGGGCCAGCGAGGACGAGGTCCGCGCTGCCATCAAGAACTGCTGGGATGCAAACGGCTATGTGATCGACCCGCACACCGCTTGCGGCTATCACGTCTTTGAAAAGGTCGCCCCCGCCGAGGGCGCCAAGGCCCGCGTGCTGCTTTCGACCGCCAGCCCCTACAAGTTCCCGCGCGCCTGCTGCGACGCCCTGGGGCTCGACGTTCCCGAAGACGACTTTGAGGCTATGCGCATACTCGAGCAGGCCACCAACACGGTCGCCCCGACCCAGCTCGCCGAACTCGAATCCAAGCCCGTCCGTTTCGAAGACGTCTACGACGTCGATGAGATGGCCGGCTACGTCGAGTCTGCAGCAAAAAAGATGGCCACCAACTAAACCCCTTATTAAGCGCCGGCGAAAGCCGGCGTACTTTCTTTCATCAGATAACCCCCGGGATGATGACGAACGTGCATAGCGTGCCTGGCTGTTTAGTTCGTCGCGAGTTCCGCACGCAAAGGAAAGCACTTAATGTGCTTTCCGTCTTGCGCAGGACTGCCCGAGCAGCGAACTAAACAGCCAGGCACGCCAGGAGGACTCACATGATCAAGATCACCGTCCCAGCAACCAGCGCCAACTTGGGCATTGGCTACGATACCCTCGGCATGGCCGTCAGCCTCTATTCGCACTTCACCTTCGAGCGCGCCGATAAGCTCACCATCACCGGATGCCCCGAGGAGTTCCAAAACGAGAACAACCTGGTCTACGTCAGCTTTGTCGATGCGCTGGCCGCATGGGGCGAGCCGGCCTTCCCCGTCGCTATCGACATCCAGACCGACGTGCCCGTCGCCCGCGGCCTGGGTTCCAGCTCCACCTGCGTCGTCGCCGGCATCATGGCGGCCGCCGCGCTGACGGGCCACACCGTCGACCGTGCCGAGCTCGTCCGCATCGCCACCGAGGTCGAGGGGCATCCCGATAACGTCGCTCCCGCCATCCTTGGCGGCGCCGTCTGCTCCTTTACGCCGACTGATTCGCTCCCCCAGTGCCTGCGCTACGAGGTGAGCGATCGCTTGCGTTTTATTACCGTGATTCCGCCCTACGAGGTACATACGAGCGAGGCGCGCAAGGTCGTGCCGCAGGAGATTCCGCTCTCCACCGCCGTGTGGCAGATGGGCCGTATCGCCGGCATGACGCGCGGCCTGGAGACCGGCGACCTTGACCTGATTGCCGCCGCCAACGACGACCGCATCCAGGAGCCCTATCGCCGCCGCCTCATCCCCGACTATAACGCCGTGCGCGACACCTGCCTTAACGGAGGCGCCAAGACCATCTGGATCAGTGGCTCCGGCTCGACCCTCATGGCCGTGACTGACGACACCATCGTGGCAAAGTTCCTACAGGTCAAGCTGCGCGAGCAGTTCCCCAAGTGCGACACGCACATTCTGACGTGCGACACGGAAGGCGCCCAGATCGAATACCTGTAGCGTCCTGCCTCATTGCTCTCACCGGTCCCCTTGGGGCTTCCCCTGAAAACGTCCTCGATCATTAATTGCCCCGTCGTGCGCTTCGCGCGACGGGGCAATTCGATGGGCGGATTGTTTTCAGGGGAAGCCCCAAGGGGGCCTGCGCAGCCTCGACAGGATATCGCATTCGCTGATTTAATCTTGCGTTCCTTCGGAGCAGCGGACAAGGAACCCTTCACGATACGGAAAGATTTGAGGGCAAAGCCCCTGGCCTCCCCTACGTTAACTTCGCTGGCGGCGGCTACAGGAACCTACGCTCTGGAAAGTCGCCGGGCTGATGTTCTGCATTTTATTGATAGGAGCACTTATTAGAGGCAAGCCTCGGCGATGCGCTTTTTGAGTACGTCGATGCCCACGCCGGTCTGGGAGCTTGTGATGATTACGTTCTCGGCCGGGACGTTGAGCTGCTTTTTGATGGCTGCTGCCTGGCGGGCCTGCTGGGTGCGACTGAGCTTGTCGGCCTTGGTGAGGCAGACGATAAAGTTGAACTCATTGCCCTGCAGGTAGTCGATCATGTCATGATCGAGCTTGCTGGGATCGTGACGAATGTCCACCAGCGAGACGACCAAGTTAAAGCTGCGCTCGGAGTCGAAAAAGTCGCCGATAAGCTCGGCCCAGCGGTCGCGCTCGGCCTTGGAGCGACGGGCGAAACCGTAACCCGGCAGGTCCACGAAATGCACGTCATCGGCCTCAAAGAAGTTGATGTTGCTCGTCTTGCCCGGCGTACTGGAAACCTTGACTAGGTTCTTGCGGCCAAATAGCTTGTTCATAATCGACGACTTGCCCACGTTGGAGCGGCCGACAAAGCTCACCTCGGGGCAGGTGGACTCGGGAATCTGCGAAACCTTGCCATAGCTGGCGACGAACTTGGCAAGCTGGTAGTTAATTGAATCGGCCATGGACACTCCTTGGTCGTAGGTTCTTACAAATAGACGCGCTATTGCGCAGCGGCAATGCGGCGGACGATATCGAGCGTAATGTCACTTGCGACACGCGCGTACTCGAACAGATCGAACTCTCGCTCGCAAATTGCATCGTACGCCTCGTCACAATTATCGCTGATAGCGCGCAACACCAGGCAATCGACACCATTTTTGGTTGCGACATGGGCAATTGCCGCGCCCTCCATGCCGACACAATCGGCATGCGTCGCCTCGATAGCGTCGTTGCGCATGGTGGCGCCCGTCACAAAGCGGTTACCCGTGGCAATCGTGCCGACCAGGAACTGCTTGGTGCCCTCGTTCGAAGCGACTGCATTTTTCGAAGCGTCAACAAACCCACGCTCAGCAAGCACGTCGGCGGCAATATCGACCAGCGCGGGCGTCGAGCCAAACTCCTCGAGCCCCGGTGCGGACTCGGCGATAAGCGCGGTATCGGTATCCAGATAGCGTAGGCGTTTGCCAATGACCACATCGTCGATATGGAGCTTGGGGTTCAAACCGCCCGCAATGCCCGAAAACACAACAGCCTGCGGAGCATACTTGCTAATGAGGTGCTGTGTTGCAGCAGCGGCGTTCACCGTGCCCATGCCCGCCGTTGTGGCGACAACTGTCAGGCCGTCGAGCTCACCGCTCACAACGGTCAAGCCTGCCTCCCGTGCCTCGCAAACGTCGCTCAGCTCTTCCTTAATCTGCATGATCTCTTTTTCGAGCGCACCGATAATCGCGATGGTAGCCATACCATTCCCCAAACCTATACGAAATTCTCAACCAAGGTATGGTACCAGCATTTTGTTTGACCTCGCCAAACGAACACGCTAAGCCAGTGCAGCTCGGATATCATAAAGGGGCAAAAATGGCTCGCTAGCCGATGGCGTTTTTGAGTTCCGTGCGGCGCTTTTTCATGCCGGTCTTAACGGCATTGCGCAGCTCGGGCATGCGCGCGGTATCCATCTGAGGCACGCCCTCAAGCTTATAGGGAATGCCCAGTTGCTCGTACTTGACGACACCCATCGTGTGATACGGCAGCATCTCCAGGCCGACCACGTTATGCCACGGGGCAATCAGGCGGCCGAGCGCCTCGCACTCCTCCACCGTGTCGGTAATGCCCGGCACCACCACGTGGCGAATAACAACCTTAATCTTGCGACGGGCAAGCTCATCGCCAAACGCCAAGATACGTGTGGGATCGCAACCGGTCAGCTTTTTATGCTCGACGGGATCGGCGTGTTTAATGTCGAGCAGCACCATGTCGGTCTCGTTGAGTACGGCATCGAACTTCTCGGGATGGTTGGGGGCAATCGCATAGCCGCAGCTGTCGAGGCAGGTATGCACGCGGCCATCGGGGTTGTTGTGCATTGCACGGAACAGATCGGCCAAAAACTCGGGCTGCAGGAGCGGCTCGCCACCCGAAACCGTAATGCCGCCGCTGCGGTAAAACTCATGGTTACTCTGGAACTCGTCCATCAGGTGCTCGACAGTCACCATGGTGCCGCCGTTAACAGACCAAGTATCGGGATTGTGGCAATACGCGCAGCGCATGGGACAGCCTTGGACAAACACTACGAAGCGGATGCCGGGACCGTCGACCGTTCCCATCGTCTCGATCGAATGCACGCGACCCAGGGCAAACGCAGAGTCCTCGGGACGAGCGTCCACACCCTCGAGCGTCATCTCAGCCATTCCCGCTACCTTGCCTCTCTTTGGTTTTAGTTACATAAATACCAGAGCCATTCTAGCCCATACGTTTGCGTTTAAACGTCTCGGGCTAGAATGGCACGTTTTAATCTATCCCCCATTACCGTGACGGGAGCCCATGTCGAGATGTGAAGCCGAAGAATGCTCGCCTGCAGCCTTTACGCCTTAAGCATGAGCACCGCACCGAAGGCGGTCGGGCCGCAATGGCTCGAGATAACACCGCCGACCTGAGTCCAGGTGACGTCCTTAAAGCCCAGGTCGTGCGCATAGACTTCCATGTCGTCGCGAAGCTCCTCGGATAGGCCTACCGAATACGCCAAGCCAATGTGCGAGTAGTCGATCTCGCCCTTTGCAACCATGTGGTCAATAAAGGCGCGGGCGCACTTGAGCATAGAGCCGCGGAACTTCTTGGTCGCCACGAACTTGCCACCCGTCACCTCAATGCAGGGCTTAATCTTGAGCAGTTGGGCGCCTAGGAACTCGACGGTGGACAAGCGACCGCCCGCCTTAAGGAAGGCAAGGTCGGTAGGAACAAAGCCCAACAGCACGCGGTCCATGACGGAGTTCGTAAATGCAAAGATCTCGTCGACGGTGGCATCGGGGTGAGCCTCAATATACTTGGCGGTCTCGACGACAACGAGCGACTGGCCCACCGAGACAAAACGCGTATCCATGGAGAAGACGTAGTCGCGGCCCTTAGCCGCAATCTTGGAAGACTGATGCGAGCAAGTCGTGACTTCGGAGTACGCAAGATGCAGAATGGTCGCATCGGGCTGCTCGGCATGGATACGGTCATACACGTGAGCAAAATCCGCAGGCGCGCAGCCACTGGTCTTGGGCATTACGCCAAACTCGTTGCAGCGCGAGTAAATCTCGAGCGGATCGATGGAGCCGTCCTCGACGGTCTCGTCACCAATCGTGACATGCATGGGCACGCGCACGATGCCGTAGCGCTCGCAGAGCTCCGGCGTCACATCCGACCCAGACTCAACCACGATTACGTACTTGCCCATTATTATCACGACCCATCTCGACATTGGCTTTTCAATACATGGCACGCGCCGCCGCACTGTTGCACAACGGCGGCAGAGCGCCAAAGAGACGCCGTCCCTTGCACACAACAAAGGACAGCGTCTCCCTGGAAAACTCCGTGCTTATCTGAGATTCTACACGGTTTATTAATAGGTGTTACTTACTCCGCAAACGGTAGCTATACGCGATAAACGGTAGTTCGCTGCGGCAACTGCAACACATTCTGCCCAGCAAGTCCAATCGTGCTCCACGCACGGTTAATGCGCGAGGCGGTAGAACTCCATCGACGCCGCACCTTCGGCATGCAACCCCATCGCCGGAACCGTCGGCGAATAGGTACGGCTCGTAAGTGCCGCCTCGCCGCCATTTGCAAAAATCTCGACCATCGTAGTGTCCGAAAGCACGCGCAGGTCGCGAAGCTCGCTGAGCTCGATCGACCTTTGGTCGCGCCCATAGCCTTCGTCACCCATGTCGAGGGTAAGCATCCCGTCCGCATAACGTACAAAGACACCCTTGCGGATTTCGAGCTCGACCATCTTGGCGCCCTCGCAGGAAACCACAAGATCAAACAGGCGGCCCGGCTCCTCGACGGTCTCTCCGCCTACAGTACGAACGCAGCCGCCGCGCATCCTCTCAATCTCGTACGCAGGCTGCTGGCAGAGCTTACCATCGCGTATGCTCAGCTCTCGCGGCACCGTCAACGCGCACTGCCACCCGCGCGCCACCGTCGGGTTTTCTGCCGTCGCATCGGGGCAACCCGACCATCCGATCATCAAACGCCGGCCTGCAGCATCCTCAAAGGACTGCGGAGCATAGAAATCAAAGCCGGCATCGACCATCGGGGGCATGCCCTGCCCGACGATTTTAAAGCTCGGCGCCCCCCAATCGGCCTCGATGGAGAACCACACGCACTGATGCGGATTGCGGTAACGCCAGCCATCGGCGGGCACGCCCTGCGGACAGCAAACGAGAATAAGCTCGCCATCGAGCTCAAACAGATCAGGACACTCCCACATAAAGCCAAACTTCTCGCCCAGCTCAATGCGCGTCGCATAGCCCCAGTCCTCTAGATCACGCGAGGTATAGACAAGCACGCACCCGCGATCGTCTTTCGTACGAGCGCCCAGAACCATGTAGTAGATACCGTCGTGTTCAAGGATCTTGGGGTCGCGCACGTGCGTACCGATATCGTCGGGGTAATCGACCGGCCCAACAGCTATGCGCTTCTCGCCCAATTCGTCGGGATTCTCGGCAACCATATGAATCTGGTTTTGCTCACGGCCCGTCAACACGTAGTCGTAATCATCGCGGTCAAAATGCTTAACGTTGCCGGTATAGAAGTAGTGAATCTTGCCATCACGTACAAAGGCAGAACCAGAATACGCTCCACTCGAATCCAAATCGGAATCGGGGAACAACACGGGGCCGTGATTCTCGTACGTCACAAAATCCTTTGTCGTCAGATGGTTCCAAAGCACTGGACCGCCATGCGCAGCATCGAACGGATCGTATTGATGATAGATGTGATACGTATCACCAATCTGAACCAAACCGTTGGGGTCGTTGAGCCAGCCAAGCTCAGGCTCCACATGGAACAAAAGCCTATCGGGGTCGGACGCGATGCGAGCCGCCGTCTCATCCTGTCCAGCTCGCCACTGCTCATAGTCCGCACGCATCACCTTGTTTTTTTGATTAAACATCGCCATTGGCCTTCTCGTCTATGGGAAAGGACGCTCGACTCACACGAGCCGAACGCCCTTCCTCAAATGGACTTATCCTCAGATTACGCTGAACGGCTCAACTAGAAGCTGACATCGAAGCCAGCGCCAGCGCCCTCTTCATCAGTGGTCGGCACGCCCTTTGCCTTGTTGTAGGCAAAGATCAAGACGATCGGCACGATAAAGGCGATGAGATTGCCAGCCACATACCACACGAGCGTCTCGGGCGTGACGATGAGCAGGCCAAGCACGCCGGTCAGACCCTGACCGATGGCGCGCACCTCAAAGAGCTTCACGAAGGCACCGCCGCAGCCTGCACCGATGCAAGCGCAGATGAACGGGATGATCGAGTAGCGCATGTTTGCAGCGAAGATAGCGGGCTCGGAGATTCCGACCAGCGTCGGGATAAAGGACGACATGCAGATGTTGCGCTCTTTGGAATGCTTCTTATGAATGAGGTACATGCCGATGGCGCCGCCGCCCTGGGCGATAATGGAAACCGACCAGATGGCCTGGATGTAGTTGAAGCCAGTCGTGGCGACGAGGTTTGCCTCGATACCCTGGATGAACTGATGCGTACCGGTAACGACAAGCGGCTGCAGGAACGCGGCGAAGACAAAGGCACCAAAGACGCCCATCCTGTTGTACAGGATATCGATTACGCCGCCGAGGACGTCGCCGATCAGGTTGCCGAGCGGGCCGAACACGGTGAACAGGGCGACGTTAGCAAGAATCAGGGTAACGGTCGGGACAAAGACGAACGAAACGACCTCGGGGATGTACTTCTGGGCAATCTTTTCGACCTTGGCCATAAACCAGGCAGTCAGGATTGCAGGGAACACGCCGCCCTGGAAAGCAACCATGGGAATGGAGAGCGGACCGAAGTTCCAGTACTCAGCACCCGTCGGGTCCATAACGAACGTGTTGCGGTTCATAAGGCTCGGGTGAACCATGACGATACCGACGAGGATACCCAGAATCGGGGTGCCGCCAAAACGCTTGACTGCGCTGTACATAACCAGGACAGGCAGGTAGTCGAACGTGGTGGCGATAATGGCAAAGAAGCTTGCGAGGTTCTTGAGGAACTCGCTGTGATCGGCGAGGCTGCCCTCCATGCCAAAGAGGCCGTTGGCAACGATCAGCGACTTAAGGCCGATGATGATAGCAGCGCCGACGAAGGCGGGAATGATGGGGATAAAGATGTCCGAGAATACCTTGAGGACCGAGAAGAACTTGCCCTTCTTGTCTGCCTCGGCGCCCTTGACCTCGGAAGCGCTGATCTCCTTAACGCCCGTCAGAGCCATAAACTCATCGTAAACCTTGTTGACGGTACCGGTACCAAAGATGATCATGAGCTGGCCGCTGTTGTACAGCACGCCCTTGACGCCATCGATGTTCTCGAGCTCGGCCTTGTTGTATTTGCTCGTATCCTTGAGCACCAGACGCAGACGGGTCACGCAATGCGTGGCGCCCTCGATGTTCTCCAGTCCGCCGACGTTGTCGACGACTTGCTGGGACACTGCCTTGTAGTCCATGTTCCTCTCCATTCCTTTTCTAAATCATAAAACGGTTCGTTGCCGCTACAGAGACGCGATCGTTGCGTTTGCGCACTTGAGCGCACCGTCGGTGACGGTAAGCGCCACACCCTGGCCCTGCTTGTTGCAGAAGCGAGCGTTGAGCGCAACATCATCGACAAAGATGGTCGCGATATCGTCGTCAACGACCAGGCGCACATGATGAGTGCCCTCGCCCTTAAAGAACAACGGACGCTCGAGGCCCATGTTGTTGACCTGGAACCACGGATACTGGGGGGCCGCCGTAAACTCGAGTTTGCCCTCACGCAGGTTGGCGCGGAACTCATAGGCAAGACCGGACTCGGCGTCCTCGGCAAGCTTCACCGAGAAGCCGGCAGCGTCACCGGCGAGCTCGATGTCGGCGTCGAGCATATAGGTAGAACCGCCATCCGCGGCGAGCACCTGCTCGACCTTGCCCGACTCGCACGAAAGCTCAAAGGCCTCGACTGCCTTAGCCTCGCCAAAGGCGCCAAGCATGCTGTCGGGAAGCTTGGTGCCGAGCGTTCCGTCGGCACGCTGAACGATCTCGAGAGGCATAAAAGTGCCACCCCACAGGTAAGAGCTGGGGTCACCGCCCTCGTCACGCGTAGGAACCCAACCAAAGAGAACGCGTCGCTCGCCATCAAATGCGGTACGCGCGGCATAGTACGCGCGGCCATCGAAGGAATCGTCCGCAGGAGTGATCCAAGGACCGTTGATGGAGCGAGACATGCGGTAACGGGTCTTGTTGCCATCACTGTACTCGGAGAACACCAGATACCACCAGTCGCCCATCTTAAAGAGATCAGGCATCTCGAACATGGTGTACAGGCCCGGATTCCACCAGTCGCCCTGGAACTCCCAGGTATCCAGGTCCTTGGAGGTGAACTTGACCAGACGACCGGTCATCAGACGCTTGTCCTCGCCCACACGCGTGCCGAGGATGAGCATGTACTCTTCGTTCTCCTCATCCCAAAGCACAAAGGGATCGCGCCAGTTGCGGTCATCGTAACCCTCCTGGGGCGGAAGCAGCGTCTCGGCGATGTTCTTCTCCCACTTGACGGCGTCGTCACTCGTTGCGTGAAGAAGAACCTGCTTCATCAAGCGTGCCTTGACCTTATCGCGATTGCAGCCAGTGTAGAGCGCATGGTACTTGTCGCCCACCTTAAACACCGTGCCGGCATAAACATACTGGTCGACTTCCTCGTCGCCGCCACGCTCAAGGCTCTCGCCAAAGTCTTTGTAATTGACGAAGTCCTTGGTTGTCGCGAGTGCCCAGCCAAACGGCTCTCCGAAAGGTCCGGGGTTTCGCGTGTCACGCTGATGATAGAGATAGAACGTGCCGTCCTCGCCGTACGGCATGATGTCGCCTACCCAAATTCCCTCAGGCTGGTAATACACCTTGTGCATCCGAGACTTCCTTTCCCACGAGATACTAACTCGGTACAACTGCAAGATATGTCAACCGTTTTCATATGTCAAACGTTTTCACACTAATACGTCTTTTCGCAGTTCCAGTCGTCGGCAAACGGTTGACATATGCCGGCGAACGGTAATCAGAGGCGTTTGAGGGACTCTTTTGGCACGGGGCGAATTACGCGGTTTTGCCCTCGATAAGTTCAACGGGGAGCTTGATATTCGATTCGGGCTTTTCACCATTAATAAGAGCGATGATGGATTGCGCCGCGAGCTCTCCGATGCGATCGATATCTTGACGTACGGTTGTTAAGTCAGGCATAAACGTCATAGTTCGGCGGGCACCATCCGCGCCCACGACCTTAATATCGTCTGGAGCGCTCAAGCCGCGCTGCTTCATCACGTTGAGACAGATGGCCGCCATCGTATCGTCTCCCGCAAAGATGCCGTCAATATCGGGGTTCTCATCGAGGATCTTCGCAACGACCGCGCTCTTTTCGTCGTCGGGCTTAACGAACTCGACCTCACGGACAAGCGCGGGCAAACCGGCCTGCTCAACAACATCGAGGTAGGCATCGGTACGCTTATTGGCAGGCATGCGCATGCGGCTATTGCTGCGCAGGCACAGGATACGCCTGCAGCCGTCATCAATCAGACGGCGCGTGGCGAGCTCGCCAATGCCATAGCTGTCACTTGCAATCTGGACAGAGCCCTCGCCAAGATCGCAGTCGATGCCAACCAGGCTCAAGCCCATCTCGGCATATGCCTCGGCACCGATATTGAGGGAGTTGACGATGACGCCGTCGACCATATTGCGGCGGAGCATGTCAATATAGGAACGCTCAAGATCGGGTCGATTTGCGCTGTTGCACAGCAACATCTTAAAGCCGTTTTCCGCCAACGTGCGCTCGACCGCCTGCACAACCTGAGCATGGAACGGGCTGCTCACAAAGGGAACGATCATGCCGATAAGGTTCAGGCGACCGTTGAGCATGGCACGGGCGATATCGTTGGGCGTGTAATTGATGCGCTCCATCGCCGCATGGACTTTATCGCGGGTTTCCTGACTAATGTAGCCGCGATTATTAAGCACGCGAGATACCGTAGTAGGCGAAACCCCCGCCACCGCTGCAACTTCCTTGATGCCAGGCTTAGCAGAATCCTTAGAACGAGCGCCCTCGCGAGCCATAGCACCCTCCCCCATCAACATGTCATACGTTTACATACGAACAAAGCATACCCCAACAACAGCGGGAAGACGGTAACAGCACAAGTAAGTAAACGACTCATCCAAATAATTAGGAGAGTTCCGCCTAAAGGGTGACTCCAAAGGACCCCGCCGGGGCTGCTTGGGCTATCTCCCAAAATATTCCGCAGGACGCAAGAAGCCCTCGCCGCACGAAGTGCGCAGCGAGGGTTTCTTGCATGTCCGAGGACGTTTTGGGAGGTAACCCAAACAGCCCCGGCGATCCTGCGGGAGTTGAGTCCCTTTAGAACTTGTCGTGGAAGGTACGCGCAATGACCTCGTCCTGCTGCTCCTTGGTGAGCGTGTGGAAGTTCACGGCATAGCCGGAAACGCGAATGGTCAGCTGCGGGTACTTCTCGGGGTGAGCCTGAGCGTCGAGCAGCGTCTCACGGTTGAAGACGTTGATGTTCAGGTGATGGCCACCCTTCTCGGCGTAAGCGTCGAGCATGTGGACCAGGTTATCGGCCTGAGTCTCGGAAACTTCAGAAACCTTCATAATGTGTCTCCTTCGATTGATAGGCGCCGGCCGAAACCGGCGCACTAATCAGTAATCGTTATTGTTAGTATAGCACTAACAATAGTTACTCACCCAGCTGATCAAGGTCGATATCGCCAAAGAACACCTGATCCTCCTTGCCGAGCGCACTCGGGATGATGGAGAAGGTGTTGGAGATGCCGTCCTGAGCATCGCGGAACGGGAGCTTGGAAACCGAAGACAGCGAGGCGATGGCGCCGTGGCTATCGCGCTTGTGCATGGGGTTAGCACCCGGGGCGAACGGCTGACCAGCCTTGCGGCCGTCAGGCGTAGAACCGGTCTTCTTACCGTACACGACGTTGGAGGTAATGGTCAGAACCGAGGTCGTGGGCACGGAGTTGCGGTAGGTGTCGTTCATGCGGATGTACTCCATGAACTGGTGCACAACGTCGTGAGCGATCTGGTCGACGCGGTCGTCGTCGTTACCGTACTTGGGGAAATCGCCCTCGGTCTCGAAGTCGACGATGATGCCGTTCTCGTCACGGACGGGGTGGACCTTGGCGTACTTGATGGCGGACAGGGAGTCAGCCACGACGGATAGGCCAGCGATGCCCGTAGCGAACCAGCGGTGCACGTGCTTGTCGTGCAGAGCCATCTGGATGCGCTCGTAGCAATACTTGTCGTGCATGTAGTGAATGATGTTCAGCGAGTTGACGTACACGCCAGCGAGCCACTTCATCATGTCGTTGTACTTGGCCACAACGTCGTCGTAATCGAGCGTATCGCCCTCGACGGCGCGATACTTGGGGCCGACCTGCTTCTTGGAGACCTCGTCAATACCGCCGTTGAGCGCGTAGAGCAGGCACTTGGCCAGGTTGGCGCGAGCGCCGAAGAACTGCATCTCCTTGCCAATGCGCATGGAGGACACACAGCAGGCGATGCCGTAGTCGTCGCCGTGGTAAACGCGCATGAGGTCGTCGTTCTCGTACTGGATCGAGGAGCTGGCGACAGAAGTCTTGGCGCAGAACTTCTTGAAGTTCTCGGGCAGACGGGTCGACCACAGAACGGTCATGTTGGGCTCGGGGCTGGTGCCCATGTTCTCGAGCGTGTGCAGGTAGCGGTAGCTCATCTTGGTAACGAGCGTACGGCCGTCAACACCCATGCCGCCGATGGACTCGGTGACCCACTGCGGATCGCCGGTGAACAGGGCCTGGTACTCGGGGGTACGGGCAAACTTGACCATGCGGAGCTTCATGATGAAGTGATCCACGAACTCCTGGATCTGCTCCTCGGTGAAGGTACCGTTGGCAAGGTCGCGCTCGGCGTAGATGTCGATGAACGTAGAGGTACGGCCGATGGACATAGCGGCGCCGTTCTGCTCCTTAACGGCAGCGAGGTAGGCGAAGTACATCCACTGGATGGCCTCCTGCGTGTTGGTAGCAGGGTTGGAAATGTCGAAACCATAGGTCTCGGCCATCATCTTGAGCTCGCCGAGGGCGCGGATCTGCTCCTGCAGCTCCTCGCGATCGCGGATGTTGTCGGCGGTCATGACCGTCGGGGTGGAAGCCTTCTGGGCCTCCTTGTCCTTGATCAGGTAGTCGACGCCGTACAGGGCAACACGACGGTAGTCGCCGATGATGCGGCCGCGGCCATAGCCATCGGGCAGGCCGGTGATGATGTGAGCCGAGCGGCAAGCACGCATCTCGGGGGTGTAGACATCGAAGACGCCAGCGTTGTGGGTCTTGCGCTCGAAGGTGTAGCGCTCGACAACGTTCTCGTCGACCTTGTAGCCGTGCTGGCTGGCAGCCTGGCAAGCGATGCGGATACCACCGTTGACGTGCAGAGCGCGCTTGAGCGGCTTGTCGGTCTGGAGGCCGACGATGGTCTCCTTCTCGCGGTGGGCGTTATCGATGTAGCCAGCGGGGTGGCTCACGATACCCGTGACGGTCTTGGTGTCCATATCGAGGACACCACCCTGCTCGCGCTCCTTAAGCAGCAGGTCGAGAACCTCGCCCCACAGCTCCTTGGTACGCTCGGTCGGACCTACGAGGAACGACTCATCGCCCTCGTAGGGGGTGTAGTTCTTCTGGATGAAGTCTCGGACGTCAACCTCTCCCGTCCAGATGCCTTCTTTGAAGCCTTCCCATGCCTCCTGCATTGTGTAACCACGCTCCTAGTTACGTGTAATGCGGCGCTCTCTCACACCGCTGCTTATTGAATTCTTGAATTTTCGGCTTGCACTACCGGCTTCTTCCGTTCTTCACCACACGTTGGTACAGGGAAAAACGTTTGTCCACCTTGGAACTGCAACCCAAAACCCAAGATTTCACCCGTTTGAGAAGGATAACATAGCGGCCCTCTCCATCTGGGCTGTTATATGTTTCTTTTTTTATATCATAAGGGCGTTTTTTACAAACCCGCAGGAAATGCGAGCGCGAACAACTACCGTTCACCGATTTGTATGTTATTTTTCCTTGCCTTTGTACGACGTTCGCTCTAGCTGTTATGCCAGCTTTAGCAGGGTAAAGTGTCCCAGAGACCCTACAGAAACTGCAGGGCGGCCGCGGGACCCCCCCGTGGCCGCCCTGTGGCGTAGCTATTTTTTAGCTTTGATTGCCGCTTGGCATTAGGCGGCTGCGGCGGCCTTGTCGGTCGTTGCCTTGCTATCGCCGTTGCCCTGGCCCTCAAAATGCTTGTGGCACCAGCTGGTGACCAGCGGGGTCAAAATAGCCGTCACGATTGCACAGGCAGCAACCTGTGCCGTAGCCGTCGCGAGCACCGCACCGCCGTACATGGCCTCGTTGACGCTTGCCATGGCAGCAGGCGTGGCCACATTGGCTCCGGCGCAGCTCGAAATGGCCGCACCTGCGACACCCGTACCGCCCGTGAGCTTATCGACCGCGATGACGGGAATTGCAAAGACCACCGAGCAGATCACGCCGAGTAGGATGCCGGGAAGACCGCCGTTGATAAGCTGGCCAAAAGTCATGGTCGAGCCCATGGCAAAGAAGACGAGCACGATAACGGCGGAAAGTGCCGGTGCCATCATCTTCTTAAAGCTGGGGAACAGGTTGCCCAGGATAATGCCGACGACGATCGGCAGGATGGCGCCCACGAGCGACCAGCCAATCGGAGCCTGGCCGGCGGCGCCGAGCACGATCATCGTGACCGGAGGGCCAACAACGAGCGTGGTGATGGCGACGGCGCCACGCTCGGCCTCGTTGCCCATGGTGCCCATCAGACCAGCGTACATAGCGTTGTTGGCACCCGTGCAAGCGGCCAGCATCACCATGGCCGAGATGCCAAACAGGTTGTCGTTGAACACATAAAGGATGAGCAGCGACACGGCAACGACCACGATCTGCTTGACGGCGATGATAATGGCACCGCGAGCAGCGGCGGCAGGAGCGCTCTTAAACGAAATCGTCGTACCGACGATCAGCAGGAAAGCGCCCACAAGCGGGCCGGCGCCCTGCTGGGTCATGCCAAGCGTAAAGCTGCCGAGCGTCTTGAACAGGTCGGGGAATAGCGTGTTGAGCAGGCAGCCCAACAAAAGCGGCACCAAAATATTGGCACCCGGGATGGAGGACATCTTAAAGAACGGCTCCTTTGCCGCCGGCGCCTCCACCGCAGTCGATTCACTCATATATATCTCCTTTGGATGCGTGCGACACGCGGCCACACACACTCCTGTGCCAGAAAGAAGGCGACGGTCCCGAGTCGCAGGAGCCGTCGCCGAATAATCGTCGCGGGGTATTACCCGTCCAGAACGATGCCACCGTCGCAGTCACCGATCTCGCCGTTAACGAAGCTAGCGAGGTCGGAAGCAAAGAAGAGCACCATCTGCGCAGGCTCGCTTGCCTGGGCGGCGCGGCCCAGAGGAATACCGTTAATGATGCGCTGAGAGTTCTCGTCAGAGAGAATCGAGGTCATATCGGTAAGGGTGAGCGACGGGCATACAGCGTTGCAGCGGACGCCGAACTTACCGCCCTCCTTGGCGACTGCCTTGGTTAGACCGTTGACGCCGGCCTTGGAGCTCGCGTAGGCCGCGGTGCCGAGCAGGCCGCCGCCGATCTTGCCGGCAACAGAGCTCACGTTGACGATAGTGCCGGCATGGGCCGCCTTAAAGTGCGGGTACACGGCATTCATCATGGTGAAGGTACCGTTGAGGTTGATATCGATGGTGCGACGCCACTCGGTGTCATCGATCTCGTCGAACTTCTTGGTGCTGATGACGCCAGCGCAGTTGATCAGGATGTTGGTTTGCGGCAGGTCTGCGAAAATCTGCTCGACGGTCTCGCGCGCCTTGGGCGCATCGGCGACATCGAGCTGATAAAACTTGTTGCCCTCGCCAAGCTCGGCCACCGCGGCCTCGCCCTTAGCAGCGTTCCTTGCGATGAGCGCGACATGTCCGCCGCCCACGACGATGCCCTTGGCGATCTCGAGGCCAATGCCCTGAGTGCCACCGGTAACGATCGCGGTTTTGCCCGTGAAGTCAAATGCCATGACTCCATCCCCCTTTATACAAGGTGTCTCCTCGCGGGAAGTTGGAGCATCGCACGTGGCGATTATATGAGTCCCAGTCGTCATGGTGGTGACAACCCCTCGCCTAACCGCGTGCATGATAGTTCTTTAAAACGCTTCAGCAATTGAATTTTTTAACTCTTTATGCGCTCTTTATATTGCCTTGCAATCAGGTAGTTTTTTGGGACATGCCCAGAGATCTACCCTCAACTTTGCTGATACCGACAGTGTACGGAGGTCGCCTAAAGGTTGTTTTCTAGGCATGACCCAAAAATCTACCGTATAGGGTGCGCGTGCAAGGGTATCATCTTTCACCGAAAATAGTTTCTAGTGTTAGGGGTTTTCGGTGAAAGATACCGATTTCCATGAGCTTGGTCGTCAGCTCTTAACTGAGTTTGGCAGCATGCATCAGCGTATTTCGCGCTTTGCGGACAAAGCTCTCGGCGGCGAGATGGCCGTCATGCGCGCCCTCATGCGCGCCGGCGGCTCGCTCACGCCGAGCGAACTCGCAGATCGCGCCTGGGTCTCGAGCGCCCGTATCGCCAATATCCTGCGCGCCCTCGAGGCCAAGGGCTGGGTCGAGCGCGAGCACTCAAAGACCGACCGTCGTCGCGTACACGTCACAGTGACCGACAAGGGATTCCAGGTCATCGAAATCAAACGTCGGGAATTCGAGGACCGCACCGCGGCCTTCCTCGAGCAGCTTGGCGAAACAGATACCCAAGAGATGGTGCGCCTTCTAAGACGTGCCAACGAAATTATCGACCGCAATCAAGAAAGGAGAGATGCCGAGTGAGGATTCTCAAGCTCTTTAAAAAGCATATCCTGGCACTGCTCGCAGCTATCGTACTCATCGTAATCAGCTGCAACGCCGATCTGGCGCTACCTACGTATATGAGCGACATCGTCGACGTGGGTGTGCAGCAAGGCGGCATCGCGTCGCCCGTGCCCGACACCATCCGTGCCGAATCGCTCGACGACCTCGAACTCTTTATGAGCACCAAGGACGCCAAGGCTGTGGAGGCCGTGTTTAGCAAGGCGGACAATAACGGCATTCGAACGTACAAGGGCACCGAGGAGGAGCGCGCCGACGGCGGCAAGATTTCCGACATCATGAGCCTGCCCGAGACCGTCGTCCTTTCGTTCAGCCAAGGCATCGATGCCAACTCCATGGGCGACATGACCGGCGCATCTACCGAGGCAAGCGATGGCGGCGCCGCTCAGGCCATGCCCACCCCCGAGCAGATGGCGGCGATGACGCCCGAGCAGCTCGCCGAGATGCAGCAGAAAGCCGCAGCGGCGCAGAACATGCAAAAGCAGATTGATGCCGACGGCGGTAAGATCACCATGAAGGGTCTGCGTCTAGGCGTTGAAGGCGGCCTAATCGACCAGGGCAAGCTCGTGGAGGGCGCCAACGATATGGCGGACAAAATGGGCTCCATGTCGGGTTCCATCGTGACCCAACGCGCCGTGAGCTATGTGCAAGACGAGTACAAGGCGCAGGGCATCGACCCCGCCGACGTGCAGAACGCCTACCTGAGCCGCATGGCGACCACGATGTTTGGTCTGTGCCTAATCTCGCTCGTCGCCACCATCCTGACCGGTGCCGTGGCTTCGCGCACCGCTTGCTCCATCGCCCGCGACCTGCGCCGCGAAACCTTCAACAAGGTTATGCACTTCTCGCCGGCCGAGGTGGGCAAGTTTAGCCAGGCCTCGCTCATCACCCGCTGCACCAACGACATTCAGCAGATCCAGATGGCCGCAACCCTGTTTATCCGCATGTGTCTGATGGCCCCCGTCATGGGCATCGTCGCCGTCATGCGCGTCCTGGCCAACCATACCGGCCTAGAGTGGACCATCGCCGTGGCCATCATCGCGGTCTCGGCCGTCGTCGGCGTGCTTATGGGCCTCACCATGCCCAAGTTCAAAAAGATGCAGAGCTTTGTGGACCGTGTGAACCTTACCGCCCGCGAGCTGCTCGCCGGCCTTATGCCCATCCGCTCGTTCAACCGCGAGGAGCATGAGCTCGAGCGTTTTGACAAGGCTTCGCTCGACCTGATGACCACGCAGCTCTACACCAACCGAGCCATGAGCTTTATGATGCCGCTCATGATGCTCGTCATGAACTGCATCACCGTGCTTATCGTCTGGTTTGGCGCGCAGGGCGTGTCCGACGGCGTGATGCAGGTCGGCAACATGATGGCGTTTATCTCCTACACCATGCAGATCGTCATGGCGTTTATGATCCTCACCATGGTTTCGGTCATCCTGCCCCGCGCCGAGGTCGCAGCCGAGCGCGTGGAAGAGGTCATCACCTGCCCCACGAGCATCAACGACCCCGCCTCGCCCAAACTGCCCGCTGCCAGCGCGCCGCGCGGCGAGCTCACCTTCCGTGACGTGAGCTTCCAGTATCCCGATGCCCGCGCCGACGTCATTAGCGGCGTAAACTTCACCACGCACGCCGGCCAGATGCTCGGCATCATTGGCTCCACGGGTTCGGGCAAGTCCACGCTTGTGCAGCTCATCCCGCGCCTGTACGACGTCACGGGCGGCAGTATTTCGCTCGATGGCATCGATGTGCGCGACATGACCCTTTCCGAGCTGCGCCGCCGCATCGGTTATATTCCGCAGCAGGGTCGCCTGTTCTCGGGTACCGTCGAGAGCAACCTCAAGTTTGCCGGCGACATGGTGAGTGACGAGGATATGCGCCAGGCAGCACGCGTCGCCCAGGCGGAGGACTTTATCGCCGAGCGCGAGGACGGGTACGACTCCCCCATTAGCCAGGGCGGCTCCAATGTTTCGGGCGGTCAGCGCCAGCGTCTGGCCATCGCCCGCGCGTTGGCCAAAAAGCCCGAGGTCGTGGTGTTCGATGATTCGTTTAGCGCCCTCGACTACAAGACCGACGCGCGCCTGCGCGAAGAGCTGGCCAAAAACGTCACCGACGCCGCGCTCGTGGTCGTGGCCCAGCGCATCGCGACCATCATGCACGCCGACCAGATCATCGTGCTCGACGACGGCCACGTAGTGGGCACCGGCACGCACGAGGAGCTGCTGCGCAGCTGCCCGGCGTACCTGGAGATCGCACAGTCGCAGCTTTCCGCCGAGGAGCTGGGGCTTACCCAAGAAGAAATTGCAGCCGTCATGGAAGGAGGCGAGCGCTAATGGCAGACGAGACCAAGACTCAAATTCCCAAGCCCACCCGTCAGCGTGGACCCATGGGCCGCATGGGCGGCATGCGTCGCGGCGAAAAGGCCAAGGACTTTATGGGCACCATGAAGCAGCTGCTCGGCTATATCGGTCAGCACAAGATTGCCGTGTTTGCCGCCGTCGCCTTTGCCGTGTGCTCGGTCATCTTTAACATTGTGGGGCCCAAGGTGCTCGGCCAGGTTACGACTAAGCTGTTCGAGGGTCTGGTTGCCAAGGTAAACGGCACCGGCGACGTTGACTTTGACTGGATCGCCAAGACGCTCGGCTTTTTGCTCTGCCTGTATCTGGCGAGCTCTGTCTGCAGCCTGGTCCAGGGCTGGCTCATGACCGGCGTCACGCAAAAGATCTGCTACCGCATGCGCAAGGAAATCGCCGCCAAGATTGCCGTCGTGCCGATGAGCTACTTCAACGGCCACAGCAAGGGAGACGTACTCAGCCGCATCACCAACGACGTCGATACGCTCGGCCAGTCGCTCAACCAGAGCGTGACGCAGCTCATCACGTCGGTGACGCAGATTATCGGCGTGCTCGTCATGATGCTTTCGATCAGTCTGCCGCTTACCGGCGTCACCGTGCTCACACTGCCGGCCGCCGCGATTATCTTGACCGTAATGATTCACTTCTCGCAGCCGTACTTCCGCGAGCAACAGCAGGTTCTGGGCGCCGTCAACGGCATTATCGAGGAGGACTTTGCCGGCCAGAACGTCATCCAGGTGTTCGACCGCGCCGAGGCCTCGATCGAAGAGTTCGACCGTCAAAACGACCGCCTCTTTATTAGCGGCTGGCGCTCGCAGTTCCTGTCGGGCCTGATGATGCCGCTCATGAGTCTGGTGGGCAACATGGGCTACGTGGGCGTCGTCGTGGTAGGCGCGCAGCTCGCGCTGACCGGCAATGCCACGCCCGGCGATATCCAAAGCTTTATCCAGTACGTTCGCAACTTTACGCAACCCGTGCAGCAGCTGGGCAACGTGAGCAACACGATGCAGTCGATGGCTGCCGCCACCGAGCGCGTCTTTGAGTTCCTGGCCGCGCCCGAGGAGGAGCAGAAGGCCGACGCGCAGATTCCCGAGAAGTGCCCCGGCCACGTGGTGTTTGACCATGTCAAGTTTGGCTACACGCCCGACAAGATCATCATCCACGACTTTAGCTGCGAGGCGCAGCCCGGCCAGACCATCGCCATCGTCGGCCCCACCGGCGCCGGCAAGACCACGCTCATTAAGCTGCTGCAGCGCTTCTACGACGTGGACGGCGGCTCGCTGCGTGTCGAGGGCGTCGATGTGCGCGACTGGGACCGCGCGGCACTGCGCGGCGAGTTTGCCATGGTGCTGCAGGACACCTGGCTGTTTAACGGTACCATCCGCGAGAACATCCGCTACGGACGCCCCGACGCGAGCGATGCCGAAGTCGAAGCCGCTGCACGTGCCGCACGCTGCGACCACTTTATCCATACGCTCGCCGGCGGTTACGACTTTATGATCAACGAGGAGGGCACTAATCTGTCGCAGGGTCAGCGCCAGCTCGTGACCATCGCCCGTGCCATTTTGGCCGACCGCCCGGCACTGATTCTGGACGAGGCGACTTCCAACGTCGACACCCGCACCGAGGAGCTCATCCAGCGTGCCATGGATGCGCTGATGCAGGGCCGTACCAGCTTTGTCATCGCGCACCGCCTGTCCACGATCCGCAACGCCGACGTGATCCTAGTAATCCGCGACGGCGATATCGTCGAGAAGGGCACGCACGACGAGCTGCTCGCCCAAGGCGGCTTCTACGCCGACCTGTACAACTCGCAGTTCGACGAAGCGGCGTAGACTCCGCCGCAGAGAACGGATAATGCCCGAGAACGGGGGCGCAGGACAACCTGCGTCCCCGCTTTTTTGCTCTGCGGCCCTCGAAGTGCCTCCCCTGGAACCTGATTGACAGCTCCCTTCAAGCCCTGTGGACAAAAAATGGCAAATATGAGTACTGTTACTTTTTTAGTAACAGCAAAAACAGCTCTAAACGACCTCTTTGCGGCCTATATATGCCTTCAAATTGATCTAAATGCTCATTAGCATGCTTCTATGTGCCAACTTTAATGAACATATTTACTGTTGTGTATATTATCTTGTAATGTCGATATGATACTACGCTAGCAACAGTACTCATATTTGGCATTTTTTGGCCACTGGGTACTCCCCGGGGAATCGGCGGCAGGCTTAGGGTCCCTCACGGCGTCATCCCATCCCGGTGAGCGCCAACGTTTACCCAGATAAAACCTGCCAAAATAAACCTGTCCCTTTTTGGTAGGTTTCGGGGTGACAAGGGCTTGCACTTTAGCGTGCGACAGCGGATAATGCCGAGCATTCGACAATACGCTTATTGCTCTTTCTATAGATTGAGGAGGCCCCTATGGCCATGGAATTCAAACGCAGGCTGCCGATACCCATGGAGATCCGCGAGGAAATGCCGCTTTCTGCCGAGCTTACCGCCAAAAAGCAGGCATTTGACGCCGAGGTCGCCAAAGTCTTTACCGGCGAGGACGCACGCAAGGCGCTCATCATCGGCCCGTGCTCTGCCGACCGAGAGGATTCGGTACTTGAGTACATGAACCGACTAGCCAAGACCGCCGAAGAGGTCAAGGACAAGCTCATCATCATTCCGCGCGTCTACACCAATAAGCCGCGCACCAAGGGCACCGGTTACAAGGGTCTTCTGCACAACCCCAACCCCGAGGCTCCCGACGACCTGCTCGAGGGCGTCAAGGCCATCCGCCATATGCACCTGCGCGTTATTGAGGAAACGGGCTTCTTCACCGCCGACGAGATGCTCTATCCGTCCAACTACCAATACCTCGTTGACCTGCTGAGCTATGTTGCCGTGGGCGCACGCACGGTCGAAAACCAGGAGCATCGCCTGGTGTCGAGCGGCATTTCGGTACCCGTCGGCATGAAGAATCCCACTGCCGGCTCTACCACCGTTATGCTCAACTCCATTTACGCCGCGCAGGCGCACCAGAGCTTCATCTTCCGCAACTGGGAGGTCGAGTGCGACGGCAATCCGCTCGCTCACGCCGTTATGCGTGGTTACATCGGTCTCGATGGCCGCACCTACCCCAATTACCACTACGAACACCTGGAACGCCTGGCCGAACGCTATACCGAGCATGCCGGCTATGCCAATCCGGCAGCGGTCATCGACTGCAACCACGACAACTCGGGCAAGCGTCCGCTGGAGCAGTATCGTATTTGCAAGGAGGTGCTCGACAGCTGCCGCCGCAACGAGTCCATCTCCAAGCTGGTCAAGGGCTTTATGATCGAGTCCTACCTGGAGGACGGCAACCAGCCGGTCGACGGCGGCGTCTTTGGCAAGTCGATCACCGATCCGTGCCTGGGCTGGGAAAAGACCGACTACCTCATCCACGAGATCGCGGAACGTATTTAGTTACGCGGTTTTACCAAACCGCGTAACGGCTCGACGCTGCAAACCCGCCAGAACGGCAATCTGCCTTTCAGCTTCGACGGCATGACCAAAAGGTCAATGCCGCCTCGCTTCAAGGCACCTTGCTCGCTCTGGCGGGTTTTCGCTGACGTTTTTCGACCTGCATTGTTGCCAGGGTTGGCACCAATGACTAATGCGGTAGCAAGCTACGTCGGTCCGATTGATCGGCTGGGTTTTCGAGGTGCCCCAGGTCGCCGCGAAAGAGGAGCGCAGCGTACTATGGTACGCGAGCGACGGTTTGAGCGGAGAGATGGGGAGCCTCGGAAAGCCAGACGATTAAGCGGACGGTTCCTGCTGCGTAATGCAGTGGATATTTCCGCCGCCGAAAACGACCTGCTCGGACTGAACGCCGACGCACTTGTAGACACCCTCGCCCCAGACCTCGTCGTAGATCTTCTGGAGCGTGTCAACGGCCAGCTGATCGTTCTCGTCGCCGTACTGCGGGACGATAACGCCGTGGTTGGTGACCAGGTAGTTCATGTAGGAGGCGATCAGCGGCTCGTCGGCAACGCGCGGCTCGGCGTTCTCGTCGGCGTCGATGGTGTCGCAGGAAGCCTGGTCCATGAACAGCGGGTTCATAGGCATACAGAGCTTGTAGACCTTCATCTTGCGGCCCTTGGCGTCAATGGCGTTGGAGAGGGTCTCGTAGACAGCGTGGCACTGCTCGTAGAACGGTTACTCGGGAGCGTCGGTCCAGATGCAAGCCATGACGCCCGGAGCGATGAACGTAGCGACATCATCGATGTGGCCGTTGGTCTCCTCGGGATCGATACCCTCCTTGACCCAGATGACCTTCTCGACACCCAGGTAATCCTTGAGGTGCTCGTTCATGTACTCGCGGAGCTCCTCGCTCCAGGGCTCGAACTTCTTCTTGAACTTGGGCCAGATGGACTCGGGATCCTCTTCCTCCTCCAGAACCGCAGAGCAGGTGCGGCCCGGGGAAAGCAGGCACTGGTCGGTCACGACCACGGTGCCTTCGCCGTCGACGGTAATGGAACCGCCCTCGAGGATCATGTCATCGGGACGATAACGACGGCAGCCGGAAAGCTCAGCCATCTTAAGGGCAATCTGCTCGTCCTTGTCCCACGGGAAGTACAGGCCGTCGACAAGACCGCCATAAGCGTTGAAGTGCCAGTGGTTGGCGCGCTTATCGCCCTTGCCATTGATAACAAAAGTGGCAGCGGTGTCGCGGAACCAAGCGTCGTCGGTGGTCATCTCGATAACGGTGACGTTCTCGTCTTCCTCAAAGGCAGCCTTGCAGTTGGCGTAGTCGACCTGGTTGGCGCACATGAAGACCGGGGTGAACTCGGCGATAGCGCGAGCGATGGCGGCGTACTGCTTCTGAGCCGGCTTGGCACCATGGGCCCAGGTATCGGTGCGATGGGGCCAGCCCATCCACACGCGATCCTGTGGGGCGAACTCAGCAGGCATAAAGAAGCCATCGGCCTAAGGGGTGGACTCGGACTCGGTGATCGTACGCATAAGATTTCCTCCAAATCGAACGATCGCTTGCTGCAGGCGGGTTACCCGCAGCCTAAAACCAAGAGGTGGCGGACGCCCGTTCCCCGGCAAAGGTCGGGGCGCCCGGCGCCGGTTTTCACGGAATCGTACCGGCAAGCGACGACGCAACCTGGCGCGCGGAGACAAAACGCACGAAGGATACGGAAGAGAGATTGGGGCGGGCGGTGGTTACCAGAGCTATCGCTCACACCCACCCCGGGGAATGGTCAAGTAGCGAGGAGGGTTGGAGCCCCGAATCCGGGTGCTCTAGTCCTCCTCGGACTCCTCAGCGAAGCGCTGAGCAGCCAGCTCGGGAGTGAGACCCTTGTACTCGGTCTCGCGGCCCTTAGCACTGACGACGCGGACAACCTCGCCAATAAGCAAGAGCACGATGAAGATGACGATCATCGGAACCTTATCGCCAATCTCATCGACAGAGAACGGAATCAGCGTTGCAACGATAGCCAGAATCAGCTCGATGCAGGGAATAGCCAGCATGACCTTCATCATGGCGCCCTTAAACGGGAACGTAAAGATACGCTCACGGTCGGGGGCGTTTTTGCGAAGGTTGAGGTATGCCGGGAACATCGGGATGTAGGTCAGCAGCAGGAA
>CAJMSV010000010.1 GCA_905216175.1 uncultured bacterium | reverse complement strand
CCGCATACCCTTACCGGCCCGCGCCAGGTCGTCAAGACGAGGGCGCCTAAGGAGTTCGGCCGAACCTCGTACCTCAATTTTGTGTATCTGACGCTCGAGGAGCCGTCACCTGGGGTACAGAGCGAGTACGCTCAGTTTTTCGAAGGTACGCGCGATCCTCGACGGATCATCTCAAATCTTTCCCTGGCACTTGGACAGCCTATCGATCCCGGCGAAACGCTGCTTATTATTGATGAGATCCAGGATTGTCCTTCTGCAGTCGGCGCCCTTAAATACTTCTGTGACGAGGCCCCCGAGTATCACGTCGCATGCGCAGGGTCTTTGTTGGGCGTTCGCTTGTCCCGTGAGACCAGCGCTTTTCCGGTAGGAAAGGTCGAGTTCATGGAGATGCGCCCCATGAGCTTTTCCGAGTTTCTGAAAGCCGAGGGCGCTGCAAACTACGACGAATACCTTGGCGGCCTGGATCAGATCGAGACAGTGCCCGATTTCTTCCATGTCCGTCTCGTCGAGCATCTTCGTCGTTATTTTGCATGCGGCGGCATGCCAGAGGCTCTTGGCCGGTGGGTGGAGACGGGCGATATCGTTCAGGTCGATAAGGTGTTGTCTGATCTCTTGGATTCCTACGAGCGCGATTTTGCCAAGCATGGTGGCCGTGCGCAGTTCGCCAAGCTTTCGCAAATATGGAACTCGATTCCAGCTCAGTTGGCGCGCGAGAACAAAAAGTTCGTTTGGGGTGCGGTGCGCGAGGGGGCTCGTGCTCGAGAATACGAGGATGCTCTGGAATGGCTTGCCGATGCTGGGCTCATCACGACGGTTCGCCTTAATGCTGCCGGTGGTGTGCCGCTCTCTGCGTACGATGACCTCAAGGCATTTAAAGTCTACTGTCTTGATGTCGGCTTGCTGCGCCGCATGGCAAGGCTGGATGCGTCCGCTTTTGCCATCTCGGATGCGCTATTTTCGGAGTTCATAGGTTCGTTCGCCGAGAACTATGTGCTTCAGGCATTACTTTCACAGTTAGATGCTGCTCCGCGTTATTGGACAAACGAGAAGCCGAAGCACGAAGTCGATTTTTTGATTCAAGTCGGATACGAAATCGTTCCCGACGAGGTCAAATCGGGAGAGGTCGTTCATTCCAAGAGCCTTAAGTACTATGCCGACAAGCATGCGGAGACGACTCCATTGAGGGTCCGCTACTCACTTAAGAACCTAAAGCTCGACGACGGGGTGCTCAACATTCCGTTGTATTTGGCTGATCGATCTGTCCCTCTTATCAAAAAGGCGCTTGATTGTGCGCATCTTGACGTTTAGATCCTGGGTGAGCTGACGGGCGGCGGCTAATTAATCGCTCCGTTACGGCCAGGGAGCTTGGGCCTTAGCGATGCTTGCTTCGCCAAGCCGTGGGTGTCATGCCGGTGTATTGTTTGAAGGCTTGGGCGAAGGCGGCCTGCTGAGGGTAGCCTAGACGCTCTGCCACCTGCGCTATCGTGAGCGCGCTATCTGCCAAAAGGTCCTGTGCTCGCTCCATACGGCGTCTGCGAATGTAGCCGCCCAGGGACTCGCCAGTTTGGGCCTTAAAGGTGGCGCATAGTTTGGAGCGGCTTGTGTAGAGCCTCTCGGCCACCTCGTTGATACCCACACGTCTGCCCGTGTCGAGCGCGCGCTCAATCATTGCCGTTGCTTCTTCGGCAATGGTTATGCTGACGCGTGTGTCTGCCGCCTGCCGCGCCTGCTTGTGGGCCGCGCGCGAACAGGCGAGCTCCGCGACCATGGTCTCCACGATACCCTGCATATAGACGTGTCCGCCTACGGTGCGGGCGCGGTCCTCGTTAATCCGGCGCAGCGTGTGGCAGATGGCAGACGTCGCTTCCTCGTGCCATGGCTCGGCAAACGCCTCAAAGATTCCCGCGAACTCGGTGGGATAGCGGTGCTCCAGTTCGTCAAAATATCCAGGCAAAAAGAGCACCGAGCGCGAGTGATAAAGCTCCCCCGCAAACAGCGGGCTTAATTCCTCGCCACAGCTATCTTGGATAAAGCTGCAAACGGCGTTGTTTGGCCACGGTCCATGCAATGGTTTGAGGTTCGCGGGCGTTATGCCAGCCTCGGGCATGCATGTAAGTGTGGGCGCGCTGACCTCGCTCACGCACGCGTACGGTTCGGGTGTGTATTCGGCCAGGTACATATCGCGCGTCGGGGTGATGAAATGCTCCATGACAATGCAGGCAGGGGAGAGGCGCATGATCCATGCGCGTCCGTGCGCCCGATCGTTTGCCACCTCGCCGGTAAAGACAGCGCCCTTGCCGGAAAGCTCCAAGCCAAACTGCTCAAACTGTGGTGCATAGAGCTCGGTTATGTCGGTCGCCGCCCGATGCATTTTCAAAAGCGTCCCTTTCCTTTGCAGAAACGTCCACGCCTGGCTTGATTGTGAGCCAAGGCTAACACACCAATGATAAGTTCATTACGGTTAACTCTCAAGCCGTTAGAAAGGAATCTCATGGCAAAGGGATTAAAAAGGGAAGGCGGCGGTATCGGCGAGTTGCTTGCATATGCCGGTGACCGCAAATTCCTAACGTATTTGGGCATGGCGCTCTCGGCGCTCTCGCAGCTGCTGAGCTTTGGCCCGTACGTGTGCATTTGGCTTGTCGCGCGCGATCTGATCGCCGTGGCACCTAACTGGAGCGAAGCCACCGATATCGCGATGTATGGCTGGTGGGCCGTGGGTTTTGCCCTGGCAAGCATCGTAGCTTATTTCGTGGGGCTCATGTGCACCCACCTGTCTGCGTTTCGCTGCGCGTCCAATATCCGCAAAGCCACGAGCGAGCACTTGCTTAAGCTGCCGCTCGGCTACTTTGACACGCATGCCACCGGTGAGCTGCGCCGCATTGTAGACGGGTGCGCCGCCTCCACCGAGACTTTGCTCGCACACATGCTGCCCGATATCGCAGGCGCCGCCGCCATGGTCGCAGGTCTGCTCGTGCTGCTTTTCGCCCTCGATTGGCGCTTGGGCGCGGCATGCCTTATCTCGGTCGTCGTTTCGTTTGGCGCCATGGCCACCATGATGGGCGGCAAAGGCGCCGAGTTCATGAAGGCCTACATGGGAGCGCTGGTCAAGATGAACAAGACCGGCACCGAATACGTACGCGGCATCCCCGTTGTCAAGGTGTTTCAGCAGACGGTCTACTCCTTTAAGGCCTTCCACGATGCGATCGCCGAATACGCCGACATGGCACAAAACTATGCGGGCACGTTCTGCCGAGGTCCGCAGGTACTCAACCTTACCGCGCTCAATGGTCTTGTGGCATTCCTGTTGCCCGTGGCGTTGCTGTTGGCGCCGGGCGAGACGGACTTCGCGCATTTTATGGCCAACTTCACGTTTTACGCGATATTTTCGGCCGTGGTACCGACGGCCATGACCAAGCTCATGTTTGTGGGCGAGGCCTCTCAGATGAGTGCCGATTCGCTGGCTCGTATTCGAAGCGTCATGGATTCCAAGCAGCTCTCCGTGCCCGCCCGACCCAAGTACCCTGCCGGCGGCGACGTGCGATTTGAGGACGTGAGCTTTACGTACGAGGGTGCCGAAGCACCTGCCGTTAGCCATGTAAGCTTTAGCGTTTCCGCGGGTAGCACCCTCGCCCTGGTGGGTCCCTCGGGCGGCGGCAAGTCAACCTGCGCAAGCCTGATTCCTCGTTTTTGGGATGTCTCTTCGGGCCGCGTATTCGTGGGCGGTGTGGACGTTCGCGATATGGATCCGCACGAGCTTATGGACCAGGTCGCCTTTGTGTTCCAGACCAACCAGCTGTTCCGGCAAACACTTGCCGATAACGTGCGCGCCTCCAAGCCTACGGCCACTGACGACGAGGTGCGTGCGGCCCTCTCCGCAGCTCAGTGCGACGACATTGTGGCCAAGCTCCCACAGGGCATCAACACCATGCTCGGCGCCGGCGGAGCATATCTTTCGGGCGGCGAGGTCCAGCGCGTGGCACTCGCCCGCGCGATCCTTAAAGACGCGCCTATCGTGGTGCTCGATGAGGCCACGGCGTTTGCCGATCCCGAGAACGAGGCGCTCATCCAGCGCGCCTTTAGCAAGCTGGCGGCGGGTCGCACGGTCATTATGATTGCGCACCGACTCTCGACTGTAGTTGGCGCAGACCAAATCGTGGTGCTCAACCAGGGCAGCGTGCAGGAGTCGGGTACCCATGCCGAGTTGCTGTCCCAAGAGGGTCTGTATGCCAAGATGTGGGCCGAGTACGAGCAGGCCGCGAGCTGGAAAATCGCTGCAGCGACCGCGGATGCCGCCGTCACGAAGGGAGGCGAGGCCTAAATGTTCTCCTCATTCCAAAAGAAGTATTTCCTATCCGATAAAGGCGTCGCCGGCGTAAAACGCGGCATTTTCTGGACCACGCTCACCAATCTCATTACCATGGCCGGCATGGGCTTTTTATTCCTGGTTATGGCCGGCTTTGTCGAGCATCTCACCAGCGGGGCTGACCTGCCGGATGCCCTGCCGATCGTGGGCGGCCTCCTGGTCTTTTTCGTGTTGCTCTTTGCCTCTAACTGGCAGCAGTATTACTACACCTACTGCATCTTTTACGAGGAGTGCGGCACGCAGCGTATGGAGATTGCAGAGCGCTTGCGCAAACTGCCGCTGTCGTTTTTTGGTCGTCGTGATTTGGCCGATTTAACCGAGACCATCATGGGTGACGTCCAGGCCATGGAGCACGCCTACAGCCACGTGCTGGGAGAGCTTTGGGGTGCCATCATCGCAAGCGCCATTGTATTTGTGGCGTCGCTGTTCTTTTGCTGGCAGCTGGCGATCGCGGCGTTTTGGAGCGTTCCCGTGGCCTTTGCCGTGCTGTATCTAACACGCGGCCCCATGGTCCCGGTGTTCGATCGCGTGCGTGCCGAGAAGGTCAAGGTTACCGAGGCTATTCAAGAGACGATCGACTGCGTTCGCGAGATCCGCGCCACCAACCAGGAGGCCCATTATCTTGAGGGACTCAACGCCGTGATCGATGCCGAGGAGCGTGAGACCACCAAGGGCGAGCTCGCTAACGGGCTTTTGGTCAACTCCGCCTTTGCCATCCTGCGTCTGGGCATTGCCACCACGTTGGTCACGGGTGCCGCGATGGTCGCCTCCGGGAAGGTCGACTTTTTGGTGATGTTTGCCTTCCTGCTTATGGTGAGCCGTATCTATGCACCCTTTGACCAGGCATTGATGCTGGTGTCCGAGCTGTTTGCCGCCGAGTCGTCTGCCAAGCGCATGCGTTCCATCATGGAAGAGCCTGTGGCGCGGGGCAGCGAGAAATTTGAGCCCGCGGGCCACGATGTGGTGTTCGATCATGTGGCATTTGGCTATGGTGCGGGCGAGGACGGACGCGCCGGCGAGAAAGTTCTTACCGATGTGAGCTTTACCGCCAAGGAAGGCGAGGTCACGGCGCTGGTCGGTCCTTCGGGTTCTGGTAAGTCTACGGTGAGCCGCCTGGCCGCGCGCTTTTGGGATGCCACTGCGGGCAAGGTTACCGTGGGCGGTGTGGATGTTGCGACCGTTGATCCCGAGGTGCTCCTGCGCGACTACGCCATTGTGTTCCAAGACGTGCTGCTCTTTGACGACACAGTGATGGGAAACATCCGTCTCGGGCGTCGTGATGCCACCGATGAGGAAGTGCTTGCGGCCGCGCGTGCCGCCAACTGCGACGAGTTTGTGAGCCGCATGCCGCAGGGCTACGACACCATGATCGGCGAGAACGGATCCAAGCTGTCCGGTGGCGAGCGCCAGCGCATCTCTATCGCCCGCGCGCTGCTCAAAGATGCGCCCATCGTGCTGTTGGACGAGGCGACGGCAAGCTTGGATGTGGAGAACGAGACCGTGGTACAGCAGGCACTCTCCCGTCTGCTTGCAGGTAAGACGGTTATCGTTATTGCCCACCGTATGCGTACGGTGGAAAATGCCGACAAGATCGTTGTACTCAAGGATGGCGTGGTTGCCGAACAGGGAACTCCGGCGCAGCTCAAGGCAGCAGGAGGAGAATTCGCCCGCATGGTTGCGCTGCAAAAGGAAGCGGCTGCCTGGCAGCTGTAGGAATATGACAAAGGGACTGTCCCTTTGTCATATTGAGTTCACCCCCATAGTTTCCAAAAAGTTAGCCATTGTTGACCAAATAGTTATACTAAACTGTTCTCAAAAGCGTGCTCGAGCAAACTAATGAACTCGGGCGCTAAGGCACCATGCCGCGCTTGTGCGGCAAAAGGGAGAAGCAACATGAAGAAGTCGACGTTCAATACCCTGCTTGTCGGTGGCGGTTTTCTGCTTGGTACGGCCGGCATTAAGCTGCTCACCAGCGCTCCGGTAAAGAATGCCTGCGTGCAGGGCATCGCGTGCGGTATGCGCGTCAAGAACTGCTACCAGGACATGGTCGAGCAGGCCAAGGCCAATGTCGATGACATGGTTGCCGAGGCTGCCTACATCACCCAGAGCGAGGCCGCTGCTGACGAGGCAGCCGAGTAACGCTCCCAGGCACAAACTATGAGATTCTCGATTATCAGCGAGATCCCCGGCAGGACCCGTCTTCAATTGGCGGGTCCTGTGCCAGAGAGCGATCTCGATGCACTTCTTAAGCTTGGCGGCGACATCGATGGCGTGCACAAGGTGCGCGTGTATGGCCGCATTGGCCAGATGGCGCTGGAGTACGACGAGCCGCGCCGCGCAAGCGTGCTCGACGCCCTGGGCGCACTCGATGCTCAAGCTATCGCCGATGCCAAGTCGGGCTACGTGATGCAACTCGAGCCGCGCAAGCACAGGCTCGTCATGGATCTTGCCACACTTATCGGCGCCCACTACGCACGTCGCTGGTTCTTGCCGACGCCTCTGCGTGCGGTGTTTGTCGTGGCCGGTTACATGGCATTTTTGCGTGCTGCTCTTCATGAGCTGGCGCAGCCGCACCTGACCGTTCCCGTGCTCGACGCTTCGGCCATCGGCATTTCGTTCGTCAAGCGCGATGTCGACACCGCGGGCCAGACGATGTTCCTGCTCAACGTGGGCGAGCTGCTCGAGGACTACACGCGCGCCATGAGCGAAAACGAGCTCATCAACTCGCTGCTCGATGTGCCCGACAAGGCGCAAAAGGTCGTCGGTGACACCGAGGTAAGCGTTGCCGCGACCGAGCTCGAGCCCGGCGATTTGGGCGCCGTGCGCACTGGCATGTCCATTTGCATCGACGGCGTGGTCGAGCAGGGAAGCGCTATGGTCAACCAGGCGACCCGGACCGGCGAACCGCGGGCCGGCGAGCGCAGCGTGGGCGACGACGTGTTCGCCGGCACCGTCGTGGAAGACGGCAGCATCTTGGTGCGCGTGCGCGCCAACACGGCGCAGACCAAGCTGCGCTCGATCGTCTCGCTCGTACAGACGGCCGACTCGCTCAAGTCCGAGGGCCAGTCGCATATGGAGGACCTTGCCAACAAGATCGTCCCGTGGAACTTTCTGCTCGCGGGCCTGGTTGCGCTCACCACGCGCAGTCTCATCAAGACCTCAGCGGCACTGATGGTCGACTACTCGTGCGCACTCAAGCTCACGGGTTCCGTCGCCGTCATGACTGCCATGAGCGACGCCGCCAAGATGGGCGTCATGGTCAAGGGCGCGAAGTACTTTGAGTCGTTTGCCAAGGCCGACACCATTGTCTTTGACAAGACCGGCACGCTGACTGAGGCCCAGCCGCGCCTAGCTTGCGTGCTCACGACCGACGGCTGGAGCGAGGACGAGGTCCTGCGCCTTTCTGCCTGCCTAGAGGAACATTTCCCGCATCCGGTGGCGCGTGCCGTGGTCAACGCTGCCCGCGAGCGCGGGCTCGAGCACCGCGAGCGCCATGCCGCCGTCGAGTACATCGTGGCGCACGGCATCGCTTCGTCCATCGAAGGACGTCGCGCCATCATCGGTTCCGCGCACTTTGTATTTGAGGATGAGAGCGCGCAGCTCGAGTCCGACATTATGGAGCAAATCGAGTCCCAGATGCAGGGCCTGTCGCCGCTGTATCTGGCGGTCGATGGCACGGTTGTGGGCGTGCTCGGTATCGAGGACCCGCTTAAGCCCGGGGTCCGCGAGGCCATCGCCGACCTGCACGCGTTGGGCGTTAAACACGTGGTCATGCTCACGGGCGACTCGGAGCGCACGGCCGAGCGCATTGCTCGCGAGGCAGGTGTCGACGAGTTTAAGGCCGAGCTGCTGCCCGAGGACAAGTACGCGTATGTTGAGCGCATTAAGGGCGAGGGGCGCCACGTTGCCATGGTGGGCGACGGCGTCAACGATTCGCCGGCGCTCGGTTTGGCCGACGTGGGGCTGGCAATGGGCGGCGGAAGCGACATCGCCAAGGAGGTCGCCGATATCATCCTGACCGATACGGATCTGGCCGCAATCGTGCGTCTGCGCCGTATGAGTCAGGGGCTTATCGACCGTCTGACGAGTTCATATTCCAAGGTGATGCTCACCAACTCGGCGCTGTTGGCATTGGGTATTACCGGCATGATCACTCCACAGGCGTCGTCGCTGCTGCACAACGGCTCAACGATCGCCTACAGCCTGGGCAACGCAAAGGCGTACCTGCATTAGCGTTTTCGATTGAGTATATGGCCTGCATTCGGACGGTGTTGCATCCGCCAGAATGCAGGCCTTTTGCGTTTGACCATGTGCTAGCAGCAATATATAGTGATGCTAGCAAAGATAGCAGGAATCGAGGGTGAGGTTGAGATGGGTGCTGTTAGCGGCATGGCGCAAGTGAACGTTCGCGTAGATCGCCAGGTCAAGAACCGTGCCGAGGAGGTGCTGCGGCTTTCGGGCGGGTCACTGCCCGAGCTCATCAAAAAGGTGGTGGCCAAGGTCGCGCAGGGTGGCGGGCAGTGCGAGGAAGTGCTTGCGGCCGTCGACGACCGGCAGCAGACCGTCACGCCCGATACTCCGTTCGCCGCATCATGGGCGGCGGCGGATCAGCTTTACGTGGACCTGGGCATCGCTGCGTCGCCTGTATCCGACGATCGCGATTGGGACACAATCTATTCCGAAGCCATGGACGAGCGCTATCGCCAAAAGGGGATGATCCTGTGAGCGGGGCTCCCCTCAAAATAATGGTGGATACCAACGTATGGGTTGATTCGTTTTGCGTCGACCATGCCGAGTCGCTTGCCGCGCGTTCGTTTATTGGGCAGGCGGCGGAGACGGGGGCGTTGCTGTTCTTCCCGGTACATATCGCTAAGGACGTGCTGTACGTTGTCCAACACGAGCTGAAGCGTAGCGTTCTTGCCAGCGGGGGAGCGCTCGACGAGGCTTCTGCCCGCGCGATTGGCGATGCGGCGCTGGCGTTTGTTCGGAATATGACCGAAAACGCCACGGCCGTGGGTGCAGATGCGTCGGACCTTTGGCTGGCCGACAAATATCTGACGCTCCATCGCGATTACGAGGACAACTTGGTACTCGCCGCGTGCAAGCGCGCGCAGGTCGATTACTTGGTGACCAACGATCGCAAACTGCTCGAACATGCCGATCTTGCAGCAAAGACACCTCGTCAAATGATGCCGATTCTTGCTTTGGCCGAACGCGGCGGCGCGGCTATCGGTTGACGCGAACTGTTTGCGGGCCTCTTGGACGACGATGCGCCAAGGGGCCCGCGTTTGCTATTTACAAAAGCTCGGCCTTAATGGCGGGACTTTCTGCGAGCTGCTCGGCTGCCTTTTCGTCGGAGCTGTCGAGTGCTGCCAGACTGCGGTAGACCCACTCGTTGACCTGGGTGTTCTTGACGCCTGCGGTCTGCATGAGGGCGCCTACCTCGCGGATTGCTGCGAGCAAGTCGGCTTTGGGACCCGCGAGCTCGACCTCGATGCCGTGGTAGGCGGACACGCCGCGGTTCTCACTCACGTGGTCGATAAAACCCTCGACGGTCTCGAGCTGCTGGGCGAGAGCAGCATCATCGTCAGCGTCCAGCGCAACAAGGGCGTTCGAAACCGTGAGAGCGGGATGTCCGCAGGGGACAAAGCCTTCGATGACATCCATGGCTTCGGTAATGGTTGAGCCCAGGCCTGCGAGGGCATTGACGAGTTGCTGCTTGGTATCCATAACGGTCCTTTCGACGGGTCAATTTTGCTTGGCGAAAATATACGTGACGTGTTCAGTAGCAAAAGTGCGAAGTGTGTTGCACATTAGGGTCTTCACAGCTCGTGCATAGAATGGAAGCCTGCCTTTAGAACGTGGTAAGATAGCTATTCACGAGCGGGGCTCACCCCGCGTGTTCCTTGAAAAGTCGACGGTTATCGGGTGTTTGCAGGTCCGATACCATCCAGACTTTCCCAACATTCGGGGGCGACTGGTTTCGACACGATAGCTCTGAGAGAGGAAGCAAGCCGAGGTCTCCTCGCCTCGTTAAACAGGGGTACCGTCAAATTGAATTGACAACAACTCTTCTTTTGAGCCTATGGCTCTCGCTGCTTAATTTATAGCGGCGCGTCAACCCGGTGATTTCCCCGCCACCGGTGCGACGTCATTTTAGGGGAATGCTCCTGCGCACGTAATCGGTATGGCGCAGGTTAAGACCGAACCGGTTAGGACGTTGCGAGCGTGTCGCTGCGCGCAAAGCGTCCGAGACTAAACCAGCGACTGAGCTTGGAGATGCCAATCAGGGGGCTTTCGTGGACCGGAGTTCGATTCTCCGCGCCTCCACCATAAGTAACAGGCAGGTAGATACTTATATCTACCTGCCTTTTTATTTCTTGTCCGTACCGCGGAGAATCGAACTCTATGCAGGGCGCGGGCGTAAAGAAAACGCGTAAGCGTTTTTAGCCCGCGGGCGAGGGCGCCGGCAGGCGGTCGAAGCCGGTGCGGATTTGCGAAGCAAATACGCGGATTCTCCGCGCAATGACTCTACAAGGTGGAGTAGTCAATTTGGGACGGGGCTATTTTAGCTACCCCTATAAGCCAGTCGATATTAGTTCTGGTCCCCAATAATTCGTCGACAGTCAAAGGGCAGCTAAAATAGCCCCGTCCCAAATTGACTACTCGCGTTGACGCCTCAAGCGGAAGTTGCATCCCAGAATATCGGCTCAGAATGGGATGCATTTTCCGGTTGTCGGCGGAAAGTTCATCCCGGAATCCGCGCTCAGAACGGGGCGTGCTTTCCCAATGGCGGTCCAAGCGGAAAGCACGTCCCGGAATCTCGCCTCAAACTGGGACACACTTTCCGCTTCACCTGCCGCCCCGAAAAACCCACGCGCTCGCCATCCCAAAACTGGGTAGAAGAAAGCCAAAACGCAATCGCAGGAGGTCAACATGACTGCAGAAGATAAGGCAAAGAACGCCGGCAAGGTCGCGCTCGTCCTGGAGGGCGGCAGCTTCCGCGGACAATTTACCGCGGGCGTGCTCGACGTTCTCATGGAAGCCGGCGTCGAGATTCCGGCTGTCTACGGTGTATCGGCCGGCGCCCTCAACGGTGTGAACTACAAGTCGCATCAGATCGGCCGTGCCAACCGCATCAACCTGGCTTTCTGCGGCGACAGCCGCTTCATGGGCGCCGCATCGTTTGCGTCCACGGGCTCTATCGTCGGCTACGACTTTATCTTCAACGATGTCCAGGACCGCTTGGATCCCTTTGACAACGAGACGTTCGACGCGAGCCCCATCGAGATGTACGCTGTCGCGACGGACATGCTCTTTGGAACCGCCACGTACCTCCCGGTCAAAAGCGCCGTGCTCGATCTCGACGCTGTGCGCGCATCGACCTCTTTGCCGCTGGTGACGCCGCCGGTCGAGATTGACGGGCACAAATACGTCGACGGCGGCGTGGCCGATTCGGTTCCTATCGAGCATGTGCTCGAGGAGGCGGGCTTCGACCGTGCGGTCGTCATCGTCACGCAGGACCGCTCGTACGAGAAAAAGCCCTACGAGTTTATGCCTGCCGCGCGCGCCCGCTATGCCGACTACCCCTATCTGCTCGAGGCTATCGAGACGCGCCACGACCGCTACAACATACAGCGCATGCACCTGTGGAAGTATGAGCGCGAGGGCCGCGCGTTGGTCGTCGCTCCGCAAAAGCCGGTCGAGGTCGGCCATGTCGAGCACGATTCGGCAAAGCTCCTCGACCTGTATATCCAGGGCCGTCAGGAGGCAAAGCGCCTGCTCGCGGAAATCCAAGAGTTCGTTGAGCGCTAGCGACGGCGAACCCTCAAAAAATGACAACAGCTAAAGAGCTGGAAAATCACGGCTCGTGGATGACATGTGCAGAAACTCTGGTCGGAGCCAAAATACCTGTTGACTCGTACGGCGAGCGGGGTAACATGGACGGGTTACTTGCAGAGCCCCGTGAATCTCTGTAACAACACGTACTGTACATGGAGGAGTCTAAGTGATTTCGAAATCGACTCACTACGCCAAGCAGGGCGAGGTCCAGCGCAACTGGGTTCTCGTCGACGCCGATGGTGCTGTCCTGGGCCGTCTTGCCACCCAGATCGCAATGATCCTGCGCGGTAAGAACAAGCCCCAGTTCACGCCCAACAGCGACTGCGGCGACTTCGTTGTCGTCATCAACGCCGATAAGGTCCAGCTTACCGGTAACAAGGCCGACACGAAGACCTATTATCGCCACAGCGGCTACAACGGCGGCCTCAAGGCTGAGAGCTTCCGCCAGGCTATGGAGAAGCACCCGGAGAAGGTCATCGAGCGCGCCGTTCGCGGCATGCTGCCCAAGACCACCCTCGGCCGTGCCCAGATGACCAAGCTTAAGGTCTACGCTGGTGCCGAGCATCCGCACGCTGCCCAGAACCCCACGAAGATTGAGCTGGAGGCTTAAAGATGGCTGAGAACACCGTTGTCTACCAGGGTACCGGCCGTCGTAAGAACGCCGTCGCCCGCGTCCGTCTCGTCCCCGGCACCGGCAAGGTGACCATCAACAAGCGTGACGCCGAGCAGTATTTCGGCCGTCATCAGCTCGTTGAGAACGCCCTTGCTCCCTTCAAGGTGACCGACACCGCCGGTCAGTTCGACGTTATCGCTCTGTGCGATGGCGGCGGCATCTCCGGTCAGTCCGGCGCTCTGCGCCTGGGCATCGCTCGTGCTCTTCTGAACGCTGGCGATTACCGTGCTGACCTCAAGAAGGCCGGTTTCCTTACGCGCGATGCTCGCGTGGTCGAGCGCAAGAAGTACGGCCTCAAGAAGGCCCGCCGCGCTCCCCAGTTCTCCAAGCGCTAAGGTTTTATCTCCTTACGAGATACAATGTACAAGCGGGGCCTGCCGATTGCTCGGCGGGTCCCGCTTTTCTTTTTCGACTAGGGTGGGCGACTGCGTTTTGCCCACTTGGGAAGGAGCGATCCTATGCCCCAGAACATCTTCGGTACCGATGGCGTCCGTGGCGTCGCCAACGCCGACCTCTCGTGCGACCTCGCGTTTCGCCTGGGCCGCGCGGCGACCAAGTTCCTCGGCCCGGATATCTGCATCGGCCGCGACACGCGTCTTTCGGGCACCATGCTCGAGAGCGCGCTGACCGCCGGCATCATGGCCGAGGGCGGCCGTCCGCACTGCTGCGGCGTTATCCCTACGCCGGCCGTGGCACTGCTCACCGTTCAAAACGAGCTCGACGGCGGCATCGTCATCTCCGCTTCGCACAATCCGCCGGAGTTCAACGGCATCAAGTTCTTTAGCCGCAAGGGCATGAAGCTTCCCGACGCGGTTGAGGAAGAGATCAGCGCCTGGGTTATGTCCGAGGAGGCCATGGCTGCCGACACGCTGCCGACCGGTGCTGGCGTGGGTCACATCATCAAGATGAAGGACGCCCGTAAGGCATACGTTGACCACGCCATCGATACGCTTGATGGCCTGAGACTCGACGGCCTGGTCGTTGCCGTCGACTGCGGCCACGGTGCTTCTTGCCAGACCACGCCCGCCGCGCTGCAGCGCCTGGGCGCCACGGTCCATGCCATCAACACCGATTATTGCGGCACCGACATCAATGTCGAGTGCGGCTCCACTCACCTCGAGCCCCTGCGCGAGCTCGTGCTGCGCACCCATGCTGACATCGGTCTGGCCCACGACGGCGACGCCGACCGCGTACTGTTCGTGGACAGCGAGGGCAATGAGATCGACGGTGACTACATCCTGGCTATCTGCGGTTCTGACCTCGCCGCTCGCGGCAAGCTCGCCAACTCCGAGATCGTCTCGACCGTCATGTGCAACCTGGGCTTCTCCATCGCTATGAAGGAGCAGGGCTTCGAGATGGTTCAGACTGCCGTGGGCGACCGCTACGTATTGGAGCGCATGCTCGCGGACGGCGCCGTCATCGGCGGCGAACAGTCCGGTCACATCATCTTCCTGGAGCACAACACCACCGGTGACGGCCTGGTGACGGCTCTGCAGCTGCTGGCTGTGCTCAAGCGCACCGGTCGTACCCTCACCGATCTTGCCGGCATCATGAAGAAGTACCCGCAGGTACTCGTCAACGTGCATTCGGACAACAAGGCCGGTCTGGACGATTGCCAGCCCATCTGGGATGCCGTTGCTGCTGCCGAGATGGAGCTTGACGGCCGTGGCCGCTTTCTGGTGCGCCCGAGTGGTACCGAGCCGCTGGTCCGCGTGATGGCCGAGGCCGAGACGCACGAGCTGACCCAGCGCGTTGTCGACGACATCGTCGAGGTTGTCAAGCGCGAACTTCCCTAATGGTCAAAAACCGTTGCCAAGTGGTAAACTGTCAAGGTTGTTTTGATTGATTGGTATGTCCGAGGGGGAGCATGTTCACTAAAGTCCTAAGGTCTTTTGGTATGCGTGGTCGAGTCCTTACGCTGGATGCTCCCATCTCGGGCGACGTCATTCCGCTTTCCGAGGTAAACGACCAGACGTTTGCCACCGGCCTTTTGGGCCAGGGCGTGGCGATTCGGCCCACCGGAACGCGTGTGATTGCACCGGCTGATGCCAAGGTCGAGGCCATTTTTCCCACGGGACATGCCGTTGCGCTTAACACGGTCGATGGCTTGGACGTGCTCATCCACGTTGGCCTGGACACTGTTCAGCTCGATGGCAAGCACTTTACCGTACATGCGCAAGTGGGTGACATCGTCCATAAGGGCGATGTACTCATTGAGTTCGATCGCGAGGCAATTGCTGCCGAGGGCTACGATGTGACGGTTCCCATCTTGGTGTGCAACTCCGTTGAGTTCTCGAGCATCAAGGGCTCCGTTGGCGTGCATGTCGAGGAGATGGATCAGCTCATCGTTGCTCGCGAGCGCTAGCAAGTGCACGTGGCCATTAGCCTACAATTCAAACACGTTTACGGAGGGCGCCCTTGAAAGAGGACGCCCTCCGTGGCAAGATGAGAAACGTCCGAGGCTAAACAGCTTCGGGTCACCGTGGACGGGCAGGGGCCTCGACGCGGCTAGACACGAGACACATACATTACGCGACCTCGCCCTGGTGGCCGCACACGTTGGTTGCGGCCGACGCGGGCCGCGGGCAAGTGCTTGTAAGGGAGCCTTGCCTCTCTTGTACGAGAAAGGACGCGTAATGAAGATCATTAAAGCTAAAGACTACGAGGATATGAGCCGCAAGGCCGCCAATATTATCTCGGCGCAGGTTATCCTCAAGCCCGACTGTGTGCTGGGCCTTGCCACCGGTTCCACCCCGATCGGTGCCTACAAGCAGCTCGCTGCTTGGTACAAGAAGGGCGACGTCGACTTTGCCGAGGTCAGCACCTACAACCTGGACGAGTATCGCGGCCTTTCGCACGACGATCCCCAGAGCTATCACTACTTCATGCGTGAGAACTTCTTTGATCACATCAACATCGACCTGAACAACACGCATGTGCCCGACGGTTCCAACCCCGACGCCGCCGCTGCCTGCTCTGAGTACGACAAGATCGTCGCCGAGGCCGGTTACCCGGATCTGCAGCTGCTCGGTATCGGCAACAACGGCCACATCGGCTTCAACGAGCCCGATGACCACTTCTCCAAGGGCACGCACTGCGTCGACCTCACCGAGAGCACCATTCAGGCTAACAGCCGCCTGTTCGACAGCATTGACGATGTTCCCCGTCAGGCCTACACCATGGGTACCCAGACCATCATGTATGCCCGCATGATCCTGGTCGTCGCCAATGGCGAGGCCAAGGCTCAGGCCGTGCATGACATGTGCTATGGTCCGGTTACGCCCGAGTGCCCGGCTTCGATCCTGCAGCTGCACACCAACTGCGTTGTCGTTGCCGACGAGGCCGCCCTTTCGCTCTGCAAGTAGCGCGAATCCTGCAGCTCGACATAGCCTTGCCTAAGGCCTCCGCTTTGCGGGGGCCTTTTTGCTATCCCTTTTTGCCCACTTGACCAAAAACTTGCCGCAAGCTTGACGAATGCCGGATGTCCAACAGCTTGATTCATTCCATACCAGATTCTATGCAAAAATGCCACTAGAAGGTCGTAGACGGTAGCGGGTGCTAGGCGAGTTGAATGACATGGCTGAACCTTGTTCATCTGCGTTACACTGCCGCTTAGATGGGACAAGCTGACAAGCTCATTTACCTGCTTAAAGACCGATTAGTCGAGGGATTAATAACAATCGGCCCTCGCTGTACAAAAACTTGTCGCTTGCGTACCAAAAGACAACCTAAAACACAAGGTCGCTCTATTCATAGCGCGGCTTGTATGGTCTTGCGGCTACAGTGTCCATACGGTCGAGTTGAGGAGCGGGCATGGTAAACGATTTGAGCGGTATAGACGACCTCGAGCTGATGCCGTTAGGCGGAGGCTATATGGTGCGACGCGAACGCTTGATGAATGAGCTTATCGCCAAGGGCCGAAAGGCCGGCATCGTGGTTCTTTATGCGCCCGACGGGTTTGGGAAGACCTCGGTGCTGCTGCAGTACACCCATGAGGTTAAATGCGACCCGACACGAGGCCCCGTGCGGATTATCGAGGCCGATCGCGCCATTGGGCGCGAGGTGTTTATGCAGCTCGAGGTGGTTACCGAAGAACTCAAAGACAAACCGCACTCCCTTATCGCGATTGATAATGTGCCAAACCTCGATCAGCACGATACCGAAGACCTCATCGACAGGATTCGCGGCCTGCGCGCTATGGGGATAGGGGTCTTTATCTCCTGCCGTCCTTCAAATCGTCAGCTGATTCATGGGCTGGGCGATTCGGTTAAGATCAATGCGCAGATGCTCAAGGTGCATGCCTATGAGTATTCGGCGTGGGCATCGGCGTTTTCGATCAGCACATCGCTCGACTTTTATCAGCTCACGCAGGGCGTGCCCGAGCTCGTTTCGGCATTGCAGACGGGTCTGTATGGCCAAGGCGACGTAGCCGGCCTGCTCGAAAACGAGATTGTCAACGTATATGGCGCGGCACTTGTCGATCTGGCTTCGCTCGACAATAATGCGCTGTTTTGCGTGGCATGTCTCATGGTTTTGATGGGCGAGGGCAATATAGCAGAACTCGAGGCTTGTGGGGTAAGGCTGTCGATGGTCGACCAGTCCTACTTTGTACGCGACTACCCGATCTTTGGCTTGGACCCCGCCGAGCGGAGTTTTACGTGTCTGGGCACGGAGGATAACGGACGCTTGCGTTTGCGTAAGTTGGTGGCCGAGGTTCGCCCCGAACTTGTTCCGAGGGCGGCCCGGATTTTGCTTAAGGCGGGCCGATGTGATGCGGCGATGGGCCTGGCGGACGCCTTTTTGGACCGTGGAGCGGTCCTTGAACTTGCTGGGCAGTATGGGGTCGATCTGGCTCTGACGGGGCACGGGGCCGATATCTGCCGAGCGGCGCTGGGCACGATCGATGCCGACGATCCGGCTCCAGAGCCAACGCCTGCCGAAGCGCTTGGCGTATATCTGGCAGCGGTCAGCGTGTCCAATACAAAGCTCGCTCGCTATATGGCATCGGTTATCGAGCGCGGGGGCGAACGGGCGGCCTGCGAAATAGACCCTGTTTCATGGAGGGTGGCCCAGACGCTGACGGCTGTTTGCTATGGGGACAACGGGCTTGGGCTTCCTACGAACCTGGCCGTGCCAGAAATCGAGACATCCCATACCGCACTCGATATGTTGTCTGCGCATATCGAGGTCAAGCGCTGTCTGACCGAGCGGGGAAATGACGGCGGCGTTCTACAACAGCTCAAAACGAGCAAGGCCTACGACTGCGAGCTCGACATCGCGGGGATTGTTATACGGGCCGATAGTATGCTGGTGGAGCTCTTTGACGGGTCGTTTGCGGGAACCGACGAGCGCGACGACGAGATGACGGTGGTGCGGGAGGCGCTCGACGTACGTGGGCTTAAGGCGATGGCTATCTGGGTGCGCATGGTGTTGGCGGCACGGCGGCTCCTTTCCGGCTTGCCGGTAACCGACGATGCGGCGTTCAACGAGCTCGATCGTTTTGCCGTCCGCATGCGCGACAATCAGATTCAGCTGTTTGGCCAGTTGCTAGAAGGCTGGCAGTCGCTGGCAGAGGGACGGCCGGTTAATGCGAAGTTCCGTGCGGTCCAAGTGCTCAAACTTGCCGAGGAGTCGATTGCGTACATGCGCGATAACGCATTGCTGCTGGAGCGCGTGGCATATCTGCGTAACACCTCGATGGTTTCGGTGCGCGAGGAAGCGGAGCTACTCGATATAAGCCAGACGCAGGTTGGTGGCGCAGAAGCCTGGATGGTGGCGCTGCATTTGGCCTGTGCGGGCCGAGACAGCGACCTTGCGGCCTGGATGTCCATGAATCGCGCGGGGATTCTAGAACCGTCGTATCGGCTCTTTGCGCGCCTTGCCATGCATTGTTTGGGCGAGCCGGCGGCCAGGATACGCAAGAAGCTTCCCGTGCGCGAGCTGTCGCGGTACTCGCTGCGCGACGATTTGGAAGGGGAGGGCGAGCGTCTGTTTCAGGCCGGCGATGCCGAGGGCGTCGATGTGATTGGCCATATCGAGATCCGCATGTTTGGGGCGTTTCGCGCCGAGCGCGACGGGTTTCCCATCACGGATAAGATGTGGCGCCGCAAGAAAGCGGCGACGCTTGCCGAGCGGCTTGCGCTGGGCATGGATGCACTGGTTGACCGCGAGACGCTGGCTATGGAGCTGTGGCCCCATGCCGAGTTCAATAGCGCCCGTAACAATCTGTACTCGACGATATCGCGCCTGCGTTCGGCCTTGGGACCGACACCGGACGGCAAGTCGTGTGTGCTGATTCAAAACGAGTGCATTGGGCTTAACGGCGATTACGTCAAGACTGACGTGCGGTTGTTTGATCAGATAAGCCGCGAAGTTTTGGGAAATCGCGCGGGCGCGCGCGGACCCCATCTGATCGAGCTGTGCCTTAAGATCGAGCAGCTTTACGCCGGCCCGTTGTATGTTCCCAATGGCTGTAATCCCACCTACTTTTTGCGTATGCGGCGCATTATGGAATCGAAGTATATCGACTGCATGATTCGGGGCGCGAATGCCGCCCTAGAAGAAAACGACCTGCAGTCGGCGGTATGGCTGGTGGAGTCGGGGCTGCGGCAAGAGACGGCGCGCGAGGACATGGTGCGTTGCGCTATGCGCGTCTACGGTGCGGCGGGGCGACGACGCGATATCGTCGAGCTGTACAGTGGGCATATGCATCACCTGAGGGAGCAGGTCAATGGCGTGCCCGAGCCCGAGACGCGGCGTCTGTACGAGCGCTTGGTGGAGGGCAGGCTTAACCGCGTGCTCGTCGAGCGATAAAAAAATGAGCGTCCGAATTGCTCGGACGCTCGCAAGCTTGATGTATATTGGCTCGCCGGATCGTTGGCTCTTAGACGAGCTTAATCTTCTCGATGTCCTTGCGCGAGGACTCGCGATACAGCGAGAACTTGCGGCCGATAACCTGGACGACCTCGGCATGGCAGCGGTCGGCGAGCTCTTCGGCGGCCTCGCGGGCGGAAAGGCTGGAACCATCGAGTACGGAGCACTTAACGAGCTCGTGCTTCTCCAGGTAGGCGACCGTCTGCTCGACGGTGCCCTCGTTGACGTCGGACTTGCCGATGATGATGGCGGGGTTGAGGTGATGGGCCATGCTGCGAAGCTGCTTGACCTGTGCTCCTGTCAGTGCCATGGGTTCTCGCTTTCTATGTATGGGGCGCCCCGAGACGGGGCCTTAATCTACGTGAGCTGTCCCACGATAGCGCAGGAACGGCGCGGTGTGGAGCGCGTTTGCCCAGTTCGCAAAGAATGCGGATGCCGAGTGAGTGGGCGGTGCGGGCTGCGAACAGGCTATGAGCTGGGCGCAGAGACCGGCTCCCATGCAATAAACGCCCAACGGACCTTACGGACGTGGTCGAGCATATAGCGCCCCTGCGGCACGCCCTTGGAGCCCGGCTCACCGGCATGGGGGTTCTCGATCATGTGCTGGGCGATGTAATCGCGCAGGCGGTCGATCTTATCCTCGTTGCCATGCTCGAGCATACGAGAAAAGTCCGCCACACCTGCCTCGAGGGTATTGAAGGTGTCGCGACGAGGCGATTCAAAGTATGTAACCTGCGGCAAGGCACCCATCTGAATAAGGATGTTGAAGGCGTACACAAAGCCATTGCTGCAGGTAACGGAGGCGCCAATGGCGTTCATCAAGTGCAGATCATAGCGCGGGCTGGAGTTGGCGACCATCGTGACAGCACAACGCCGACGAGCCGTACGATCAAGCTTGGCAAGCGCACCTTTTAGATTGGTCGTCGTAACCGACCGACTGGCAAAGGCAACATCTACAGCCTTGGCAACCGGCCCAACCAGATCCCAATCGTCATCCCAAGCAAGCTCAAGCGGCGTTATGCGCCCCTCGAGCCCGTAGTACTCAATGCCGGCATCAAGCGTGCCCAGCATGGCGGGGGAGAAATCGGCGGCAATCACGGAATGCCCAGCCTGAGCAAGCGGAATAGCAATCGACCCAGCCCCGCACCCCATATCGAGCACCGACTCGCCGGGCTCAAGCGCCAACAGCTTTATAAAATCCTGAGCATAAGGGGCAGTCTCCAACGGCCGAAAATGCCGAGCCCTTTTATCCCACTCAAAAGAATCATCAGCCCGCCGCCGACCAGCCTGCAAGCGCATCCATTCCTCATTCCAATCCGCAGAAAGCAGCTCAGAGCGAGCATCCCCATCAACCACGGGCCAACCTCCTAGCAACAAAAAAGCGACTCCTCCCAAAAGAAGAGCCGCAACCAGCATATATCAGAAAGAACCGTTCCAACGCCAAACCGCCGCACCAGCCAAGTGGTGCAGGAGCGAAGCAACTGCAATCGGGACAGAACCCAACAGAGGTCCCGCTGTGCGGGAGCCCCGGGGAGGGCAAATATAATAAGGTCGATCGCGAGTTCCGCACGAGCCGGAGAGCACTTAATGTGCTCTCCGAGCGAGTCAGGACTGTCCGAGCAGGCGACCTTATTATATTTGCCCTCCCCGGGGCTCCTCGCCAGTCCCCCTCAGCTAGTTCTTGAGCGAGTTCAGCGGCGCCGGGAAGCGTCCGCCACGGTGGGCAAGCACGGTGCCGGCGTTGGGGTTCACCGGCATGATGGGTGCACGGCCAAACAGGCCGCCGTACTCGACGCAGTCGCCCACGCCCTTGCCGATGGCGGGAATCACGCGCACGGCCGTGGTCTTGTTGTTGATGACGCCGATGGCCAGCTCGTCGGCGATGATGCCGGCGATGGTCTCGACCGGGGTGTCGCCGGGGATGGCAATCATGTCCAGGCCAACGGAGCACACGCAGGTCATGGCCTCGAGTTTCTCGAGCGAAAGCGCGCCGGCCTCGACGGCGGCGATCATGCCGGCATCCTCGGACACGGGGATAAAGGCGCCGGAGAGACCGCCCACGCTGGAGCTGGCCATGACGCCGCCCTTCTTGACGGCATCGTTGAGCATGGCGAGCGCGCAGGTCGTGCCGGGGCCACCGCAGGTGCCCACGCCGATGATCTCGAGGATGCGGGCAACGGAGTCGCCGATGGCAGGCGTGGGGGCCAGCGACAGGTCGACAATGCCCTTCTCGACACCCAGGCGATGGGCGGCCTCGCGGCTCATGAGCTCGCCGGCGCGGGTGATCTTAAAGGCGGTCTGTTTAATCTTCTCGGCGACTTCCATCATCGATGCGGAATCGGGCAGCGTCTCCAGGGCTGCGGCCATAACGCCGGGGCCCGAAACGCCTACGTTGATGACGGCGTCGGCCTCGCCACCGCCGTGGACGGCGCCCGCCATAAACGGGGAGTCCTCGACCATATTGGCAAAGCAGACAAACTTGGAAGCGCCGACGGAGTCCTGGTCGGCCGTGAGCTTAGCGGCGTCGATGATGGTCTGCGCAGCCATGAGTACGGCATCCATGTTGATGCCGGCACGCAGGCTGGCGACGTTGACGCTGGAGCAGACGCGGCTCGTAGTGGCGAGCGCCTGGGGGATGGACTGGATGACGCGGCGGTCGGCGTCGCCGATGCCCTTCTGGACGAGTGCGGAGAAGCCGCCCAGGTAATCGATGCCGAGCGTCTCGGCCGCGCGGTCGAGGGCATACGCGATGGGGGTGAGGTCCTCATCCTTGCAGCACGCGGCGATCTGCGCCACCGGGGTGACGGAAACGCGCTTGTTGACGATGGGGATACCGTACTCGCGCTCGAGGTTCTCGGCGGTCTCGACCAGATGCTCAGCCGTGTGCGTCACGTGGTCGTAGATCTTCGTGCACATGCGGTCGAGGTTCTCGTCGCCGCAACCCATGAGCGAAACACCCATGGTGATGGTCCTGATGTCGAGGTTCTGCTCCTCAACCATGCCGCGGGTTTCCGCGATTTCTGCGGGCGTGATCGCCATCCTTGCGCTCCTATCTGCCAAAACGAGCATAGTCTTATCTATTCTAACGTGCCGCACGTGCCAAGTGGCGCATGCGGCACGTTTTGATGCTCGGTTGTTTCCGTTGTGTTACTGCCCAAAGACCTCTTCGGCGATGCGCGCGCTCTCGGCGGCGTCCTTGGCGTAGTAGTCCGCGCCGATCTGCTTGGCGTATTCGGGGGTGAGTACGGCGCCGCCTACGATGATCTTGACGCCCGGCACCTCGGCATGAAGCAGCTTGATGGTCTCTTCCATGGCCACGACGGTGGTAGTCATAAGCGCCGAGAGGCCGACGAGTTTGATATCGCGCTCCTTGACGGTCTTGAGTACCTCCTGCGGATCGACGTCGCGGCCCAGGTCAAAGACGGTGTAACCGTAGTTGTCGAGCAGCATTTTGACGATGTTCTTGCCAATATCGTGGATATCGCCCTTGACGGTGGCCACGCAGATCTTGCCCTTGTCGGCAATCTCGCCGGCGGGCATCAGGCGCTTGATGGTGTCGAAGCCCACACGCGCTGCCTCGGCCGAGGCCATAAGCTGCGGCAAGAAGAACTTGCCCTGGTCAAAGAGAACGCCAACCTCGTCGAGGGCGGGGATAAAGTGGTTGTTGATAAGGTCCATGGCATCGTGGTCTGCCAGCAGACGTTCGGTCTCGGCAGCGATCTCGCCTTTGCGGCCCGAGACGACCATGCGACGAATCGGGTCGTCGTTGCCGTCGGTGCCGGCGGTGCCAGCAGCGGGCGCGGCATCACTCGATGCGGCCTGAGCTGCTGCCGGGTTTGCGGCGATCTTGTACGGATCGGTCCAGCCGGCGTAGCGCTCGATGTATCCGGTCGAGCCCTCGTCCTCAACGCTCAACACACGATAGCTGTAGACAGTATCCATAAAGCGCTTGGAACCCGGGTTCATGATGGGGGCGTCCAGGCCCGCGCCAAAGGCGGCGGCCAAAAAGACCGAGCCCAGCAGCGGCCGCGCGGGCAGGCCAAAGCTGATGTTCGATACGCCGAGTGCGCACTTGACGCCCAGGCGCTCCTTGCACATAGACATGGCGCGCAGGATCTGCTCAGCCTGGCGCTGGTTGGTCGAGGCGGTCATGACCAGGCAGTCGATGAGGATGCGGTCTGGGCCGATGCCGTAACGGGCAGCCTCGGCCACGATGCGCTCGGCGATGGCATAACGTGCCTCGGCGGTATCCGGGATGCCGCCTTCGTCGAGCGTGAGGCCGACGACGTTGGTGCCGTAGTGGGCGACCAGCGGGAAAATCTCGTCCATGATCTGCTGTTTGCCATTGACCGAGTTGATGATGGGCTTGCCGGCGTAGCGACGTACGGCGGCCTCGACGGCGGCGGGGTCGGTGGAGTCGATCTGCAGCGGCAGCAGCGTGGAGCCCTGGAGCTGTTCGGTCGCCTGTTGGATGATCTTGACCTCGTCAATCTCGGGCAGGCCCACGTTGACGTCCAGGATGTCGGCGCCCTGCTCCTGCTGGCTGATGCCCTGGCTCACAACGTAGTCCAGGTCGCCGTCGCGCAGGGCCTGCTGCAGGCGCTTTTTGCCGGTGGGGTTGATGCGCTCGCCGATGACGGCGATCTTGTGGCCGTCGCAGGGAAGGTCTACGACCGTTTGGGCGCTCGTGACCGACATACTGGGCTTGCGGTGGCGCGGGCTGGGCGTGTGGTTGTCGATAAGCGTGCGCAAGGCCGCCATGTGCGCCGGCGTGGTGCCGCAGCAACCGCCCACGACGCTCACACCGTCGGCGATCATGCCGGCGACGGCCTCGGCGTATTCGGGGGCTTGGATATCAAAGACGGTGTTGCCGTCGTCGTCTACATGGGGGAGTCCTGCATTAGCCTGCACCATAACGGGCTTGTCGGTAACGGTGAGCATACGTGCGGCGAGTCCTCGGAGCTCGGCCGGTCCTTGGCTGCAGTTGATGCCCAAAACGTCGGCACCGATGGCGTCGAGCGTGATGGCGGCGACCTCGGGACTCGTTCCCAGGAAGGTGCGACCGTCTTCCTCAAAGGTCATGGTGGCAAAGACGGGCAGGTCGGAGTTCTCGCGGCAGGCGAGGACGGCCGCCTTGATCTCGGCCAGGTCGGTCATAGTCTCGATAATAAAGAGGTCCACACCCGCGGCGACGCCTGCGCGCACTTCCTCGGCAAAGAGGTCATAGGCCTCGTCGAAGCTCAGGGTACCCAGGGGGCGAAGCAGCGCGCCGATGGGACCGATATCGCCGGCGACGTAGTGGGCGCCGGCCTCGCGGGCACAGGCGACAGCGGCGGCAAAGACATCTGCCACGGTGGCGGCACCGTCGAGCTTGTGGGCGTTGGCGCCAAAGGTGTTGGCGGTGATCACGTCGCAGCCGGCCTCGACGTACTGCCGCTGAATGTCGGTAATGACCTGGGGTTCCTCAAAGTTGAGCAGCTCGGGCAGGGCGCCCGCCTTCATGCCAGCGGCCTGCAACATGGTGCCCATGCCGCCGTCGAACAGCAGGTGTCCCGTGCCCTCGATGGTCGCACGCAGGCGATCGTCCTTAATGCGCAGTTCGTCGAGCGTGCGCGTCTTGTACGTGGCACCGTTGCGACGTACGGCATCAACGGGTGCCGCCAATGCAGTGCCGTCAGAATCATGAGTGATAAGCGGAGTAAACATCGGGGGCTCCTAATGGCTGGAATAGCAGGTGGTGTGGGCGGCACGGAAGCGGCAGTTCTCGCGCATGCGGCAGATATTGCAGGTGGGGCGGCTCTGGGCGTCGTGGACTTCGCCGTCGAACAGACCGATCACCGCGGTCACGCTTTTGGTGGGCATGAGCAGGCTGGTGGGCGTGACGGTCAGGCCGATGAGCCGCGTGGCGTTGAGCGCATTGACGATCGAGCGCTGGGCCGAGAGCGGGCAGTCGCCGTAGCCGGGACTAAAGCGCCAGTTGCCGGCGAGCCCATGAACGGCGGCGTCCGTCTTGACCTGCTGGTCCATTTGCTCAACGGCGGCTTCCACGTAAGCGGAGCACGCGGCGTCGAGCACGGCGCCCTCCAGGGGATGTTGGGCTCCCGTGGTGCGCAGACGGCGCTCAGCATCCATGCCGAGGGTGCATGCCATGAGTGCGGCAAAGCGGGCGTCTTTGAGATGTCGATAGATATCGCGACCGCGCAGCTCAACGTTGGTGCCAACCAGACGGATGCAAGGTTCTCCCTGCTCGTCCACACCCGTGGCATCGACGGCAAACACGCGGCGCACGCCACGGGGCTCAATGTCCAATTCAAGACGTTCAACGACAAGCTCAATACGCTGCGACAGCTCGGGCTCAATCTGCTGGCCGCCGTAACCCAGATACCGCAGCATCTCGGCACGGTCGACACGGGGATGGTGCGCAGCATCGACACGGTAAAGCGCCGGCGACGCAAGGTCGGCCGGCACTTCGACAGCGATTGTATCGATGTGCGGTTTTTCCATTACCCCAGGCGCTCCATAATGGTCGCGGCGATCGCAGGACGGTTCATAGTGTACAGGTGCAGGCCGTCGGCGCCGTGCTCCTTGAGGTCGCAAAGCTGGCGGGCTGCATAATCTACACCAGCTGCCTGCAGGCTCTCGGGGTCATTCTCGTACTTGGCGAGAATCTTGATGACAGGGGAGGGCAGCGACGCGCCGCACATAAAGACCATGCGGCTGATCTGCGACTTGCCCATAAACGGCATGATTCCCGCGGTAATGGGCACGGTGATGCCGGCCTTGTCGGCAAGCTCGCGAAAACGGTAGAAGCACTCGTTATCAAAGAAGAGCTGCGTCACAAAGAAGCTCGCGCCGGCGTCCTGTTTTTGCTTGAGGTGTTCGACCGAAAGGCTGAGATCCTCACAGGCAATGTGGCCCTCGGGGTAGGCTGCGGCGCCCACGCAAAAGCCGGCGTCGACGAGCTCGGGGATGAGGTCGCGGGCGTAGGCGTAGTCCGAGGCGGGCTTGTCGTCCTCGGTTGCGCCGGCAGGGAGATCGCCACGCAGGGCCAGGATATTTTCCACGCCGGCGGTGCGATACTCGTCGATCTTGGCGGCGATATCGGCGTGCGAGCGGCCCACGCAGGTAAGGTGTGCCACCGAGGGTGTATCGAATTCGCTCGTAATCATATGCGCGATGGGGGCGGTGGTGGCACCGTTGCCCAAGCCGCCGGCCGAGCAGGTGACCGAGACAAAGCTCGGCGAAAGCTTGCACAGATTGCCTGCCACCTCGCGAGCCGTGTCGAGGGTCAGCTCGCCCTTGGGCGGGAACATCTCAAACGAAATGGGCGCGGTGCCCTGGGATGCTGCCTGCTTAAAAACCTCGTCGACGCGCATATCGTGCTCCTTTAGATGCCTAGGTGCGATGTTTTGTTGCAAGGATTCTACAGCACCACTGCGCCAAGATGGAATTTCTCTCGCGATTTGGTGATACCAATCGAAAATGCTTCGCTATCGTCATTTCCTATAACAGGGCAGTCAATGTAGGATGGGGCTATATTGAATGGTATCTGATGCGAAATACCAGTTAATAAAGCCCCGTCCCAAATTGGCTACCCTTAAACCATGGGGAGAGGTCTGCAATTTATGCAGTTGATTGGCTGTTGAGGGTGGCAACGCCACCTCGATAGGGTAACCTCATTGATTGGTTTCGCGACAGCAACATAACGGTAATGTCGCGGAAACACGGCGAGTCTAAGCTATGACTCGTTCGTTAGTAATCAACACCGCTTCTCACGCGGTGCCGATACGAAGGGAGTTCCGTATGGCCGAACTTACTGACCGCTTCGGGACCATGGTGTTCTCTGAGGAAGTCATGAAGGACTACCTCCCCAAGGACATTTGGAAGCGCCTTGCTGCAACCCTCGAGGGCGGTGAGCCGCTCGACCTGGATGTGGCCAACGCCGTTGCCCATGCCATGAAGGTCTGGGCCATCTCCAAGGGCGCGACGCACTACGCGCACTGGTTCCAGCCGCTTTCGGGCATTACTTCCGAGAAGCACGACAGCTTCCTGGAGCCCAACCACGACGGCACCGCCATTACCAAGTTTACGGGCAAGAACCTCATCCAGGGCGAGCCCGATGCCTCCAGCTTCCCCAACGGCGGCCTGCGTGCTACCTTCGAGGCCCGTGGCTACACCGCTTGGGACCCCACCAGCCCCGCCTTTATCAAGGACGATGTCCTGTGCATCCCCACGGCTTTCTGCTCCTACACGGGCGAGGCCCTGGACAAGAAGACCCCGCTGCTGCGCTCCATGACCGCGCTCTCGCGTGAGTCTAAGCGCGTTTTGGCGCTGTTTGGCAAGACCCCCAAGAAGGTCGTTCCTTCCGTGGGCGACGAGCAGGAGTACTTCCTGATCAAGAAGGACGCTTACCGCAAGCGCAAGGACCTGGTCATCACCGGCCGCACCCTCTTTGGCGCCGCTCCCTGCAAGGGCCAGGAGCTCGAGGAGCACTACTTTGGCGCTATCCGCCCCACCGTCTCGGCCTACATGAAGGACCTGGACGATGAGCTGTGGGCGCTCGGCATTCCCGCCAAGACCAAGCACAACGAGGTTGCTCCCTGCCAGCATGAGCTCGCCCCCGTCTATGGCGAAGTCAACGAGGCCATCGACCAGAACCTGGTCATGATGGAGAAAATGAAGCTCATCGCCTCCCGCCACGACTTGGTTTGCCTGCTGCACGAGAAGCCCTTTGAGGGCATCAACGGTTCGGGCAAGCACAACAACTGGTCGCTTGGCACCGAGTCCGAGAATCTGCTCGATCCGGGCGACACCCCGCTCGACAACCTGCAGTTCATCGTCTTCCTCACCGCGGTGATCGAGGCCGTCGATAACTATCAGGAGCTCCTGCGTGCCTCCGTTGCCTCGGCCGGTAACGACCATCGTCTGGGCGCCAACGAGGCTCCTCCGGCGATTATGTCCATCTTCCTGGGCGACCAGCTTACCGAGGTCGTCGAGAAGATCATCGATGGCAAGGCTTCCGTCCATGCCACGCGCGGCGTGCTCGACCTGGGCGCCGATACCCTGCCCAAGCTGATGCAGGACAACACCGACCGCAACCGCACCTCCCCGTTCGCCTTCACCGGCAACAAGTTCGAGTTCCGTGCCTGCGGCTCCGAGCAGAACGTCTCCGACTCCAACCTGGTGCTCGATGCCGCCGTGGCCAAGTCGCTCAAGTCCTTCGCCGACGCGCTTGAGGGTACGCCCGAGGATGAGTTCCAGGACGCTGCGCTCGAGTACTGCAAGAAGGTGCTGACCGATCACCAGCGCATCCTGTTCTCCGGCGACGGCTACTCCGATGAGTGGCCCGTCGAGGCCGAGAAGCGCGGCCTTGCCAACAACAAGACCACGGCCGACGCCCTGCCCGCCTTTGTTTCCGATAAGGCCATTGCGCTCTTTGAGGAGACGGGCGTCCTGACCAAGGCCGAGGCTCAGTGCCGCTACGACTGCAAGCTCGAGAAGTACAACAAGCTCATGAACATCGAGGCCACCACGATGGTTCGCGAGGCGCGTCGTACCTATCGCCCGGTCATTACCGCCTATGCCACCAAGGTCGCTAAGGGCCTTGAGACTATTCGTGCCGCCGGTGCTGAGGCCGCCATGCAGTGCGAGCAGAACACGCTCAACAAGCTCTGCAACGGCATCACCACCATCAACGACTCCATCAAGGCGCTCGACGCCGTGCATCAGAAGGCCGAAGCCCTCGATGGGCAGGAGCAGGCCAACATGTACGCGCACGAGGTCGTTCCCGCTATGGATACGCTGCGCGCTGCCGTGGATGCCATGGAGGAGATCGTGGCCGCCGACTACTGGCCGGTTCCGACCTACGACGACATTCTGTTCTACGTGTAGAGCGTAACTGACATATCGTCACGGTATTGAGCCGGGGTCCGCATCATGCGGGCCCCGGTTTTTGTTTGCGAAGGACGCTTTGAAGCCCGTTTTGCCGCCGACTTGCCTAGGTATAAAGGGCTGTGGACAAAAAACGTCAAATATGAGTACTGTCACAAGTCCTGTAGCATTATCTATTTACAAAATATGGGTTGTTACGCAACATATGTCCAAGTACATAGCTGATAAACGCCTGCAATTCTTCCGCCGTAGGACCCCTTGCGTCTAAATCGCCTTCTGATGGCATGAAATCGCTGTTACTAAATTGGTAACAGTACTCATATTTGCTATTTTTTGCCCACAGGCCCTTGGACGACAGTGTGATTTAATGCCCTCGGGGTTCGAATCCCGGCGCATGGGTAGCAAAAAGCCCGCCACCGAATTGGTAACGGGCTTCTCGTTTCAAATGGTGCCCCCAGCGGGATGTCCGCGTGCGGCTGGCGCCGCCCGCTTCCGCTGCGTCGCTCCGCTCCTTGCGTGCTGCGCTGGAAAACGCTTGCGCGTTTCCTCAGCTTCGCACCCTGTCGGGTTCGAATCCCGGCATATCGGTAGCAAAAAGCCCGCTACCGCGAGGGTAACGGGCTCTTCAATTCAAATGGTGCCCCCAGCGGGATTCGAACCCGCGATATCCACCTTGAAAGGGTGGCGTCCTTGGCCGCTAGACGATGGGGACAGCGGGAAAGAGTATAGCAGACTTTTTTGCCGGCGCGTATATCGTTGGCAAACTGGAATACCACCACAAAGGAGTAGGCTTCTATTCCGATTTTCAAATATCTCAATCTGTAACATCTGGGCGGGCAAATTGGCTCTAT
>CAJMSV010000009.1 GCA_905216175.1 uncultured bacterium | reverse complement strand
GCGGCGACAGCGGTCAGGCCCTTGCCCGAACCGTTGCCCGAGCCGGAGACGGAGACATCGGGGTTGGCATCCATGAACTTCTCGGCAGCGGCCTCGACAAGAGCCTGGAACGAGGAGGCGCCGTCATAGGTCACCTCGCCGGAGACAGACTCAGCAGCGGCAGCGGCGCTGCCCGTATCGGCGGCGTCGGATGCGCCGGAGCCGCCGCAACCAACGAGACCGAGACCGACGATGCTGGCAAGACCACCAGCGAGGCCGAGGAACTGACGACGAGAATAAGCCTGATCGAGCATGATCTTCCTTTCATACATGCGACTCGCGGGCACCCTGCCCGCTTTGCTGTTTGGAAAGATACGGCCCCGATCGGGCGACGGCCGCGTTATCTGCGGTTTCTTACGGGCTATTGATAGACCCTTACCGCAAGCGCGGCTCGGCTTTACAAACGGATAACAAACCCGCCGGTTGGCATGGTCCACCTTTTACACCGATAAAAAGAAGTTGCGGTGAAATAGTTCCTGCTTGGCCATCAAATGGCCCATTCTAGGAACTATTCCACCGCAACTTAGATTGGGAAACCGCGAGACCTTAAAGCTCTAATTCATTCAAACGGAGGATCGCAACAATATAGATCTTGAGCGCCTGCTTGAGCTGTTCCTCGTTGGCGCACTCGTTGGGGCCGTGCATCTGGCCGCCCCACGCGGGCAGCTCTAGGCCGGTCTCTTCGGGGCCAAACGAGACGGCGCGGGCAAAGTTGCGCGCGTACGTGCCGCCGCCCATGGCAAAGGGTTCGGCATGCTTGCCGGTGAACTCGTTATAGGTATCGATAAGCGCCTTCACGGCCGGATCGTCGGCAGACACCGAGAACGGCACCTTCGCGCGACCCAGCTGGCACGTCACGCCAAAACGGCCCACGAGCGGGTCGAGCTGCTCGCGGATGGTATCGGCACTGGTGCTATCGGGGAAGCGCACGTCGATGACCTGCTCAATATGGCCATCCGCCACGCGGATGACGCCAGCGTTGCAGGTAAGCGGGCCAAACGCCGGACTCGTCGCATCGATACCCAGGCCGCGACCATAGGCATCCGCATGCACAAAGGCCAGGAACTTGACGAACTCGTGCTCGGCAGGCGTCAGCAGGCGCTCATCGCGTGCACCAAACGCGTCCTCGGCCTCGCGCAGATACGCCACGATCAGGCCGACGGCGTTGATGGTGCCCTCAGGCATCGAAGCGTGGCCGCCAATACCGTGGGCGAAAATCTGCGCATGCCCGTTATCAAGCGCCGTGATCTCCAGGCGGTCGACGTTCTCAACGGGCGCCGGCAGCTCATCGGCGGCAATCGCAAGCTCGCAGATGGACTGCGACGGAATGGCATTGCTCGCCTCGGAGCCGCTCCACGACACGATGCGTCCGCCGTCGATCTTGGGGCTCACGAACGTCGCCCCAAACTGGCCCTTCTCGGCATTGCAGACCGGGAACTCGGCATCAGGCGTAAACAGAAAGTCTGGGTTGGGGTAGTTCTCCAGATAATGGTGAACGTCGGACATGCCCACTTCCTCATCGCAGCCCAGCAGCGCGCGGAAGGTGTAGCGCGGAACAATGCCGTGCTTGAGCAAGTAGGCGCCGGCGTAGAGTGACAATACCGCCGGGCCCTTGTCGTCAATCACGCCGCGACCGAGCAGCCAGCCCTCGCGGCGCTCCATGGTGAACGGGTCGGTGTTCCAGCCAGGGCCGGCGGGAACCACGTCCACGTGGCAGATAGTCGCGAGCTGTTTGTCGCCGCGGCCCGGGATATCGGCGATTCCCACATAGCCCTCGTCGTCGCTCGTCTGATAGCCGAGCTTCTGCGCGATGCCGAGCGCGCAATCGAGCGCGTCACGGACCGGGCGGCCAAACGGCGCGCCGGGCTCCGCATCGGCAGAAACTGCCACGGACGGATAACTCACCAGCTGCTCGATATCGGCGACGACATCCTCCCAGACCTCATCGACATACTCGGCAACGCTCTGCTCCACCTGATTCATGGACGACCTCCTTACCAATGAGCGGCGAGCGTGCCCGCCCCTCACATCAAATACTTATATAGCGAAAAGTTTAGCAAGCTCGGCCACCGAGTGCACCACTGCATCGGCACCCGCCGCCTCGTGCTCGCCCGGCGCCGCCGCGCCCGAATAGATACCAATGCACGGCACGCTCATCGCGTGCGCGCCCTCGACGTCGTTAAAGCGATCGCCGATCATCACGGCATCGCCCGCGGCCGCACCCAAGGCCGCCAACGCGTCGCGGACCGAATCGGCCTTGGTCTCGCGCCCCTGCGGCGGATTCATGCCAACCACCGCCTCAAACTGAGAAAGTCCCAGCTCTCCCACCATGTCAACGCACTTTGCCTCCATGCGCGACGTCGCCACGGCCAAGCGCTTGCCCTGGGCGACCAACCCATCCAGCAGCTCGGGGATCCCGTCAAACACGGGATACTCCTCCGGTCCCAGCTCGTCAAAAAAGGCGCGGTACTCGTCGGCCACCACAAGCGACTCCTCGCGGGAGAAGCCATAAAAGTCGTGAAAACTCTTCCACAGGGGCGGCCCGATCATGCGACGCAGGTCACCCATCTGCGCCTCCGAAAACCCGCGTGCAGCCAGCGTCTTGCGCGTCGAGGTCATCACCGCCCGACCCGTATCGGCCACCGTGCCATCAAAATCAAACAGCACGACCGGCCGCTTGCATATCTCCAGCGCCTCCATCGGCATCCCTCTTCCCCAGTTGACGATTTCCACACCGACACTTCAAACTGTTGACTATTCAACAATTGAACCTAGAAATGTGGAACGACTCCACTATACTTGTCGCACTTTGCTCTCAGAAGGCGGCGCCGTCGCGCCCCAACGAAAGGTGCAATTATGTCTTTTGCCATCATAACCGACTCCACGTCGGACATCTCCCCCGCCCGCGCCCAAGAGCTCGGCATTTACGTGATTCCGCTGCATGTGATTATCGAGGGCGAGGACCTGCTCGACCAGGTGCAGATTACCGCCCAAGAGTACGTCGCCCGCATGGCCGGCTCCGAGCAGCTGCCGCACACCTCGCAGCCGAGTGCCGGCGAGTTCAAGGAACTCTTTGACCGCGTGCGCGCCGACGGCCACGATAGCGCCATCTTTATCTCGCTGTGCAGCGAGTGGTCCGCCTGCTATGCCAACGCCAGCCTGACGGCCGAAACGCACGAGCTCGACGTGCGCTGCATCGACTCGCGCACCGGCTCGGGCGCCGAGGGCCTGCTGGTGGAGTACGCGCTGGCCATGCGCGAGGACGGCCGCAGCCTGGACGAGACCGAGGCGCAGATCCGCGCGACGCTGCCCGACGCCCACCTGCTGCTGATTCCCCGCACGCTCGAGAATCTCGTTAAGAACGGCCGCGCGCCCAAGCTCGCCGGCCAGCTCACGCAAATGCTCAACATTCGCCTGGCCGTTTCGCCGGAGTGGAAATCGGGCGAGATCAAGGCCATAAAAAAGGGCCGCGGTGCCAAGCGCATCGTTACCAACACCATGGCCGATTGCCTCGCATTTTTGGCCGAGTATCCGGGCTCCAGCGTGCGCGTGCTCACGACCGGCGCCGCCGAGGAGCAGGAGCTTGTCAACGAGGCTCTCGCGGGCCAGGATTACGTAGACGCCGGCACCGGCCCCATCGGCTGCACCATCGCCACCCACGTAGGCGTCGACGCCATCGCCATCAGCTACTGCCCCTGCTACCAACCCGCCAATTAGGGCTACCCATACCACTTGCGGTGGAATAGGGACTGTTTTTGGCTTATCAGCCGCAAATCAATCCCTATTCCACCACAACTTAGAAGCAGTTCATTTGGGACGGGGCTAAAAAGACTGACATGTAACGTTACGCACCGGTCTTTTTAGCCCCGTTCCATTTTTGCTACCCTACATCAGCCCGCTCAGGGCAATGTCAACGGCCTCGTTGAGGTCGTCGGTAATGTGTACCAGATCCGGATCGAGCGGGCTGATCATACCGGCATCCATCACCGGGCCGTTGAGCCAGTCGAACAGGCCCCTCGCGGTACCCACTGGACAAAAAATGGCAAATATGAGTACCGCCACCAAATTAGTAGCAGCAAAATCTCGCCGGAATTGATCATTTCGATCAATTCCACGTCTTGCCAAGGCTCAAAATTCCGTGTTTAGTGGGTTAGATATATAGAATAATGTGGAATTGGTATTCTATTCTTACCAAATGTTATGAGACTACATTAACAACAGTACTCATATTTGACGTTATTTGACCACGGAGTCATTCGAGGACCCCTCCCCACGCCGCCAACACGCCCCATAGCCGCCAAAACACCTTTAACAACAGCCGCCGCACGTTTTGGCACCGGCTAATTGCCACTCACGGATCGGTACCCCACTATTACCGAACCAAAATCGAAGTCGCATATCTCATAAAGCTGAAATGACGTACCCTCATCCCAATGAACGCTGACAAGAATGGCATTCAAATGAGCAACGCCGTGCATCAATACGCCCTTTTCGGGAACGCCTTATTCAAACTCAATAAAACGGTTGTCCACGCTTCAGATCCGCGTAAGCAGATCGTAATCTGTAGCAACGGTCCAGACATCCGTTACGCAACACTCGAAGAATGGGACAAAGCCGGCAAATCTTTCGGCGAACGTGCACAGACCGAGGGCATCGTTACCAGCGCGAGCCCAGCGCGCGACAAACTCGAGCTCTTTCGCAATCTTTTTACCGGCCGCAAAGATGTGCACGCTCACGGGTATCGCAGAAAAGACGGGGGCATCGGCTATACACCCGCCTGCGCAAATGAGTGGAAGCCAGGCATTTGCCCCAAAGCAAACCATCACAGAATTAAATGCGCTGAATGTCGCAGCCGCACATTCCTTGAGCTGAACGATGCCGCCATTATCGCCCATTTCAAAGGCAGCGACGACAGGCTCCGGGACGTCATAGGTCAATATGTTCTCGACAAAGACTGCAACACAAATGTCCTTGTCATTGATTTTGACAAAGCCGATTGGAAAGAAGCGACAAACGCTATCAGGCTTGTCGTAAAAAACCATGGAATTAACGCTGCGGTCGAGCGATCAAGGTCAGGCAACGGCGCGCATATCTGGTTTTTCTTCCTAGAACCTATAAACGCAAAGACAGCACGAGATTTCGGTAGCTGCCTTATCGCCGAAGCAGCGGCACTCAACAAGACAATCACCTTCGAAGCCTTTGACCGAATGATACCCGCGCAGTCCACCATTCCTGAAGGCGGCTTTGGAAATCTCATTGCGCTGCCCTTTCAGGGAAAAGCGCAGCGGGAAGGAAACAGCGTATTTGTTGACGAACGATTCGAGCCCTTTCCCGACCAATGGCTTTACCTTTCGCAAATCCAACTAATCTCGCGTGCGACGGTGGATCGTCTGATCGAGGACACCAAAAACAAACCGCTTGGAATAGCAACAGCTGCAGCGACAAACAAAACCAGGCGCAATGTCCAAAAGCCACGAAAGCGGCTACCGCTCACGCCACGAGACTTCCCCTCGAACCTGCTCGTCACACAAGCCGATATGCTCTACATCCCCGAAAAGTCTCTGAGCCCGGCAGCTCAAATGGAAATCCGCAGGCTTGCGACATTTGCCAACCCGGAGTTCTTCCGTGCGCAATCTATGCATCAATCAGTATTCGGCAAACCGCGACTCATAGACCTCAGCGAACTTAGAGATGGCCGCGTCGCGATTCCCAGAGGCTGCAAAGCCCAACTTGAGCAGCTGATTCAAGAAGCCCACGTTACTGCCCATTATTCAGACGAACGTAGCACAGGCAATCCAATTGAGATGGCATTCAAAGGGACCCTTCATCCCGAACAGCAAATTGCCGCCGACCAGATGCTTGAATACGAAGACGGAATCATGTCTGCGCCAACGGGCTTCGGTAAAACCGTCATCGGAGCTTATCTTATTGCCGCCGTTGGTCTTCCGGCGCTCGTCATTGTTCCAAAGACCGCGCTCATAGCCCAATGGAAATCGCAGCTCGAACGATTTCTCGACATTACGGACACCAGAGAGCCGGTCCGAACGCCAAAAGGACGAATCAGCAAAAAGCAACCTCCCCTTATTGGACAAATCGGAGGGGGCAAAACCGCCGTCAGCGGCCTTATCGACGTCGCTTCCTTTCAGTCGCTATCTGGCAAAGACTCCCAAACCGGGGAGCCGATAGTTAAGGACCTTGTTCGTAATTACGGCCTCATTATCTGCGACGAATGCCACCATGCTGCCGCGCCACAGCTCGAGCTCGTCCTCAAGTCCGCTCCAGCCAAATATATATATGGCCTCTCCGCGACACCCGAGCGCTCCGACGGACTCACGCGGGCGCTCTCGATGCTCTGCGGCCCGCTTCGCTATGTCATCGATCCAAAAACGCAGGCAATTCAGCAGGGCATCCAGCGCATCGTTCGACCGAGATTTACCGGCATTCGGCTATCCGCCTACGAGCCGGATGCAAGCTTCAATCAGATTCTCGATATGCTGTGTGCACATGCGGCAAGAAACGAATTGATTGTCGATGACGCCCTCGAAGCAGCGTCAAACGGTCGACATCCGCTCATACTATCCAAAAGGAAAAAGCATGCTGAGGAACTGTTCAGGTTGCTTAATGATCGCAGACACGAGCCCATACTCTTAACCGGAGAAATCGGCGCCAAAGAAAGAAAAGCGATACTGAACAGTCTTCCCGGCTTTGAGCATGAACATCGAATCATCGTCGCCACCGAAAGCCTTCTGAGCGAGGGCTTCGATCTGTCCTACCTTGACACCCTTTTCATTGCCACGCCGATATCTTGGGACGGCAGCGTAACGCAGCAGGTGGGCAGACTGCATAGAAGCCACGAGGGCAAGCAACAGGTTGAGATATTCGACTACATTGACCTGTCGATACCCATGCTCGCCCGCATGTACCAGAAAAGACTCAAGACGTACGCCAAGTTGGGGTACGATATTTATTCAGCAGAGGACAGCGAGCAACCCGATTACAACATTCTCATAGAGCCGGCAAACGCTATTGAGGCATTAATTAAAGACATCACCGGTGCCACAAAGAGTGCCTTCATAGCCGCATCCTACGCATCCGCCGCATGCCTCACGAAACTCACCACCACACTCGCAGGCGCAGCCGCCCGTGGGATTACCCTTGAGGTTTATGTTGCCTCACCTCCGCGCGATGACGCGAAAGCGATTTTTGCCGAGATGAACGTCGACTATTCCGTCAAGGCCAAAGGGCGGCTGTGCGCGGCCGTGATTGACGAGGAAACTGTCTGGTACGGGACTATCCCGCTGCTGGCATTCCCCAAGAAAGAAGACCGCAGCATCCGTTTCAAAAGCAACGAAGTCGCCGCTGAGTTTTTGAGCGAAATCCAGCAATGAGGAGAACCGGGGGCCGCAGCAGCGAACGGGGCGCGCCTATCAGTTGCGGTGAAATAGGGACTGTTTTTGGCCAATCGACCGCAAATCAGTCCCTATTCCACCGCAACTTGGAAATCGGCGATCAGCCCAGCGGACCCTGAAACAGCTCCTGATGAGTGCCCATTCTCACCAGTCTAATCATTGGGTTAGTCTTATGGGGAAGATAAAGAACGACCACATCGACCAAGCCATCGGATAGGTGGAAATCGATGTGGCCGTTGTAGTTTCCGCCCGGGTTTGAGAGCTCGTGGGCGCCATACTCCGCCGGAAGTGACCCATGAGCCACAAGCTCTGCAACCGCCGCTTTAAACTCACTTTTTAGCTGCGGATGCATGCGCATCGTTCGTTTGTAGTCCACCTTAAATTGAGCCTCGACTTTAATCTCGAACATCGCTATTCCTCATCGAGGAATGACATAAGCTCATCAGCGTTATTGAATGACGGGCTATCGTCCGGCAAAATTCCCAACTCATGAGCCTCGGCGATCACCATGGCACGCCTCGTCGCCTCGTTGGGCACCTCCGCCCTTCCTACAATCTCAAAAGGAATCTTTCGTTGATTTACCAGCTGCCGAACGGCAAGATTGAGATAGGAATTGAGGCTGAGGCCGACCGAATCCAAGAACTCAGTCGCCTGTTCCTTGAGCCCCTCTTCGATGCGAACCGTCGTAGGCTTAACCGTTGCAGTAGACATACGCGACCTCCTCGCCCTCGTCTTTTACATCAGTATACCCAGTTTAGATGGCAGACTGATGTTAAATAGCATCAGTCTGCCGTTCTCATTACTACAACGACAGGCACGCGCGCCCTACATCAGCCCGCTCAGGGCGATGTCGACGGCTTCGTTGAGGTTATCGGTAATGTGTACCAGATCCGGATCGAGCGGGCTGATCATACCGGCGCTCATCACCGGGCCGTTGAGCCAGTCGAATAGGCCCTGCCAGTACTCGCTGCCCACCAGCACGAGCGGCATGCGCTTGACCTTGTGCGTCTGCACCAGCGTGAGTACCTCGAACATCTCGTCGAGCGTACCAAAACCTCCGGGAAACACGATGGCGCCCGAGCTGTATTTGACGAACATGGTCTTGCGCACAAAGAAGTAACGGAAGTCCATGCCGAGGTTCACGTATTTATTGATCCCCTGCTCGTGCGGAAGCTCGATACCCAGGCCGACCGACTTGCCGTTGGCGCTCGCCGCTCCCCTGTTGGCCGCCTCCATAACGCCAGGACCGCCACCGGTGATAACCGCCACGCCGCGCTGGGCAATCTTGCGACCGACCGTGCGCGCCGCCTTGTAGAGCGGATCGGTCTTGGGCGTGCGGGCGCTACCGAAGATGGTCACCGCAGGCCCGAGCTCGGCAAGTGCGCCAAAGCCATCGACAAACTCGGCCTGGATGCGCAGTACGCGCCACGGATCGGCATGCAGCCAGTCGGTCGACTCCTCGGGCGCCAGCAGGTTGGCGTAGGTGTTGTCCTTAGGAATCATGGGGCCGCGCATGACCACGGGGCCGCGGCGGTACGTCTCGTCGTAGGCGGGCTCGCCCTCGACGTTCTCATTCTTTATCATGGGTACTCCTATCGAGAAAAAGAAAAGCGGGCGGGGTCGACGCCATGCGCCAAACACCCGCCCGAACATCAACTATTCGGTATGGTACCCACGATGTATCATGCGCTTGCAAGGCATCGGTCAGCGGTCGCGCAGCCGGCGTCAGCGAATGTGACGAGCGGCTGCCGCTCAGCCTTTGCCGTTGCCTACGCTCTGCAAGCGTGTCTGTCGCCCTTAGTAATCCACCGCGGCAGGGCTATTCATCCAGTCGCTCACGAACGCACCGTAACGGCCCTCGATAATGGCCCGGCGAGCACGCTGCATAAGGTTGAGCAGGTAGTAGATGTTGTGCATCGACAGCAGAATGCCGCCGAGCATCTCCTTCTGCGTGACCATGTGGCGAATGAGTGCGCGGCTGTAACCGCCCGTACACACCGGGCAGGTGCAGGTGGGATCGATGGGGCCGTCGTCGTGCGCAAAGCGCGCGTTGCGGAAGTTGAGGCGACCCTCGCTGGAGAAAGCCGTGCCCAAGCGGCCGGTGCGCGTCGGCAGTACGCAGTCGAACATGTCGATGCCCACGCCAACGCCGCGCACGAGCGTGGAAGGGTTGACGACGCCCATGAGGTAGCGCGGCTTGTGCTTAGGCATGTACTCGGAAACCAGCGGCGCCAGCGTCTCGAACATGGTCTCGTGGTCCTCGCCCACCGAGTAGCCGCCGATGCCGTAACCGGGGAAGTCGCCGCACTCCTCCAGATGGCGCAGCGAGCGCAAGCGCAGGTCCAGGTGCATGCCGCCCTGAACAATGCCAAAGAGCGCCTGGTCGTCGCGGTTATGCGCCTTATAGCAGCGCTCGGCCCACATACTCGACAGCTCAACGGCGCGCTCAACGTAGGCGCGCGTGGCGGGATAGCCCGGGCACTGGTCCAGCTGCATGCAGATGTCGGAGCCGAGCTTCATGGCGATCTCCATGTTGTCCTCGGGTGTCCAGAACACGTGGCGGCCGTCGTAATCGTTGACGATAAAGCGCACGCCCTCGTCGGTGAGCTTAACGGCGTCGTTGTGGCTGAACACCTGGAAACCGCCCGAGTCGGTGAGGATAGGACCGTGCCAGTTCATAAACTTGTGCAGGCCGCCCAGCTCGGCGATAGTGTCCTCGCCGGGACGCATGGACAGATGATAGGTATTGGCAAGCACGATCTGGGCGCCGAGCTGTTTGACGGTCTCGGTAGGAATGCCCTTGACGTTTGCCTTGGTGCCCACGGGCATGAAGATTGGCGTCTCGATGTCGCCGTGCGGGGTGTGCAGCACGCCGGCACGCGCATGCGTCGTCGGGTCCTCTGCGATCAGGTCGAATTTAAAAAGGCTCTGGTCCATAAACTGGAACTCCTTGGTTGCGGTTCATACGCAAACCATTATACGGGCAACCCGCAAAGAGCACCGACTCGACAGAAACTGGTGCATTAAATGACTAGTCGTCGGGGACAATCTTCAGCGCCATCTTGCAAAGGAATGTCCCAATCTGCCGACACTTAGGGACTGCCCCCAAGTGCCGGCATATAAAGAACGTCCCCAGCTGCCGCAAGAGTGTCCCTTTCGACTAGTCATTTAAGAACGTCCCCAATGACTATTGACGGCCAAGGCAACGCCGATGTAATGGCACCGACAGCGAAAACCCGCCAGAGCGAGCAAGGTGCCTTGAAACGAGGCGGCATTGACCTTCTGGTCATGCCGCCGAAGTTGAAAGGCAGATTGCCGCTCTGGCGGGTTTGCAGCGTCAACTGGTTACGCGGTTCGTAGAACCGCGTAACCCCTACGGGCGCTGGCCCATGCCACCCTCGAGGGTGACGGTCTCGCCATTCATGTACTTAAAGTCGGGGCCGCAGAGCTGAACGACCACGCGGCCGATCTCCTTCTCGACGTCGCCATAGTGGCCCGCCGGCGGCATGTGGACGTTGGCCTTAAACGCCTCGGGATAGGCATCCTGGAAGTTCTCGAGCGCAGCGGTCCAAGCAAGCGGGCACACGATGTTGACGTTGATGCCGTCCTTGCCCCACTCGTTGGCGGCAACGCGGGTCAAGCCGCGGATGCCTTCCTTGGCGGCGGCATAGCTGCACTGGCCGTAGTTGCCAAACAGGCCGGCGCCCGAGGCAAAGTTGACCACGGAGCCCTTGGTCTCCTTCAGGTGCGGATAGGCCTTCTGCATGTACAGATAGGTGGCATACAGGCCGGAGTAAATGGCCAGGTTAAACTGATCCATGGTGTGGTCGGCGATGGTCACGCCCGAAGCGCTAGCCTGAGCGTTGTTGACGACGGCGTCGATGCGGCCGAACTCCTCAATGGCCTTGTCGATGACGTTCTGGACGACAGCCTCGTTATCCTGACCAGCCGAGACATCGGCCTGAACAGGCAGAACCTTGACGCCGTACTCGGCCTCGAGAGACTCCTTGGCAGCCTCGAGCTTGGCAACGTTGCGGCCGGTAATGACGAGGTTTGCGCCCTCCTTGGCAAAAGCGATATCGATGCCGTAGCCGATGGAGCCAGCGGAGCCGTCCTTGAGCGTGGCCTTGCCGCCGCCGGTGACGATTACGGTCTTACCAGTGAAAAGTCCCATACGAAGTCCTTTCAAATCGCGACGGGCACGCCCGCCGACTGCGCGCATCCAACTTCACGCGCCAAAAGCTGAAATGCAACTTTAGCGGGTTCAAGTGAAAAATAAAGGCTGCGGCAGGCGAACGGCACAACGTCATTCGGCGAAGGGGATGTCAAGCACAAATTGAATAAGAAGGCCGAATTTTTGTCAGCCAAGCGAACCATCGAACACGTTTTGAAACTTTGCTGCAGCGCGCGGGATGTCGGCGCGAGACTTTATCATAGGGTGACAAACAACGATGAGGAGCACATGCCTATGACAGACGAGCTGGACCCCCAGACTCTGCAGCATATTGATGATTCAGCAGACGTCGCCGCAGATACTGGCGCTGCGACCTGCAATGATACCGACGTCGACGACGCCACTCTGGATAACGGCGCTGCGACGGAAATCCCTGCGGCCGAAGACGCCGGCGAGCAAAACGACGATCCGGCCGCTCAGGACGACGCCCCCGAAAAGGACGCCGCCCCGCAAGCAGAAGGCCCCATCGAGGTGTCTTCGGAAGAAGAGCTCGATGCCGTCATGGACTCCATGATGGATGCCGTCAAAGCGATGAAAGACGCCGTGGCCGACGCCGATATCGACGCCGAAGAAGAGGAGGCCGCCGAGGCCGCCTCGACCTTCGTGCCCGGCGAGACCCCCGTTGCCGACCAAGGCAGCACCCTGCCCTCGTTCCTGCAGCTCGAGCATCCCACGATTGGCGCGGACGCCGTCGACCCGCATGCAGCGGGCTTTTCCGTAATCGAAGGCGGCACCGGCAATATCGCCGCGCCGCAAACCACCGATGTGGACGTTGCCGACACCGGTCGACCAATCGCCCCGCACGCCCCCGCCGCGAGCCGCGATCTGGGAACTACCGTCTCGAACACTGCGAACGCCGTGGGCGCCTTTATCGCCCAGGGTGCCTCGGCCATGCGCGAGATGAATGCCGCAAAGAAGGCACTCGCGGACGCCCGCGCTCACCTGGCCGAACTTGAGCAGCGCATCGCCGATCAAGGCGAGGAGCTCGAGACACGCCAGGATATCGCAGGCCGCTACGACCAAATCGTCGCCGAGCAGCGCCAGACTATCGACGCGGCACAGAAAGCCGCCGCGGCGGCAGAAATCGGCCGCGATACCCATGCTGCCAAGGCAACAGAGCTCAAGGCGCAGCTCGAGCAAATAAAAGAAGAGGACGATGCCACCGAGCGGCGTCTCAAAGCCGCACTCGATGCCGTGGAGGCGCGCGAAGCCAGCTCGCGCGAGACCGGTAACCGCCTCGTTCGACGCCTCGAGGATTCCAAGCGCATCCGCGACAAGGTGCAGGCCGAGCGCGATGCCGGCGTTGCCGCAGCGCAGCAAACCGTCGACGCCACGCGCGCTCAACTCGAAACGCTGCGCCACGAGTATGCCGAGCTGCAGCGCAATCCTTCGGCAAATCCCGCCAATTACACGGTGCGTACCAGCGAGCTTTCGATGCAGATCTCCGACACGGCCGATGCCCTGCGCAAAGCCGAGGAAGATGTCCCGAACATCACCGCCGATCTTGAGCACTCACTCGCAGCCGCCGAGCACGCCGTCGAGCAGGCGCAAGCCCCCATCGCCGACGCCAAGCGCGCCCATCAGGCCGTGACGGCCGAGGCCGATGCCGCACGCGACGAGCTGCAGACCGCAAAAACCGCCGCCGCAACGCGCCAGCGCGAACTGCGCGAGAAGATCGCCGCCGAGGACAAGGCGCGTCGAGAGCAGGAGCAGGCTATCGCCGATGCCCAGGCGGACGTCGTGCATGCGCAGTCGATCATCGAGCAGGCGACCGAGGTACATGACCATCCCGAGATTACCGAATCGCTCGCCGGGTCCTTGGCCCGCGATAAGGCCGAGCACGCCGAAACCGAGCGCGAAGTGGCTCAACTCGAAGCCGCCGAGGACGACGTGCGCGAGCGCACCCGCGACTCACGCATCAAATTCACCGGCGCAATCGTCTGCATTGTCGCTGTAATCCTCGTGATCGTCCTGATCTGGATGTTCGCAAGCAAGTAAACCAGCTGCCAAAAACGCTCAACGCAGTTGCGGTGAGATAGTTCCTGTTTAGCCCTCAAAAAGGCCAATTCAAGAACTATCTCACCGCAACTTTTTGATTGGTGCAAAGGGGTCAGGCTACTTTGCATCAACTTGGTGCATATAAACCAATCCCCATTGCACCAACAACGTTTGCCCAGATAAAACCAGCCAAAATAAACCTGTCCTTTTTTGGCAGGTTGAACCACGGCAACGCCGATGTTTTGGCGCGGACAGCGAAAACGCCCCTAAGCGAGCAAGGTGACGTGAAAGAGGAGGGCATTGACCTTCTGGTCATGCCCGACGATTGAACGTCAGATTGCCGCTTAGGGGCGTTTGCAGCGTCGAGCAGTTACGCGGTTCGTAGAACCGCGTAACTAACAAATGAGCATGGCATCGCCAAAGCTGAAGAAGCGGTAACGCTCTTCGATAGCAGCGGCGTAGGCATCCATAATCTGGTCGCGGGTGGCAAGTGCGCTCACGAGCATCATGAGCGTGGAGCGCGGCACGTGGAAGTTGGTGATCAGCGCGTCGACCACGTGATAGGTCGAGCCGGGCATGAGGTAGAGCTGCGTCGTGGCGTTCTCGCGCACCACGATGTCACCGCGGCCGAGCGTGTCGGCGCCGTCCTCGCGGCCTTCAAAATAGCGCGCCGTCACGGCCGGATCGGACACCGGAGCGTCCGCGTCAAAGGCGCTCTCGAGCGAACGCACTGCGGTGGTGCCGACGGCGATCACGCGATGTCCCTCGGCCTTAGCCTTGTGCACGGCGTCGACCACCTCCTGCGATACGTGGTAGCGCTCGGTGTGCATGACGTGCTGCGTGGGGTCATCCTCCTCCACCAGACGGAAGGTATCGATGCCCACCTCGAGCTCGACGGCGGCAAACTTCGCGCCCTTGGCCTCGATAGCGGCCATGAGCTCGGGAGTAAAGTGCAGGCCCGCCGTGGGAGCGGCAGCCGAGTGCTCCTCCTTCATGGCGTAGACGGTCTGGTACTTCTCGGGATCGCCCTCGTATTCGGTAATGTAGGGCGGCAGCGGCACGTGGCCGGCAGCATGAATGGCCTCGTCGAGCGTGCGCGGGTCGCCGGCGGCGTTGCAACCGGCCGGCTCATAACGCACCAGGCGGCCGCCGCGGCTATCGGTGACAAAGTCGACGACCTCAGCCGGCAACACCACGGGAGCCCCCTCGGGCGCAGGGGCGCCGCCGGCGCGATACTCAATCTGAGCACCGGGCTTCAGGCGCTTGCCCGGCTTGACCAGACACTCCCAAACGTGACCCAGCGGGTCAACATCCTCGCGGCGCTTGAGCAGCAGCGTCTCGACCACACCGCCCGAGCCGGCCTTGCGGCCGATCAGGCGGGCCGGCATCACGCGCGTCTGGTTGATGACGAGCACGTCGCCCGGCTCGATATAGTCGATGATGTCGCGGAAGATGCGGTGCTCAACGGTACCACCGTGCTCCAGCGGCGTTCCCGCCTGAGAGCCCTTGCGATCCACCACCAGCAGGCGGCAGGAGTCGCGCGGCTCGGCAGGAGCCTGGGCAATCAGTTCCTCAGGAAGGTTGTAGTCAAAATCATCGGTACGCATAGACACGTCGGATACTCCTTATATAGCTAAAGTCCGTTCTACATCCTAGCAGGCTGGCAGCTCAAAAGAACTACTTTTTGGACGCTTTGCGCTCGTCGCGGATGCGGGCGCGGTCCATGGCCGCCTCGACGGCCGAGAATCGGCAGCCGCAGTAATTCTGCCGATACATACCCAGCTCGCGCGAACGACGCGTGGCCTCGGGATAATACGGGCGAAAATCGCGAATCACCGGAGTGAGACCGCGGGCGGCAGCCAGACGCTCCAACACATCATTGCAGGTCTCGAACAGCTGATACGGCGAGACGGCGAGCGTCGTGCCCACAAACTCAAACCCGCGCTCCTCGGCCACGCGGCATGCCTCGGCCAGGCGCAGGGCATAGCACGCGCGACAGCGACGGGGTCGATCGGCGCCCAGTGGGGCCACGCCGGCCTCCCAGCGCTCGCGGTCCTCCCCCGCCTCGATGAGCTCGATGTCGCCATCGGCACACCATCGGCACAGCTCGTCCAAGCGCCGCTGCCATTCATCGCGAGGCTGAATATTGGGGTTGGTCCAGCATATCGCGGGCTCAAACCCTTCCTCGCGCAGCAGGCGAACCGGCTCCAGCGAGCACGGCGCGCAGCAAGCATGCAGCAGCAACGGCTTCATGGGCATCTCCTCTCCCACAATGATTTTTAAATCACCGTCCCAGAAAAATCATCCCAAAAGACTACCTTGCGAAAAAGCGCACGCCAAAGGACGTGTCCTCGCAGGCGACAATGCGGCGGTCGCGCAAAATGGTCCGCACGTAATACCAGTCGCCTACACAGCCCGACAAATGCAAGCTGGCAGCCAGATAGCACAGCAGTGGATAGCCCGAAAACACAAACCCCAGGGTAAACGCTGTCGTCACAACAACCGTCGGCGCTAGGCAAACCGCCACGTACCGCCGGCGCGAGTACACAACGCCCTCGGCGCAGGCATAAATCATGCAGGTTTCGAAATTCGCCCCAAAGGTCACCCGAGCACCGGCGGGCGCAAACAGCTTAAAGAACACCGCGTGTACCAGCTCGTGCACGGCAAGTGACGCCGCCGAAACCGCAGCCAAGCCGACTATCCAGCCCAAAACGGCCGTCCAGCCACCCGCGTCAGCCGCATCCAAGTCCGCAGGCCCACCCAGCAGCATAAACACCGGCACCAGGCACACGGCAAATGCGCCAAGCACTGCCATCCCCCACACAAAGCAGGCGTGCAGAAAATCCTCGTCCTCAAACGCATGTATGTTGGAAATCTCATTCATAGCATCTTAGGATAGCGCCCCTGCCACGTACCCGTCCGCATGTGCGATAATGTCGAATGATATGCACGAATTGACCACCGCGTCGCCAGGCCTTGCGTCCGGCCGCGCTCTCACCATATGCGAAGGAGTCCCATGGCATCCAAATACTCCATGAACGACCGTCCCAGCTGGCCTCGCCGCGCCATCGTTACCGCCGGCGAGCCCTACGGCAACAAGGGCCTTCACTTTGGCCACGTCGGCGGCGTCTTTGTCCCGGCCGACTTCTTCGCCCGTTTCCTGCGCGACCGCCTGGGCCGCGAGAACGTCATCTTCACCTCGGGCACCGACTGCTACGGCTCGCCCATCATGGAGAGCTACCGCAAGCTTAAGGAGAACGAGGGCTACGACAAGTCCATTAGCGAGTACGTCGAGTCCAACCACTCCCGCCAAGCAGCGACCCTCAACAACTACAACATCAGCTGCGATATCTACGGCGGCTCGGGCCTTGAGCCGGCGGCGCAGATCCACAACGAGGTTACCGCCGAGATTATCGAGCGCCTGCACGAGCAGGGCACCATCTCCAAGCGCTCCACGCTGCAGTTTTACGACGCCAAGGCCGGCACGTTCCTCAACGGCCGCCAGGTGATCGGCCGCTGCCCCATCCAGGGCTGCAAGTCCGAGAAGGCCTATGCCGACGAGTGCGACCTAGGTCACCAGTTTGAGCCCGAGGAGCTCATCGCGCCCAAGAGCCAGCTCACCGGCGAGGTGCCCGAGCTGCGCCCGGTCGACAACCTCTACTTTGACCTGCCGGCCTACCTCGACTTTATGAAGCCCTACACCGCCAAGCTCGCCCAGAACCCGCAGGTTCGCTCCGTGGTCTCCAAGACCATGGAAGAGTGGCTGCTGCCGGCACAGCTCTACATCCAGAACAAGTTCCGTGAGGCCTTCGACGCCGTCGAGGACCAGCTGCCCGAGCACACCGTGCTGGAGCCCGAGGGCAACAAGAGCAGCTTTACCGTCACCTTCCCCAGCTGGAAGGAGCGCGACGACGCCCACGCGGTGCTCGCTAACGGCGGCGTGCGCTTCCGTAGCGGCAAGGCGCTCGTGCCCTTCCGCATCACCGGCAACATCGACTGGGGCGTTCCGGTGCCCGCGGTCGACGGCGAGAACGCCGTCACCTGCTGGTGCTGGCCCGAGAGCCTGTGGGCGCCCATCAGCTACACCCGCACCGTGCTCGCACGCGATGCCAAGGCCGCCGGCGTGACCGAGGGCGTCGCAGCCCAGGATGCCGCCCTCATGGGCGAGCCCGCCGCCGATTCCACGCAGGTCCCCGCGCCCACCTACCAGCACAGCTCGCTCGACTGGCGCGACTGGTGGTGCTCTGACGACGCTCAGATCTACCAGTTCATCGGCCAGGACAACATCTACTTCTACTGCATCGCGCAGACCGCCATGTGGGAGGCCCTGGGCTGGGACCTCACGCAGAGCACCGTCAGCGCCTGCTACCACCTGCTCTACATGGGCAAAAAGGCCAGCTCGTCCTCGCAGACGCCTCCCCCGCCGGCAGACGACCTGCTCAACCACTACACCTGCGAGCAGATGCGCGCGCATTGGCTGTCGCTCGGCCTGTCCGAGAAGCCGGTGAGCTTTAGCCCCAAGGCATACGACACGCGCGTGACCGGCAAGGACAAGGACGGCAACGAGGTGCGCGCCTGCGACGACAAGCGCGTTATCGATCCGGCCCTTAAGGAGAGCGCCCTTTTGACCGGCGTGTTCAACCGCCTGGCCCGCAGCTGCTTCTACGGCGTCGCCGTCAAGGAGGGCGACGAGAGTCCCTATCGCAACGGCTGCATTCCCGCCGGTGCCGCCTCTGCTGCCGTGGTCGAGGCTGCCGAGCAGGCCGCCCTTGCCTTTGAACAGGCCATGTACAAGTTCGAGACGCACCGTGCGCTCGCCGTGTGCGACGACTACCTGCGCGCCGCCAACAAGCGCTGGAGCGACGCCTCCAAGGCCGCCAACAAGCTCGAGGGCGAACCAGCCAACGCCGCCATGAAGCAGGCCTTGGTCGACGCCTTTACCGAGCTGCGCGTGGCGACCGTCCTGATGCACGGCATCGTCCCGGCCGGCTGCGAGCTCATCTGCGAGTACTTCGACGTCGACCCGGTCGCCTTCTTTAGCTGGGACAACATCTTTGCCTCCACGGACGAGTTTGTGGTGAGCCTGGGCGAGTAGCCCGTCGAGCACCGCGTAAAGCCACTGCCCCCGCGCTTCGACTTCTTTAGCAAGCACGAGAGCCAGTACTAAAGCACGCCAGCAGCGGCGTGCCCGGAAAGTAGTCAATTTGGGACGGGAAGGAAAGACGGATGTCCAAGCCGCGTCGTCGTAAGCAGAAAAAGCAGGTCAAGGCCGAGCTCAAGCTCAGGCAGTTTGCTGCTACCGAGCTTTCCGACCAGCTTGCCGCCCTTCCCTGCGCCGCCGACCTGCCGCGCTTTATGGTCGACACGGTCGCCGGCGCCTATGCGCCCGCCGATGCCAAGCGCATGATCGAGGGCTTCGGCGCCGCGGCCACACGCCCGGTCACGCTGCGCGCCAACACGCTCAAGGCGACCGCCGAGGACATCGCTGCGGCGCTCGATGCCGCCTGCATCGCCCACCAAACCGTTACCTGGTATCCGGACGCCTTTATCCTGCCCGAGGCCCAGGTTTCAGATCTGTGGGATCTCGACATCTACCGCGACGGCAAAATCTACCTGCAGAGCCTGTCATCCATGATGCCGCCGTTGGTCCTGGGCGCCCAGGCAGGCGAGGACATCCTGGACATGTGCGCAGCCCCCGGCGGCAAGACGACGCAGATCGCCGCCCTCACCCAGGGACAGGCGCACCTCACCGCCTGTGAGATGAGCATTCCCCGCGCCGAAAAGTTCGAGTCGAACCTCCATCGCCAGGGTGCCAAAAACGTGCCCGTCATGCGCATCGACGCACGCGAGCTCGACGAGTTCTTCCGCTTTGACCGCATCCTGCTCGACGCTCCCTGCACCGGCACGGGCACCGTCATCAGTGGCAACGAGAAAAGCCTGCGCGGCCTCACCGAGCAGTTGCTGAGCAAGTGCGCCCGCTCGCAGCGAGCACTTCTGGACCGCGCCATGGGGGCCCTCAAACCGGGCGGCACGCTCGTCTATTCGACTTGTTCGATCTTGCCGCAGGAAAACGAGGACGCCCTGCAAGAGGCCCTCGACAAGCACATGGACTGCGAGCTTATCCCCCTCGACGGCACGCCAAGCGAAAGTGAAGCACGACGCACCCAGGACGCCGGCGAGGAGCCGCATATCGAGAGCAACGCTCTCACCGAGGCCATTGCCGCGGGTCAGGTATCGGCCATCGTCAACGGCCTGCCCGGCACGCTCACCATTCCGCCTAGCCGCGACTTTGAGGGCTTCTACATTGCCCTGATCCGAAAACGCAGCTAGCGCACGGATCCAAAACTCAACAAGCTATCTCTGTGCGCGTTTGCCCTGCTGGTCGCGATGCTGTTTAAGCATCGCGCGCTCCTTGCGTTCGGCCCTTTTGCCCTTAATGGCCGTGACCACAAAGTAGATGACCGCGGCGGCAACGATTGCGGCCACACACAGGCCGATCGAGCCAAACATTGCTGTCAATTCCATACCGCGTCACCTCTCTTTTAAACGGGGCTTTCAAGATAGCACCTCGATACCCGCCACCACAGCTCCTTCACGTTCGCCGGCCCTTCGGTCTAACGGATGGCGCGGCGGGGAAAAATCAACTCGTCAAACGATTTAGCATTCGCAATTCCGGCTGCATCGCGCCGGCCATCATCACATAGAATCGAGCCTCCATGGATACCCTCAACGATCTAAATGAGCGCGTCGACGCCTTCGTCGGCACCAGCTCCTTCGACACGCCTGCGGCGGCAAACGACCAAGCTCCCATCGATGTGCCCGCCGAGGTGCACGAGGACATCGTCGCCTCGGTCGATTTTTCCGAGGTCGAGCTTGCAGACGAGTTCACCGAGCCCCAAATAGCCGTCACGCCCAACGGCCTGCTCCCTATGGAGCCCCTGCCCATCGACGGACGCCTGCGCAAGGCTGCCCTTCGCATGCCCGACGAGATCGAGGAGGCCAGCGGCTTCACGCTCTTTGGCCGACGCATCAAGTCGCTCATTTACACCACCGATGTCGCGGTTATCCGCAACTCCAACGCCGACGCCGTCTTTGCGGTCTACCCTTTCACGCCGCAGCCCGCCATTACGCAAGCGCTGCTGACCGTCGCCGAGTGCCCGGTCTTTGTAGGCGTGGGTGGCGGAACTACGACCGGTAAGCGCTCCGTGCAGATGGCAGCCGTCTCCGAGATGCAGGGCGCGGCGGGCTGCGTGGTCAACTCCCCCGCTACTGCCGAGATGGTCGAGCACATCACCAACATCGCCGACATCCCCGTCATCGCCACGGTCGTTCGCTGCGACGACGATGCCCACGCCAAGGTGCGCGCTGGAGCCAAGATTCTCAACATCGCCGCCGGCAAGAACACGCCCCAGGTCCTACGCGAGCTGCGCGAGCACTATCCCAACCTGCCGCTTATCGCGCCGGGCGGCAAGACGCCCGAGAGCATTCGCGAGACCATCGCCGCCGGCGCCAACGCCATCATCTGGACACCGCCTTCGGCCCAGCAGCTACAGACCGACATGATGCAGCGTTATCGCAAGATGAAGGAAGACGCCACACCTGTCATCTCGCGCGACGACGTGCCCATTATCGACCAGGTCGCCGCCGCCGAGGTCAGCCAAGTCGAGAACATGAATCCCGATGTGCCGATTCCCGACGAAGTCATCGAGCGCGTCGCTTCGATCCACGAGCGCGTCGAGGAGCATCGCGCCAACCGCGGCCTCAAGCCGTCACTGCACGGCTTTTTCTTCCGCGGAAAGAAACGCTAGCAAAACATCTTGGCCCGCCCCACAAACGTGAGGCGGGCCGTTTTCGTTTGAGCAATCATGCAGCGACGTGATGGGGCAAATTAATCCACGCGCTTGTCGCCCATAAAGAAGAGCGCCACCGTACCAGGTCCGGTATGCGAGCCAATCAGAGTACCGATGTCATTGATCTCAATCTTGCCTTTAAGCTGCGTAACCTGTTCCTCAATCAGCGCCGCGACCGCCTCGGCATCCTCGCGGCACGCCGACTGCGACATGATGCACTTACCCGAATAATCTGCACCGTCCTGTACGTGTGCCATCATGGTCTTAGCCATCTCGGAAATCGCGCGCTTCTTAGTGCGAATCTTCTCACGTGGCGACAGCTTACCTTCGCAATCGACCGTCATAAGCGGGCAAATCTTAAGCGCCGTGCCGATGATCGCGCTCGCGGCCGAAATGCGACCGCCGCGCAGGTAGCTCGACAGATCGGTCGAGAAGAATCAGTGGTGCAGGTTGAGCTTGTGCTCCTCGATCCAGGCAGCCGTCTCGTCGAGTGAAGCCCCACTATCGCGCACATCGGCGGCATATTCCAACAACAGGCCAAAGCCCGAAGACGCCGCCAGCGAATCGATGACGCGCACCTTGCCGCCCTCGGGATAGCGATCCGCAAGCATCTGCGCCGCGACGCAGGCCGATCCATACGTGCCCGAAATACCCGACGACAACGTCAGGTGCAGCACGTCTTTACCCTCGGCAACAAACGGCTCCCAAAACTCCTCGTACTCACCCACGCTCACCTGAGACGTCTTGGGCATGGCGCCCGCGGCAATCTGGGCAAAAAACTCGTCCGGCGTAATCGACTGATACAGATCGTCCGTATAGACAACATCGTCGATCTCGTAATGAAAACACACGACAGGGATATTGCGCGACGCAAAGAACTCACGGGTTCGATCGGCGGCGGATTCACAGGTCAGGACAAAATCACTCATATGAGGCTCCTTACTCATTGCTGCGCAAATTATCGCACAGTGATCCTACATGCGGTACATATGTCCACTATTTACCAAATCGAACCAAAAATAGTGAACATCTTTACCACCATCGTCTCCACCGACCCGACGCATAAATATCTGAGAAAACACCCTCTGTCGTCTCCACCCGACCAACACATCTACCTTCACTAAATCGATTTACCAAACCGTTCAGCCGACAATTCAGCCGCTGGCGCAAAATCGAAACAAAAGCGGCGCATACTGGTAAACGTTTGACGCTGTTTATCAGTTTTACCAGCCCCATCGGAAGGTGTTTCATGGTCGCATTCGATCGCAACCCGCAAGACTTCAAGTATCTGCGCCTGCTGTCGAGACAGTTCCCCACCGAACAATCCGCATTTACCGAAATTATCAACCTCTCGGCCATCCTCAACCTACCCAAGGGCACCGAGCATTTTATGAGCGACGTGCATGGTGAGTACGAAGCCTTTATGCACATCCTCAACAACTGCTCGGGCGTCGTGCGCGAACATGTCGACGAGATCTTTGGCGACACGCTCTCCTTTGACGAAAAGGGCGAGCTGTGTACGCTCATCTACTACCCGCGCGAGAAGATCGACCTGGTCCGCAGCCGGCGCGAGGACTCGCCAACCTGGTACAAGACGATGCTTGACCAGCTCATCATGGTCGCTCGCTCACTTTCAAGCCGCTACACGCGCTCCAAGGTGCGTAAGGCCATCCCGCGCGACTACGCCTACATCATCGACGAGTTGTTGCACACGCACCCGGACGAGAACAACTATCGCGTGCGCTATCACGAGCGCATCGTGGAGTCCATCCTAGAGACCGCCAGCGCCGACGACTTTATCGAGTCGCTCGCCTCGCTCATCAAGCGCCTGGCCGTCGACCACTTGCACCTGGTGGGCGACATCTTCGACCGCGGCGGCGGCGCGGCCAAAATTATGGACCGTCTGCTCACCTACCATTCACTCGACATCCAGTGGGGCAACCACGACCTGCTGTGGATGGGCGCTGCGGCCGGTGAGCCCGCCTGCATCGCCACGGTGTTGCGCAACAACCTACGCTACGACAACTACGAGATCCTGGAGAACGACTACGGCATCTCGCTGCGTGAGCTTGTCGCCTTTGCCGATGCCACCTACACCGCCGGTGAGTCCATCACCCCGCTGATCAAGGCCATCAACGTGCTGCTCTTTAAGCTCGAGGGCCAGATTATCCAGCGCCACCCCGAGTTCGATATGACCGACCGCCTGTTACTCGACAAGATCGACCACAACACCGGCACGGTCACGCTCGCCGACGGCAGCGTGTGGCCGCTCACGACCAACGACTTCCCCACCGTCGACCCGGCGGACCCCTACACGCTCACGTCTCAGGAGCAGCACATCATCGACAAGCTCGTGTCCGAGTTTGTAACCGCCGATCACCTGCATCGCCATATCGATTTCCTCTACACCCACGGCTCGATGTACAAGGTCGCCAACGGCAACCTGCTCTTCCACGGCTGCGTTCCGCTCAACGAAGACGGCACCTTTAGCAGCATGAACTGCCTGGGCACCTGGCACGCTGGCCGCGATTATCTCGATTTTTGCGACCACATCGCCCGCCGCGCGTGGCGCGTGGGCGACCGCGATGCCCTCGACTGGATGTGGTACCTGTGGATTGGCTTCAATTCACCCGCCAGCGGACGCCTGGTGCGTACCTTTGAGCGCGCCTATATCGCCGATAAGAGCACCTGGGTCGAGCCGATGGACCCGTACTTTACGCTTACCAAGTCGCCCTCGGTCTGCGATGATATCATGCGCGAGTTTGGCGTCGCGCCCATGGCATGCTCGCCGACCGGCCACATCATCAACGGCCACACGCCCGTTAAAACCACCAAGGGCGAGCAGCCCATCCGCGCCGAGGGCAAGCTGCTGGTCATCGATGGCGGCTTCTGCCGCGCTTACCATCCCAAGACGGGCATCGCCGGCTATACGCTCATCTCGAGCTCGCGCGGCTGCCGCCTCAAGTCGCACCGGGCCTTTACGACGGTTGCCGAGGCACTCACGCGCAACGTGGACATCGAAAGCGAGACCAACCGTTTTGACCAAGCAGACCGTCGCCGCATGGTGAGCGACACCGATACTGGCGCCAAGATTCGCAGCCAGATCCAGGATCTGCGCCAGCTGCTCGATGCATATAGAAACGGTGCTATCGAAGAGCGCGTCTAGCCCCACCCGCGGGGATTGGCTAAACTTGCTGAGTTTGTCATCCCCACGGCGTCCCCGCGCCACCCTAAGGCAGGTACCATGCAAAAGCTCCTTGCGCAGATCATGAAATTTGGCGTCGTCGGTGTCATTGCCACGGTTATCGACTTTGGCATTATGAATCTGCTCCACTACGGTCTGGGCCTCAACATCCTAATCGCCAACACCAGCGGCTTTATCATCTCACTCATCTTTAACTACCTCGCAAGCATGAAGTACGTGTTTGCGCACAAGGAAGGCATGAGCCGCCGCCGCGAGTTCATCATCTTTGTCGTGCTGTCCGTGATCGGTTTGGTGCTCAACGACGGCATCGTGCTGGCGCTCAACGCCGGCCTGGGACTCGAGGCCAATATCGCCAAGATCTGCGCCACCGCGCTTGTCATGGTCTACAACTTTGTGACCCGAAAAATCTTCCTGGAGGGCGACGAGACCAAGTAGCTCGAAACCCCTGCAGCATTACGGCGCCCACGGACGACGTGCACTCAGCGCAGTATCGTCCGTGGGTGCCGCTCGTTTACGGGCAAATTTTCAACGTTTGCGGATTAGCTCTTGAAAATTTGGCGAGTTCATATAGTTCTTGGCAAAGACCTTACGTTTCCCTTGTAAAAGCTCTAAAGTATCCTCTGCTCGATTCATCAACGCATTGGATGTGATTACGTGCGCAAGGCGCTGGCACAACCTCATACCAAGCAGTTCCTCAAGTTTGCTGTCGTGGGTCTTATCTCCTTTGGCATCGACTGGGGCATGCTCATTGCGCTCGTCGAGCTGTTCCACCTCGACTTTTTGATGAGCACCACGGTTTCGTTTATCACGTCCGTCGTGGTCAACTACTGGCTCAGCATGAAGTACGTGTTCGACCACCGCGAAGGCATGAGCCGCAAGCGCGAGTTCACGATCTTCACCATCCTGTCGGTGATCGGCCTGGGCCTCAACGACCTGTACATGTTTGTGGGCGTCACGTTTTTGAGCATCGGCTACCAGGCCATGAAGGCCATCGCCACGTTCCTCGTCACCTGGTACAACTACTTCAGCCGCCGCTTCTTCCTCGAGGGCGCACGGTCATAGTCGATTCACTATTTGCTTGAATGTATAACCGGTTGGAATTCCCGTTCCAACCGGTTTTTTGTTTGCAGAGATACCCGGCGGCCCAGTCCCATTCGCATGAAAAACGGGCGGCCCGGATGTTTGTCCGAACCGCCCGTCTGGCGCGCTATGTCGAGGCCTCTAGCCTGTTACGTAATACCAGACCACGTTGTCGCCATTGGAGAGAACGTAGTTGCTGCACGCCGTCATGGGCGATGTGCCGTTGACGGAGTACATCCAGCCGCTCGTGCCGCCGTACTGTTTCTCGGCCAAACCACCAATCGCGGAAACATACGTGCCGTACGACGAGCCGTGTGCGTTGACAGAAAGGCCTAGCGCGCACAGGGCATCGTAAACGGTGGCGCCTTCGTTAAAGGTAAAGGTGCCGCCAGAGGACACAGGATTGCCCACAGCACTCGATGTGACCGAAACCGTCACCGTAACGTAGCTGGACTCCTGTGAGCCGCTTTGGCTGCCCGAGGAGGCGTTTCCACCATTAGAGGACGAGGCTCCATCAGACGACTGGCCACCGCCCGAAGAAGCACCGCCAGACGCATTGGAAGTATCACCGGCTCCCGTATTTTGGGCAGCGGATTTATCGCCAGACTTCTTGCCGCCCCGGTCCTCGGACTTCTTGCTATCCGAGTTTTTGTCCGATTCCTTGTTTGAAGACTCGGAATCGTCCTTGGCGTCGTTCGAACCCTTGGGCTCGTCTTTTGCATCATTCGATAACTTGGAATCCTCGGAACTGGCCTCGCCCGAAGTCGTAGTCGAGCCAGACGCCCTGGTGTCCTTGGTGACGCCGCTCTCCCCCGTCACGGTCTGAACGATCCAGTCAATGGACCAGGCGCCGCTCTCGGAAGGATGGACGAAGCCCAGCGAGACGACGATCAGAATGGTGCACGCGGCAGCAAGAACGCCAAGGAGCGCCTTGCGACGAGAGGCGGACGCCGCCGAAGCGGCGCCCTTTTGCTTTGGATCATCGAGCTGGATAAACGAGGAGTCGGGCTGTTGCCCGCTGGTCTCCTTGGGCTTATCGGGCATTACCGTCACCCTTGCCGCGCTTGGTCAGCACGAAGACGGCGATGAGCGCGAGGCCAATCACGCCGGCGGCGATGCCAACGATGGCGAGCGGATTGGTGCCAGTCTCCTGCTCGGAAGCACTAGAGGACTTCTTAGCAGTGGTCGTGGAAACAGCACCCGTATCGGACTTGGAATCGGACTTCTTGTCGGACTTCTTGTCGGACTTGCCGTCCTTCCTGTCAGACTTCCTGTCAGACTTCTTGTCAGACTTCTTCTCGTCCTTCTTATCGGACTTATCAGAGTCCTTCTTGTTGGACTTGTTGTCCTTGGTCTCGGTCTTGGTCGACACCGTCGTCTTGGTCACCGGCTTCTGGCCCGGGGCAATAGCGCCGCCCTTCGAGCCGGAGCCAGAACCAGCGCCAGCGCCAGCGCCGGAACCAGTACCGGTACTAGAACCGCCGCCGCCATTCGAACCAACGCCGCCATTGCCGCCATTGGAGCCTGAACCGCCATTACCGCCAGGGTTAACGGCATTCTTGGTCCACTTGGCATACAACGTCAGGTCGGCCGTCACCGGCGTACTGAAGTCATACGCCTGCGTGCAAGCCTCATCGGTATACCAACCGCCGAAAGTGTAGCCATCGCGCGTCGGATCGACCGGCTTGACCAGCTTGCCATCGGCCGTAGCAACAAACTTAGTGTCGCAAGCAGACCCGCCGTTGGAGTTAAAGGCAACCGTCCAAGACTCGACAGCTCCAAGTTTAAACAGCGTGCCCGAATCATTAATGTAGTAGAGATTGCCAGAAGCATCGGCAATGACCGGAGAGTCACAGTACTGGTAATGGCCAGCCGCATCATAAATCTGCGTCGCCTCTGCATCGCCGAGCGTATAGCGATACACGCCACCACCAGCAGAGTAGTTGACGTAATCCTTGCTATCCGCGCTGTTAACGGTGAAGTACACATAGGTCTTGCCGCCCTGAACACTCACCAGCGGAGTAGCAGCAATACCGTTGAGGCCAGCCGGCAGCGCCTTGCCGTCGGCAGCAGCGCCCATCGTGGTCATACCCGTCTTCAGGTTATAGAGAACCAGAGCAGAGCCAGTAGCCGTCTGTCCGCCGACAATCAGATTGTCACCAGACACCGCAGGGGCGCTCAGATTATTCGTAAGGCCCAGATCAACCGTCTTCTGTTCACTCAGCACGCCCTTCGCCGAAAGCGAAATCACATGGAGCTTTCCGTCGTGCGTCATCTGATAGAAGGTCGAACCATTGGACGGATCGGCAATGCAATCGGCATTTGCGACAGCGCCGAGCTTCATGGTCGAAACGACATCGCCCGTCGTCTTATCAATGCACTTAAGCGTACCCGCGCTCGTAGGAACGATGGCATACTTATCCGTCAAAGCCGCACCAGTCCAGTAATAGCCCTCGGCAGGGTCGATGTTCTGCCAAGAAACTTCGCCCGTGGCAATCTTAATGCGCGCAAAGGAGCCGTTGCCGTAGGTCGCGTTGTAATTCTCGTCATACGAAATATCGACCGAGCCTACATAGACGTACTCGCCGTCCGAAACGACGGTGCAGGAGCTCTGCGTCAAGTCCGTCAAACCAGGCGTCAGCCACTTGCAGATCAGCTTGTCTGCAGTAATCGCCTGGACCGCACCGCCGTTGAGCGGAACGATGATAAGGCCATTGGTATAGATCGGACGAGAGGTATAGCTCACCTTGGAGGCAAGCGGCGCAGAGGCAACCTTTTTGCCCGTGGACGAATCGATCTTGATGAGCTCGTTCTCGGTCGCGATGTACACAAAGCCGTTGGCGATGACAGGTTCGCTGCAGTTGGCATACTGCTGACCAGACTCGGCCTTCCAATCGAAGGCCCACTTAAGACCGGCGGCCTGCGCAGGCGTCTTGGCATCCGTTACGGTCGAACCGTTGCCACTGTTGCCGTAGCCGGCCCACTCGGCATCCCAATCAGGAGTCGTCGCACTCGGGTCCACGACTACCTTGTCGGGATCGGGCATGGGCGAATCGTCGGTGGTATAGGCAAGCGTGACCTTATCGCCGCTCTTGAGCGTAATCTGATAGGCGCAGAGTAAGGAGGGCTCTCCATTGATATACAGGTGCCAATATTTATTGGTCGCAGCATCATAACCGTACGACTTGTCTTCGAACGGCGAAGTAATGGACCAGTATGCACCACTCTGGGAGGCCTTGTAATCAATGCCCTTCGCCTTCAGAACCGTCTCAATAAGGTCCTGAGCCGTAGAGCCTTCGGGCAGGGAAACATTGCTTGCCGAGCCCCAGCGAGTATTGTTGCCGTTGACATCGGGGCCGATGATATCGGCGGATCCAAGCACCTGACCAGGGAGGGCATCGCTGTCGCCAGCATACATAAAGGTGACGGCGTCACCCTCATGGAGCTCGTAGGCACCAGCGCCAACGTCGGCGAACTTGTACTTTGCGTCGGACATGCCCTTTACGTAGAAGCGCCAATAGCTATTGGTCGCAGCATCAGAGCCACAATAGGTCTTACCGTCAAGCGGCGAGGTAATGCCCCTAAGGTACCAACCCCAAGACTCTTCTGTAGCTTTGAGTTTAAGACCAGTCTGCTCCAACAGGTCCTTAGCAGTAGAGCCCGCCTTGAGACTCGTCTGGCCCGTCGAAGCCCAAACCTGCTGCTTGCCGTCCTTGTCCTTGCCAAGCACCTGAACGGAAGTATGGACAGTATCGTACGGCAACTGGTCTCCACAGCCACCGCAGAACCACGTGTCGGTATCGCCAGCAGGGATGGTGACATTGTCCGCCGTATAGTCACTCGACTTGCCGTTGATAAACAGCTGCCAATAGGTCGAATAATCTTGGGGCGTACCCAGCTCAACACCGTTGTACTTAAGGCTCAGAATGAAGGAGCCCGCAGCAACGGCGTCAATATCATTCGCCTCAAGCGCGACCTTCGTAAGATCAAGCGCGCTCGAACCGGACGTCACCACATACTGCGCGTTGTCGACCCAGGTCTGAGTCTTGCCCTGGGCATCGCGACCAATGACGGTCACATTCGCAGCAAGCTGGTCCTTAACAACAGGGGACGCGCTACCAGCCGTATAGGCAAACTCAATCTTCTGCCCCTGGGTGAGTTTGACGCTGCTCGCGCCAACCGAGGAAGACGCGCCGTCGACGAACAGCTGCCAGTAGGCATGAGTCGTCGGATCGTAGGCAAGCGTGCGGCCATCGCTCGGGGAGGTGATGCTTTCGAGGTAGAAACCGTATGCCGTGTTCGGATCGTACTTCGCCTTGAAGCCCGTCTTCTCCTGCAGCTTAATGAAGGCATCCGCAGCCGTCGCGCCCTCGTCGAGCTTGAGCTGCGTAGGCGCCACCCAGGTCTGAGCCTTGCCGTCGGCATCGGTGCCGATAATCGAGAACGAGACCTCGATTTGCTTCTTGACGACATCGCCAGTTTCTGTCGGGTTCTCTGTCTGGACGGCAGCCGCGGCGGCAGATCCTGCTTGGCCAGCGGATGCCGTCGAAGACTGCTCGCTCGTGGCAGGGCTCTCCCCCGTCGCCGAGCCTTCGTCGCCAGTTGCTGCCTCTGTAGTGGCGGCACTAGCTGCAGGCGCGCTCCCGGAATCCGAAACCTCGGCGCCGCTCTGCTCCGCGGAACCGCCCGCAAGCGCAGCGTCCTCGCCTGGCGTCGTAGCCTGAGCCACAGCGTCGGCAATGCCCTCGGCACCCTCGGCCCACAGCT
>CAJMSV010000008.1 GCA_905216175.1 uncultured bacterium | reverse complement strand
CGTGTATATAGTTCGCTGCTTCTGGAAGTAGTAGTAGCGGTTGGTGGCGTCAGGCTCAAAGTTAGCAACCGTATTACCCAACGCACCGCCGCTCCACTTGTTCGCGTAGAAATTCACGGTCTTGGTGCCGTTGGCAACGGCCGTATTGTTCTCGATGTAATCCTTGAGCCCCGTTACCTTCTCGGGCGTAAACAGGTTGTCGAGCGCAGTGCTCTTCACGCTCGAGGTGTACTTCACGCGGATAGGCTGAGCGCTGTCGACCGAAAGCTTGCCGTCTACGGTCTTAAAGTGGCTCAGCGGAATCAACGACGCGGGAATGTTGACCGTTACGATGTCGCCCTTCTGGGGATTGTCATCGCCAGCACGCTGCACGGTGATGAGCAGGTCTTTTGCCTTGCCGGTGAACTCGTAGGTGTCGATATTGGTCTCTTTGTTGACCGTCTTGCTCGCCTTGATAAACGACGTGCCGTTGATGACGACTTCGGTAAATCCGTCGACCTGCATAAAGTCGCCCAGCTCATCGGTAAACGTGATGTAGCCGGATTTGGTCTCGTCGTAGCCCTTATGGATTTCGGTCGGATAAGGCGGCTCCGATGTAATGGCCTGCGAGATGTCGTCGAAGACCTTCTTGAGCTCTTCGGCATTGGTCGCCGACTTGTAGTAGTCGGAGTTTTCCGCGCGTGTGCCAAGCTCGTCGCTCGCATACGACGTAGCATCGGGATAATTACTCGACACGGCGTGCATAAACTTGTTGACGTCGCTTGTCCCCTCTTTCGAGGGATCGTCAGCGGGGTGCGCTCCACTAAAGATGCCGATGGTATAAACGGTGGCCTTGCTGTCCTTCATGTTCTTGGCAGCCGTCACGGCAGCGTCGGCGACGCCAGAATCAAACTCGCTGTAGCTCGTTGGCGTGCCGTCGGTAAAGAACACAATAATCTTCTTGGCATCTTTGCGGCCATAAGTGGTAGTGATTTTCTCGGCCAGCTCTAGGCCATAGTCGGCGCGCGTGGCGCCGGCAGGCTGAATTTTATTAATTGTATTCTTCTTGAGATCATCCGCATTGCTGCCGGAACAGTAGGTCAATTCTTTCATAACCTGGGTGTAATTGTAGGAGTACCCTCCGTCGCGATACATATTGTTGCCGATATTGTTGGACTTCTCGCCCGCAAACTTAACAATGGCAACCCTATGCTGCCTATCAACGCCCTCGATAGCCTCGTTTTGTTTGGCGATGGTATTGATAAAGCTGTTCGCAGCGCTCTTCAGTGCATCGATACGCTTGGTGGAATCTCTGCCACCCATAGGATCATCCATCGAGCCAGAAGCATCCAGCACCATCACGATGTCGAGTGGCGTGGTGACTGTCACGGTTGAATTAGACGTCGAGGACATCGCCGAAAGCGTGGTCAAAAAGTCCGACTCTTCGTTTTCCCCGGTTGCCTTGACCGTCTTGTCGGTCCAGATTCGGCCGACGTTTTGGGTTGTTACTTTATTACCGCCGTGGCCGGCTGCCCAGATTTCCCAGCGTCCGCTGGTATCGGGGTCGACGACCGTTCCGCTTACTGTCGGCCCGTCCATTCCGGTGCTGGACCTGGCGTTGGCCTCGGGCAGCATGGCAAATGCTGCAGCTGGCAATACCAGCACTACGGCAAGTATCACCGCCAAGAGACCCCTCGTGTACTTACTCATCGCGTCTCCCTTCTCGCGGTCTCAGACCTTGCAACAGCCTAAAGTTACGAAATGAGACACAATTTGGGCAGGTGACACATGTTCCAGATTCTGTTTTGGGCGTGAGACAAATGTCTCACCAAAGTTGAGACACGGCGTTTTCGAAGGAAAACAGGTGCGACTCGGTGCCATCAGGCAAAAATGATCCGCTTTCCTCCTTCCCGGGGGATCAATTGGTGGTGCTCGCCACGAAACTGGCCCATCTACTACGTTTGACCCGATACCCCCGACCACAACCGCGTTTCATGAAAAACCGCAGGCGTTCTACCTGCGGTTTTGTTTTTGCGCTGTTCGCCATGGTTGAGGGTAGCAGCCCAAACGTAGTAGATGGGCGCATTTCGTGGCAGACGGGCCACGTGGCAGCCCTCGCAAGGCCAAAATGATCCGTTTCCCTCTGTCCACGGGAGCTCAAGGGCCGTTACGGATATGGCGCCATTTCAAAACTATGCCGGATTACGGGGCTAAAGTCGGGACCCTCATCCATACCCTCATTTTTTGAAAAACGGTAGGCTATCTACCTGCGGTTTTGTTTTTGCAATTTTCGATATGGTCGGAGGTTCGCTATTCAGCCCCGTAATCCGGCATAGTTTTGCTCGTGGAGGCTTAACCGCGCGCCTGCGCGCGGGGCCGGTGGGGCATTTTTGCCCCACCGGCCCCTATTCCAGCTCTATTCCGGTTTGGTTTCTACCGTGGGAGTCTTATCCGCCGCAACTGGAGTGCGGGCGGTGTCCATAGTCAGACAGTGTTTGGGGCAGCTCTCGATGCACTCGCCGCACACCACGCAGGCATACGGGTCGATCGACCACGTTCCGCCCTTGCGATCGACTGCGAGCGCGCCCGCCGGGCAGCGACGCGCGCACATGCCGCAGCAAATGCACACGTCCATGTCGTTAACGATGTGCCCGCGCAGGCGCTCGGGCGCCGCGAGCTTCTCCTGCGGATAGCACACCGTTACCGGCTGCTTGACCATAGAACCCAAGGCCGTCTTGGCAAATGTCAGCAAACTCATGCCGCGCCTACCTTTCCGTGCAGCTAATGCAGGGGTCGATGGTCAGGATAATCATGGGCACGTTGGCAAGGAGCACGCCCTGCAGTGCATGCGTCAGACCCGCCAGGTTCTGCGACGTCGGCGTGCGCACGCGAAAACGGTCCAGGTTCTTGGTGCCGTTGCCGCGCACATAGTAATACGCCTCGCCGCGCGGCTGCTCAATCACAACCTCGCCGCGCGCGCCGTCGGCCGGCGTAAGCCTGGTGCGCCCGCCGATACCGTCGTGCGGAATCTTGCCCACAAGCTCCTTAATGATGTCCATGGCCTGCGTGACCTCGGCGCAACGCACCTGGCAGCGGGCATAGCAATCACCATCGGTAGCAACGATGGGCTCAAACGCAGCCAGGTCCGCATAGGCGCTGTCACCGAACATGCGCACGTCATAGTCCACGTCCGAGGCGCGCCCAAACGGACCGACCATCGAAAGCTCCAGCGCGTCCTTCTTGCTGATCACGCCCACGCCATGCAGGCGCTCGCCGCAGCTGTTGTCGTCCAAAAACGTATGCACCAGGGCCTCGTAGTCAGGACGCATGGCATCGAGCGTCTGAACAATGCCCGCTAGCTCGGAGTCCTCAATATCGTGCTTAAGGCCGCCGATCTCGTTAATCGAAAGGATCACGCGGCCGCCGCAGGTGCTCTCGAAGATCTTGAGAATCTGCTCGCGCAGGGTCCACGAACGATAGAACAGCGCCTCGAAGCCAAAGGCATCGGCGAGCAGGCCCAGCCACAGCAGGTGCGAATGAATGCGCGAAAGCTCGTGCAGAATGGTGCGGATATACTGCACGCGGCCGGGCACCTCGATGTCGAGCATGCGCTCGCAGGCGCTGGCATAGCCGCAGCTGTGACCCACGGCGCAAATACCGCAGATGCGCTCGGCGATGTAACCAAACTGGTGCATGTCACGCTTTTCGGTGAGCTTCTCGAGTCCGCGGTGCACAAAACCGATCTGCGGAATTGCCTCGATGACGCGGTCATCCTCGATCACCAGGTCCAGATGAAGCGGCTCGGGCAGCACCGGGTGCTGCGGGCCAAACGGAATTACGGAGCGATGTGCCATGGACCTTACGCCTCCTTTTTCTGCTTGTCGCGGGCAGCCTTGGCGGCAAGCGCCGCACGGACCTTGGCAGCTTTCTCGGGATCCATGGCGGCGAGCTTTGCCTCCATCTCGGCAGCCTTGAGCGCGGCCTTCGCAGCAGCTTCATCGTGCTGAGCATCGGAGCCGGCAGCCGCAGTGGGCTGAGCAGCGGCGCCCGCGGCATCGCCGGCGCTCGCAGCGCTCTCCCCTGCAGCAGCCGCAGCCGCGGCGGCCTTCTCGGCAGCGGCCTTGCGCGCCTTGGCCTCGGCAGCCGCGCGGACCTTCATGGCCTTCTCGCGCGCGGCCTTCACCTCGGGCGTGATAACGCTCATGGGCTCGGCAGTCGAAACCTGGTAGAAAAAGCCCTTAAAGTCGATCTGCATATCGGTGATGGCAAGACCAAACAGGTCGTGGGCCTCATTTTCAAACGGGAATACCGCGGGGTAATACGAGCTGATGGACGGAATCTCCTGGTACTGATCAATTCCCTCAACCACCAGGTTCTCGATCGCATAGCTGCCGTCCTGCGCGATATGCTCCCGAGCAGCACAAACGTTGATAAACGTATAGACCAGGCGATACGTACCGTCGTCGACGTTGCGCTCGGTGTGCATTTGCACAAAGCGCGCGCCGACGCCCTTGAGCGCCTGCACATACGGCAACAGTTCATCGATCCCGACGGTGGTGTAGATTGCCTTTTGCATTACTCGGCCTCCTTTGCAGAGGCGGGCTCCCCGGCAGGCAAGTCACCGGCACCATCAGTCCCGGCCACCGCAGCCACAAACCCGTCCTCGCCCAGCTCAACGCCACCGTCCCAGGTAGCGGCGCCGCCCACGGTAAGCGGGTCACCACCAGCGCGCATCACGGCCTCCTTCTGGTCCAGGATGCCGCACGCCTCCACGATGGCATCGATCACCGTCTCGGGGCGAATGGCGCACCCGGGCGCGTACACATCCACGGGAATCGCGCGGTCCACGCCGCCGATCACGTTATACGCATCGCGGAACACGCCGCCCGAGCACGCGCAGATACCGCAGGCCACCACGCACTTGGGCTCGAGCATCTGGTTGTAGATCTGGCGCACGACAGGCAGGTTCTGGGCATTGACCGACCCCGTCACCAAAAAGATGTCCGCATGCTTGGGGTTGCCGGTGTTGACCACGCCAAAGCGCTCCGCGTCGAACAGTGGCGTGAGCGAGGCCAGCACCTCGATATCGCATCCGTTGCAGCTCGAGCCGTCGTAATGAATAACCCACGGCGAGCGCGACATTTTATGATCCATGAATGCCGCCTCCTAAATAAACACGTCGACGAGGATGGGCATAAGGTTGAGCAGGCCAAACACCAGCGCCACGCCCCAGCCGAGCTTAAAGCAGCTGCGCCAGGTGCTGCGTGCGAAGGTGTTGTCGATCAGCACCTCGACAAAGTACGTCGCGGCCATCACGACCAGGGCTACGACCCAGCTCACCGGGTTGTCCCAGACAAAGAACATGCCCACCCACATCAAAAACAGCACGGTCTCGCACCAGTGCATAAGGGTCATCTTGGCCAGCGTGCCGCCGCTCATCTCGGTGGCGACGCCCTGGACGATCTCCTGATGCGCGTGATGCGAGTACGAAAGGTCAAACGGCGACTTGCGCAGCTTGATGGTGAGTACCGCGAGCAGCGCGAGGAAAATGGGTGCGCTGTACACGATGATGGGGGCCGACTGCCCCGTCACGGCAATGGAATCGAAGCTGTCGGTGGCAAGATACAGGCCCACGCTCATCAGCAGAACGGCGGGCTCGTAGCTCATAACCTGCAGCAACTCACGATCGGCGCCAACCTGGGCAAACGGGCTTTGCGTCGAGGCGGACGCCAGCACCACAAAGATCGCGGCGAGCGTCACCATAAAAGCGCACAGCAGCGTGTTGGAGCCCGACACAAAGATGCCACCGCCCACCACGGTAAAGATGAGCGCGCACGCCATATAGGTATCGTCCATGGTGTTTACGCTGGCAGGGGCTTTGCGCAGCAGCTTGGCAACGTCGTAGAATGGCTGGAGCAGGCGCGGGCCCACGCGGCCCTGCATGCGGGCCGAAAGTTTGCGGTCGAGGCCGTCGATCAGGCCGCCCACAAGCGGCGCCAGCAGGGCAAACGCCACGGTGCCAATAAAAATGCCCACGACGCCCGAGCCTTCGAAATACTTGCCGCGCAGCACCGAGGGCGCGCTCATGGCAAGCCGCTCGGGCCCAATCCACGCGCAACACAGCAGCACAAACAAGATAATGCTGCAGCACACGACGCTGCCCGCGGGGCCAATACGCTTCTCGCCAAGGGCGTCCTCCGAGTACCAATTGCGCTTTTCGGCCTTTACCTCGCGACCCATCGAGCCGCGGAAATGGCGATATTTATCGGTTCCCACGCCCGAAAGATATACGTTTACGTGCGGTTTGTTGCTCACGCGGAATGAAGTCAGCAGCACCACAGCGATAAACGCCACGATAACCACCATCAGATACATGGCATCCTTGCCGATAACGTACGGCACGCGGCCAAACACCATGGCCAAGTAAGGCGACACCAGACCGCTCGAGATAACCGGGAACGCCACGCAGCACAGAATCAGCAGCGCGGCGATGGTGTTGAGTGCCACCCATTCGGTCTTATGGACATTGACCTCAACGTTTTGAGCCGTAGGGTCGACGCCCGAAAGCTTGGCAAGCCACTTGCCCCAGAAGAAGAACGTCGCAGCCGAGCCAAAGGCCAGCACCATGATCATGAGCACGTTGCCAGTCTGCGCAAACGCCACCAGGGCACCCCACTTGGACACGAGCATGCCAAACGGCGCCACAAACATGCCCATGATGCCCAGCATCATCAGGCGCGTCAGGTGCGGCATGCGGCTGAACATGCCGTCCATGTCCTCGATATCGCGGCTGCCGATATGATGCTCGGCGGTACCCACGCACAGGAACAGCAGCGACTTTGCCACCGTGTGGAACAGGATCAGGAAGATGGCCGCCCATACGGCCTCGGGCGCGCCGACACCCAAGCAGGCACTGATGAGGCCCAAGTTGGAAATGGTGGAGAATGCGAGCACGCGTTTGGCGTTACTCTGCGAGATGGCCATGAGGGCAGCGAGCAAAAACGTGATGGCACCCACACTCGTGACCATAAAGCCGGTCACGGGATAGATGGCATAGAGCGGGCTCAGCTTGACCATCAGGAACACGCCGGCCTTGACCATGGTTGACGAGTGCAGCAGGGCGCTCGTGGGCGTGGGGGCAACCATGGCACCCAGCAGCCAAGTGTGGAACGGCATCTGTGCGGCCTTGGTGAGTGCGGCGAGCGACAACAGAACGACCGGCATCACCAGCAGCGCGGATTGCGCGGTTCCGGCGCCGGAAAGCTCGATCATGCCCGAGATGGTCAGCGGCATGCCGTTAACGTGCAGAAACATAAGGCCCGCCAAAAACGCGATGCCGCCCAGCATGTTAAGGATGATCTGGGTAAAGGCGTTCTTGATGGCCTCGGGCGTGCGCGTGTAGCCAATCATGAGGAACGAGCACACGGTGGTGATTTCCCAGCCGCAGAACAGCCACTCAAGGTTGTCGCTCGTCACGATGACGAACATGGCTGAGAGGAACAGGAACATAAGCGCCAGGAACTGCGGGCGACGGTCGGGCGCGGTCTGCCCGCGCAGTGCGGCCTCGTGCTCGTCGTGGGCCTGGAAGTCCTTCATATAACCCAAGGCATACACGCAGATGAGGCTGCCAACAATGCCGACGGCGAGGACCATGATCACGCTCATGTAGTCCAGGTAGAGCGGCGTCGCCGTGACGGCTTCGACCGCGGGCAGCGTCATGGCTGCAAAGGCGAACGAGCCCACCAGCTGGACTATGCCGAGCACCGTGGCGAGCGCGTTCCTATATTTGTACGCGTTGTACAGGATTACGGCGCACAGGATGACGTCGATGACGGAGCTGATGATCGAGAGCACATGCGAGGTGCCGGGGGCAACCTCAAAGCTCTGCGGACCCGTGCCAAAAAACATGACGGCGACTACAACTGTCACCGCCATAATAATGCCGGAACCTATGAGCCCCACCGCATCGCGGGCGCGGTCACCGCGCGCGAGCAGCATGCCCAGCGCCGGTACCAGCGGAAACAGGGTAAGGAAATACAGTAGCGTCATACCATCACTCCCCCATGCAAAAACGCTGCAATTGTTTAACGTTATAGCTCAATTGAGGAGCAGCGGCGGCAGGTTTTCGGTCAACTGGGGAGTTTTAGGCGTACGGGGTAAGGGCACGTCCGCTTTGGAGCAGTGGGGCGACGCTCCCCTATCGCAGCGACAGGCGCGCGGGCCACTGCGCGCGGTTTATTGGCCACGTTGGAGGATGTCCCGACAGGCTCGCGCCGGTCCAAAAAGTTGGCGCGGCAAGAAAAATGCGCCCCTATGGGCGCACCATCCCGTTTGCTATTCCGCCTTTTTAACGCGCGGCTTGCGACCGCGCGGCTTATCGACCAGTGCGGCCTCACCGCTCTCGCGGTACTGACGGCACCAAGCCTTGACCGAAGACTCGCTGGGAATCTTGTGCTTGATCATGGCCTCGCGAACCGTCAAGCCGTTTTCCAGACGGTCCTTAACCACAGCGAGCTTTACGTCGTACGAATAGGTGTGATGATGCGAACCGGCATTGAGAACGGCGTCGGCACCGCCCACGGCATACGCGCGGGCCCACTGACGAGCCGTGGGCTGGGGAATGCCAAGCTCCGCGGCGAGGGCGCGATGACCGACCCCCTCTTGAAGGATCTCGACGGCGCGCTGCCTAACCTCGGGCGCATGCGTGCGAGTCCTAGTTGCTTCCGACATACCTGCCACTTCTTAGCCTTAACCGTTAATCTGCTTTCTTACGTGCAAGTTAGATAGTAGCATTTTAGCGTTTGCTCAAAGCAGTTAATTAAAGTAGACGCGGCGTTATCTGGGCATTTGGCACCAAATTACGACATTTCTTTATCGATTATTTACGCTGGTTGCTGACTCGCAGCTAATCGTCATTCGCTTGTCAACAAAATTGGCATCTCTTATATGTCCTTTGGTATAGAGAATATGGTTATTAACCCCTCCCCCAATAATTTTGAGTGATCAGCAAGGCAGTAGACGTCCTCACTCCTCATGATTACCTCGCATTGCCATCCACCGGAGCAAAACAAAAAGGGCGGGACCTGCTGCGCTTGCAGGCCCCGCACCGGTTGACACCCGACGGGACACAGCCGGGCGAGACAGATCCGTGCTACCGCCCCGCCTGGCCGCGATGTTCAACTACAGCTCGTTGGCCGCGTGATATGCCGTGCGAATGGCGCTCGCGATGTCGGCAGTGCGCTCGCCCGAGCAGTCGCCTACGCAGGTCACGGGCACCGTCACGCCGTCCAGGTCAAACGCGTTGGCCTTGGAGCCCACGGCCATCACCACGTAATCGCAGGCGATCTTCACCGGCTCCTCGGCGCCGTCCTCGGTGGTGCGAACAGCCTCCACGCCCTCGTCGGTAATGGCGGTCAGGCGGGTCTTCACGTGCTGCTCAACGTTGTGCTCGGCAAAGTCGCTCATAATCAGCGGCAGAATGGTCTCGGACTCGCCCGCGGCAATCTTGTCGAGCATCTCGACGATCGCCACCTCGCAGCCGCGCTGCAGCAGGTACTCGGCAGTCTCGGTGCCCACCAGGCCACCGCCAATGACGGCGACGCGGCCGCTGAGCTCCACCTTGCCGGCCAGCACGTCCCAGCTCGAGACGACCTTGTCCGAGTCGGCACCCGGAACGGGGATGACCACGTCGTGCGCGCCCACGGCCACAATCGCGGCGTCGGCGGCGTTGAGGTCCTCAGCGGTAGCGACGTGGTTGAGCTCGACCTTCACGCCCAGGCCAGGCAGAATCTTCTCGTAGTACTCGACCGAGCGCATGATCTCGTCCTTGCGCGGAGGCGCAGCCGCCAGCACAATCTGGCCGCCCAGATGATCGCTCGCCTCGTAGATGGTCACGTCGTAGCCGCGCTTGGCCGCCACGCGTGCGGCCTCCAGGCCGGCGATGCCGCCGCCCACCACGGCGATCTTCTTGTCGCCCTCGCCCGGCTTAATGGCGATGGTCGCCTCGTCGCCGTTCTCGGCATTGAGCACGCACGAGATGTACTTGCGATTTTGAATCGCGTCGACGCAGCCCTTGTTGCAGTTGAGGCACTCGCGGATGGGCTCACCCGTGGCGGCCTTCAGCGCAATGTCGGGGTCGCACATGAGCGAGCGGCCATAGGCGATGATGTCGGCGGCGCCGTCTTCCAGAATCTTCTCGCCGGCCTCGACCGAGACAACACGGCCGACGGTTGCCACCGGCACGGAGACCAGGGCCTTGACGCGCTCGGCCACGGACAGCGTCCAGTTGTAGGGCATGGCGCCCATGGGCGGAATGGTGTCGCCCATGTTGCCGGTGTGGTTGGCCTGCGCGACCTGGATCATGTCGATGCCCGCGCCCTCAAGCAGCTTGGCAAACTCGCAGGCCTCGTCGGGCTGCAGGCCGCCCTTGCCGCGCGGCGTGCCGTCGGGGTTCTCCATAATCACGGGGAGCTTGTACTCCACCATCAGCTGCGGCGCGGCTTCCTTAATGGCAGCGACGACCTCCAGCGCGTAGCGAACGCGGTTCTCGAACGAACCACCGTACTCGTCGGTGCGCTGGTTGAGGATGGCCGAGCACAGCGAACCCACCAGGCGGTCGCCGTGGACCTCGATGGCATCGATCCCGGCCTGCTGTGCGCGAGCGGCCGAGGCAGCGATGGCCTCCTTGATCTGGGTGAGTTGCTCCACACTCGCCTCGTTCACAAAGTGCTGCATGTCGTGGTGCAGCTTGGCGTAGGCCTGGTTGCGGATCTCGTTGGACTCGGCCATCTTGGCGGCAAAGGCCTCCTCGTCGCCGGCGGCCTTGGCCTCCTGCGCGGCCTTGGCGGCGGCCATGGATCCCATGACCATGCGGCCGACACCGGGCACATCGTACTCGGGGTGGAACAGCTGCAGCGCGACCTTGGCGCCGTGCTTGTGGACGACGTCGGCCAGGGCCTTAAACGTGGGGATCTGGGCGTCGGTTGCCAGCTTGGGCGTGGGGCTCGCGGTCATGACGGGAGCGACGTCGCCGATGACGATGTAGCTCACGCCGCCACGGGCCAGGCGCTCGTAAAAAGCCAGGCTGCGCTCGCCAATGGAACCGTCGCGCTCCTCGTAGCCGGTGGTCAGCGGCGGGAACATAATACGGTTCTTGAGCTCAAGGGGGCCAACCGTAATGGGCTGGAGCAGCTTGGATGCAGGTGCGGTCATGAACATTCCTCTCTTGTAGGCGCGGCGGCGATGATGCCGCGTAGTTGTCTAGAGGATATGGCATGGGAATACAACAGCGCAACGGAAATCGGCGGACAGCAGGTAGCGGCAGGTGGATGGGGATGGGCGGGGCGGCCCGTCGGTTTATCTCAATCTGTAACAGTTACTCAGCAAAAACCGGGTCTTACTGTTACAGATCGAGACATTCCTCTCACCTCATCCTCAACAATCTAGATCTGTAACATCTAGACCCATTTTTGGCCCCTACCCGTTACAGATCGAGACAAACGGGACCTGCCTGCCAGAAAATCTCAGTCTGTAACAGTTACTCGGCGAAATCCGTCCCTCGTGTTACAGATTTAGACAAACACGACCCAACCCACCGGTATATCTCGATCTGTAACACCTAGCCGCCCAAATCGGGTCTAGATGTTACAGGTCGAGATTTTGTTTGAGAGGCCGAGAATTGGACCGAAAACACGGTCCCGGAATAACAAAAAAGCTCGCCGGCTAGGCCGACGAGCTGCAAGTTCTTGGTCGCGGGGGCAGGATTTGAACCTACGACCTCCGGGTTATGAGCCCGGCGAGCTACCAGACTGCTCCACCCCGCAATGTCTGGGCGCCTCATGTGCGCAAGAAAGAATATTACGCGGGAGTTCGGTAAACGGCAAGGAAAATCTCGTAGAGCATAATTCCTTCATATTTAAAACCCCTCAGCCCCTATCACCGTAAACGAATCGCAGCCGAGCGCCGTCGACGGCACGTATACAATGGTGCGCGTCCTTTTATGCCAACACCGGGAGTAGACATGCTGCTCGCTATCGATATGGGAAATACGCAGACGGCCATGGGCCTGTTTGACGGAGACGAGCTGGTGCAGTCGTGGCGCATGCCCACCGACCGCTCCTATACCGCCGACGAGATCCATGTGCGCCTGATGGGTTTCTTTAAGATGTACGGCCTTTCGCTCGATGCGGTCGACGCGATCGCCTTTGCGGGCGTGGTGCCGCAGCTCTCGCGCGAGTGGCACGCCGTGGCCGACCGCATTGCCGCGGACGCCATCGTCATCGGGCCGCAGACGGCCGCGGTGACCAAGCTGCGCGCGGCGCGTCCCCAGGCCGTAGGCGCCGATCGCGTCGCTAACGCCGTTGCGGCCGAAACTTTCTACGGCGCGCCGGCAATCGTGGTGGACTTTGGCACCGCGACCAATATCGACGTCATCGATGGGGACGGTTATTACATTGGCGGGGCGATTGCGCCGGGCATCCGCATCTCCATGGACGCGCTTGCCGCCCGTGCCGCCAAGCTCGCCAGTGTGCCGCTCGAGGCACCCGAGCACGCCATCGGCCGCGATACCGAGGAGTGCATCAAGGTCGGCGCCGTGATGGGCGCCGCCGCCATGGCCGAGGGCCTGGTCGCGCGCATGAAGCGCGAGCTGGGGCGCGAGGACGCCACTGTTATCGCCACGGGCGGTCTCGCCAGCATCGTCGCCGATTCGACCGATGCCTTCGACGTGGTCGACGGACAGCTCACCATCAAGGGTATCTGCGAAATCTACCGCCGCATGCAGGAGCTGGGATAGAGCAGGGGCTTAAGTCGAGCACGCCCGATGCCACAGTCCCCGCAAATGCTCGCCAAGCCTATTCCTCAGATAGGCGAAACCCTCCCCGGCACAGGCCGAGAAGGGTCTTGTTGCCATCGTTATCTTTGAGCGCTGGCGCCCCGCGCTACAGCCCGCGACTGCGCACGGCCTCGGGCGGAAACTCCTGCTCGCCGGCATCGGTCTTGATGGTCGCGCGACCCCAGATGTCCAGACCCGCAAACACACCGACCGCAAACGGCAAACCGTTGGGCGACACCGCCGCAACTTGGCGGCCCAGCAGCGGCACCATGTCGAAGTACTCGCCCAGCACGGGAGCCAGCGGCCCTGCGGCGCCTTGCGGCGTGTTGGCAACAACCGCCCAGGCGTCCACGCGGGCCAGCACGGCGGCGGCCAGCGTCTCGACCAGCGCTTCGTCAGCTACGTCCACACCAAGCTCGCTCAGCGCCGAACGCTCAATATCCACCGTCACGGCACCGAACATGCCCGCGGCACCGGCACCGCCGTTGACGGCGACGCGCGCGAGCGACGTCTCAAACGCGGGCGCGCCGCACACGATGTCACTCGGCCACTGGATGCCCACTTTGCCGGCAAGCCCCAGGCCCGGCGTTGCGGCCGTGCCCACGAGCGCGTCCATCATGCCCATCGCGGCCACAAACGGCAGGCCGTGGAAGGCATGCATGTTCACATCGGGGCGCACAACCAGCGAAAACGTCAGCGAAGCATCGCCCGCGCTCCACGCACACCAGCCCGCGGACACGCCCTCGCGGCCCGCGTCACGCGCCGCGTCGAGCTCGGTGCCGACGGCAACAGCATTCATCTCGATCATCTACATACGCCCCAATTCGCCCACGATATGGCCCACGCGGTCCTCGGGCTCCTTGACCTCGACGCCGTTGTAGCGGAAGAACCGAGCCGGGTCGTGCATCAAGTCCTCGAGCGGCACCAGCACAAAATCGCGTTCGCCGATCAGCGGATGCGGCAGGCGCAGCTTTTTGCCGCCGTGGGTCTCGCCGTCCATCCACAGCAGGTCCAGGTCGATGGTGCGCGGACCGTTGGCCTTGGCCTTTTTGGAGCGGTCGCGCCCCAGCTCGGCCTCGATCTTCATGAGCTCGTCGAGCAGCACCAGCGGCGCAAGCTCGGTCTTGATCTCGATGACGGCGTTGGCAAACGCGTCCTGGCGCGTCTCGTAGGCAGGCTCGCTCTCGTAAATCTTGGAGGAGTTAGACACGCAGGTGAGCGGAATCTCGGCGATCATGTCGCGTGCGGCGCGGATGTTGTCGCAGCGATGCCCCAGGTTGGAGCCCACGGCCACAAACGCGCGGCGCGGCTGCGGCTTGGCAACCGCCCAGTAGCCGTTCAGGAACTGCGCAAAACCCGCGGCGTCGTGCACGCGCACGATGTTGGCACCGGCCTGGATGGCGCCCAGGCACACGCCAAACGTGGCGGCATCGCGCGCGGCGGCCTCGGTCACGCCCGAGACAGCGCCCACAAAACGCTTGCGCGACACGGCGCACATGAGCGGATAGCCCAGTGACGCCATCTTGGCAGTCTCGCGCTGGATGACGATGTCCTCGTTAGCCGACTTACCAAAGCCCGGGCCAGGATCGATGCAGATGCGGTCGCGAGACACGCCGGCATGGATGAGCGTGCGGGCCTGGTCGGACAGAAAGCCCATAACGCGGCGCATGATGGGCGCCGAATCGGGCAGGGTGAAGCGGCGGAGCTGCGAGGTAGGCACGTAGGCTTCCTCGCGGCGGGCGCTGCGGCGCATCATGGCGGCCAGGCGGTCATTGGACTCCGGTGCGGCCTCGGTGGCTGCGGGCGTGGCCTCGGGCGCGGGCGCGACGGTCTCGGCGGCAGTAGCCTGCTCGGCGGCCGGCGTCTCCTGCTCGCTTGAAGGCTCGGACGTGGGCTCCGGTTCGCCAAACGGCAACGAGGGCTGCACCACGCCGCCCGGAAGCTTGGCCTCCGGCTTAGGCTCGCCCAGCAACTTGCCGCGACGGCGGCGAGCCGGCTTCTCGGCCTCACGCGCGGCCTCGGCAGCCGCCTCGCGCGCCTTCTCGGCAACAAACGCCGCTGCCGAGGTATCGAGCTGCACCGTTGCGTGCGTGCGTGCGGTCGCGGCGACCTCGCCGGCGTGCATTACGATGACGCCGCAGGTGCTCGTCTTAACAAACTCGACCATCTTGGGATCGGTGAAGCCGGTCACGTCGTTGACGATCGAGGCGCCGCAGCGCACGGCCGCCTTGGCAACCGCCACGTGGCGCGTGTCGATCGAGACGATGGCACCCTCTTTGGCCAGCGCGCGCACAACGGGCAGCACGCGGCGAGCCTCCTCGTCGGGGTTGACCGGAGTAAAGCCGGGACGCGTGGACTCACCGCCCACGTCGATGATGTCGGCGCCGGCGTCGAGCATCGCCAGGCCGTACTCGATGGCGGCATCCGGGTCGAAGTGCTCCCCGCCATCGCTAAACGAATCGGGCGTCACGTTGAGGACGCCCATGATGCGCGGACGGTCAAAGCTGAGCTCGTACTTTCCGCACCGCCATGTCTTGCTGTCGTTCGCCATGAACATCCTCCTAAAATGCCCACGCCGCCGAGCTTGGGGAGCTGGCGGCGGGGTCGCTTTGCACTCAGTCTTTCTATTGTATCCGCGCACGCGGGCTAGAACGCAAACGCGGCCGCGATGTCGCAAGAAATCAGCAGGTCGGCATTTGCATCCTGATCGGTAGGAGCAAGATTGCAAATAGCCAGCGTATCGCCGGTAAAGTATCGCGTAAGGCCTGCCGCCGGATACACCACGAGCGAGGTCCCGCCCACAATGAGGGCATCGGCCGCGGCGATGGCGGCAACGGCGCCGGTCAGCACATGCTCATCGAGCGGCTCCTCGTAGAGCACCACATCGGGCTTAATGCGCCCGCCGCACGCGGGGCACACGGGCACGCCCGCGGCGTCCTCGTGCTCGCGCGAGCAAATCCACTCGGCGCTATAGACCGCGCCGCACGACTGGCAAATGTTGCGATGGACCGATCCGTGCAGCTCGAACACGCGCTGTGAGCCGGCCATCTGATGCAGGCCGTCAATGTTTTGCGTCACCACGGCATTTAGCTTGCCGGCGCGCTCCAGCTCGGCCAGCTTGGTGTGGCAGCGGTTGGGCTTGGCGCCAAGCGCGATCATCTTGGTGCGGTAGAAGTCGAAGAACTCGGCCGGGTGCACCTCGTAAAAGCTATGCGAGAGCATGGTCTCGGGCGGGTAGGCAAACTGTTGGTGATATAGGCCGTCCACGCTGCGGAAATCGGGAATGCCACTCGCCGTGGAAACGCCCGCGCCGCCAAAGAAGACCACGCGCTTGTGGGTGCCGAACAGCTCCGCCAGCGCGGCGGAGGCCTGTTTGGAGTCCGTTATCGCCTGCGTCATATATGTCCTCCGTCCTTGTTGGTCGGGCAGCGTCGGGCGATGTCCCAGCATGCGGCCTTTGGGTCAGCACGCGCGGTGCCCACCACCGCCCCTGTTGCGCTAATCTTAAGCCTGCCAACCCCGTCGAAAGGACACCATGCCTCAGACTTACACTTTCGCCTCGTGGAACGTCAACGGCCTGCGCGCCGTGCTCAAAAAGGACCCGAGCTTTATCCAGATCGCGCAAGAACTCGACGTCGATATCCTGGCGTTGCAAGAGACCAAGTTGCAAGAAGGCCAGGTTGATATTGACCTGCCCGGCTATCGCCAAACCTGGAGCTACGCCGAGCGTAAAGGCTATTCGGGCACTGCGGTCTTTAGCCGCCAGGAACCGCTGCGCGTGCTGCACGCCGACGCGCTGTTACCCTACGCCGGCGAGGGCGAGGCGGCCGAGCTCGTCGCCCAAGCCGCAACCGAGGGCCGCGTCTGCGCGTTGGAGTTCGACAAGTTCTGGTTTGTGGATGTCTACACTCCCAACGCGCAAAACGAACTCGCCCGCATCGACGTGCGCATGGCCTGGGATGATGCCTATCGCGGCTTTTTGAGCGCGCTTGAGCGCGAGAGTGGCAAACCCGTCGTGACCTGCGGCGACTTTAACGTGGCGCACGAGGAGATCGACCTTAAGAACCCCAAGTCCAACCGCGGCAACGCCGGCTTTTCGGACGAAGAACGCGGCAAGTTTACCGAGCTGCTCAACGCCGGCTTTACCGATACCTGGCGCACGGCTAATCCAGACGTCGAGGGCGTCTACAGCTGGTGGAGCTATCGCTTTAATGCCCGCAAGAACAACGCCGGCTGGCGCATCGATTACTTCTTGGTAAGTGATTCAATCGCCAATACCGTGCGCGACACCGGTATCCGCGGCGATATCTTCGGCAGCGACCACTGCCCCGTCACCCTCACGCTAGAGCTCTAGCGCCAAGCAATTCCTGGGGGACAGAGGAAAACAGATCATGTGACCCCTCTCCCCCTATAAGTTGCGGTGGAATAGTTCCTGTTTGGGCAGCAAATAGCCAAAAACGAGAACTATTCCACCGCAAGTTCGTGAGGGAATGCGAAATGCCTTACAGCCCGTATTTCACGACGACACGGTTAATGCGGCGACACCAAGGCTTGTACAAGGCGGCCAAAAACACGCAGGTCGCAAGGCCATGCGTAATATCGAACGGCACTGCCGTGGCAAGACGCGCCGCGGCACCCGCCCAAGTAAGCGGCTGTACAAAACCAATGATGTCATACGCGTTGATCACGACGCCATAGAGCAGGCCCGACGCAAAGCCGTACGCCAGCAGCGCCGGCATACGCACGGTGCCATCGGCGCGATCAAAAGCGCCGGCATGCGCCAGCGCACCGCCAACGTATCCCACGAGCCCCCAGGCATACATCTGCCACGGCGTCCACATGCCCTGCCCAAAAAAGAAATTGCTGGTCAGCGCCGCCAACGCACCGACCATAAAACCATTGCGGCGACCAAGCGTCGCCCCCGCGATAATGGCGATGGCACTCACGGGTTTAAAGTCGGGAATGGGGCCAAACAAGATGCGCCCCGCCGCGGCCAATGCTGCCAGAACCAGCGTGGGCATAATCTGGCGCAAACCCGGACGAGATGCCTCGTAACCCGCAAAGAACAGCGCGAGCACCAGCGCCACCACAACCAGCATGGCCAACGCTGCCTGCTCAACACCCGACAGCAACGCCGCAGCCATCACGGCTGGCACCGCCAGCAGCAGCGGGATTTCCAGTTTTGCAAGCAAGCGCGAGAAACGACAGTCCGTCATCCCATCACGCCCTATAGAACACGTTGTCGGCAAAGAAGTCGGCCGGCGGCTCCATGCAGGCAATCTCGCCGTCAAACATCATGACGACGTCGTCGGCTACCTGCTCGGCAAAATCCAGATCGTGCGTGGCCATGATGACGGTGCCGCCAGCCTTCGCATGGTCACGCAGGGCGCGGGCGATGATGCGGCGGCTCTCCAGGTCCAAGCCCTTCGTGGGCTCGTCAAGCAGCAGCAGCTCGGGGCCGAGCAGCAGCAGCTTTGTCAGTGCGAGCAGCTGGCGCTGTCCGCCCGAGAGGTCGTAGGGGTGGCGCGTCTCCAGGCCGTCCAATCCCAGTTGCGCCGCACGCTCCAGCGCCAAGTTCTCGTCATATCCGCAGGTCGAGGCCCATTCCATCAGCTCATCGCGAACCGTCTCGGCAACCAGCAATGCTTTGGGATTCTGAGGCAGCAGCGCCGCCGAGGCCGCTCCGCGCACCATGCGGCCGCGCTGCAGCTTGGCGGTCTTCGCCAGCACCGAGAGCATCGTCGACTTACCGCATCCGTTACCGCCCACAACCGCATGCACCGCGCCAGCCGAAAACGACGCAGCGAGCCCGCGCAGCACCCAACCGCCCGCGCGATCGTAGCGAAACCAGCCTTCCGACAGGGTGGTAGCCGACCCGCCGTGCATTTTTTGGAGTATTCTGCTTCCATCCGTGCGCGGAAAGGCTTCCGAGCCGTTCTCGAGCGACGTTTGCGCCACAAAGTTTGACGATTTGTCCAATTCCGAACTTTTTTTCGCGCTCGATATGTCCCCGGGCAGCTCCAGAGAGCCCAAATTGTCCTCACGCCTGCTGAATACTCCGTTTTTTGCACATCGGATGGCACCCCACCCCAACATGTCATCGGAAAACAGCGATTCTCGGCGTCCCAAAGAAGCCATATCCGCCACCTCGCGCACGCGACCGTCCTCAATCCGGTACGCACACGTCGCGTATTCGAGCATTGGGCGCGGCTGATGCGTCGCCACAACAACCGTGCAGCCCAGCTCGCGATTCACACGAAACAGCGCGTGCAGAAAATTCTTCTCAGCAACGGGATCGAGCTGAGACGTGGGCTCGTCGAGTAGCAGCACACGCGGACGCAGCGCCAGGACGGCGGCAAGCGACAGCAGCTGCTTGCGGCCACCCGAAAGCGTATCGGCATCACGATGAAGCCAGTCCTCCAGACCAAAGAAATAGCTGGTCTCGGCAACACGGCGGCGCATCTCGTCGCGCGACACACCCAGATTCTCTAGGCCAAACGCCATCTCGTGCCACACGGTGTCGCACACAATCTGGTTCTCGGGATCCTGAAACACATAACCCACGCGCTCCGCCGATGCCCGCACGTCCATGTCGGCAACGTTCTCGCCCAGCACGCGCGTATCGCCAGTGCGCTCGCCCGCCGGAGCGATCTCGGGCTTGAGCAGCGACAGCAGCGTCGACTTACCCGATCCGGTACCGCCAACAAGCAGCGCAAATGCACCTTGGGGAACAGACCAGTCGAGCCCCTCGAGCACCGCAGCATCAGCATCGGGGTAGGCAAAGCTCAGGCTCCGCACCTCAATCGCCGGCGCGGCCGAGCCATATGCCTCACCCGCCGCCGAGCTCCTATCCAACCGAGCCATCAGCCAAACCTCTTCTCATCAATCGCGTGCAACGCGCAAGGCAGCACCATCCAGGCAACGTACACGACATAGCCCGGCCACGGCGCCGGCACCGAGAGCTGCGGATAAAACGAATACTGCGTCATCGCGGTCGCCGCCACGGCCACCGCGGCAGCACCAAACAGCGCGAGCCCGACCAGCGCGGCAACGTCGCTGCGCCCCAGCCGATACCGCGCATACGTCGTACGACGCGTCGCGGCACCCCACCCGCGCGAGCGCATCGCGTCCGCACGCTCCAGCGAATCTTCCATGCCCCAGCCCATCAACACACTCGATGCCCGCAGGCGCGAGCGCACGGGGCCGGCCGGCGCGCGGCCCGGCACATCAATCGCATCCTGCACCGCCAGCACCGTACGACCGCGGCGCAAAAACTGCGGAATAAGCCTCATGCACATCGAGATCATGAGCGCGATCACCGGTGCGGCATTGCCTAACAGTGCGAGTACCTTGTCGTATTCGAGCATCGACGCCGCGGCCTCAAACCACAGCACGCTCGCCACAAACAGCCCGCCCATGCACAGGCCGTATACCATGCTTTCCAGATACACCGCGCGCATACCAATACGGAACAACTCCGTCGAGCCCGAGGCGCTAAACAGCGGATTGACCAGCGCGATAATCAAAATCACCGGCAGCTGCCAGCGGAGTGCGCCCAGCGTGCGGGCAGCCCCACGCGTCGCAAATCCATACGCCAGCCCGCCCGCAAGCGACAGCGCAATCAGCACCGGCTGCATCGAGAACATGGTGAGCCCCAGCGTCAGCACTATATAGAGTGCCGGCACAGCCGGATGCGACATCGAGAACGCCGCGACGGGCTCGCCGACAAACTCCTCCTGTATGTTGTCCACGGGCACCCCCGTCCCCTCGCTCAAACGACAGCTCCGCAGCACCGCCAACGCCGCGCGCAAGCAGTGCAAACACCACGCCGGCGGCGCAAGCCTCAACCGCCGCAAACCAATCGCTACGCGCTCAACATATGCCTGCGGTATCATATTGCGCCGTGTATCGTTTCCAAACACACGTCTCTATAACGTAACAGGAGATCACATGGACGCAACCGCAATTATCCTCGCTGCCGGCGAGGGCACCCGCATGAAGTCGAACCACTGCAAGGTTTCGCACAAGATCCTGGGTAAGCCCATGGTTCAGTGGATCGTCGACGCCACCATCAAGGCCGGCTGCAGCCGCGTCGTTGTCGTCATCGGCAGCCACGCCGACGAGATGCGCGCCCTGATCGACGGCGCCTACGCCAGCAGCGCCACCAAGGTCGAGTGCGTCGAGCAGACCGAGCGCCTGGGCACCGGTCACGCCGTGAAGGTCGCGCTCGAGGCCTGCGGCATCGCGCAAGGCCCCGTCGTCGTGCTCAACGGCGATCTGCCGCTCATCACCGCCGACACCGTCGCCAAGTTCGCGCAGACCGTCGCCACCGGCGAGCTCGCCTGCACCGTCATGACCATGACCCCGCCCGATCCCTTCGGCTACGGCCGCATCAAGCTGGGCGCCGATGGTCAGATCGAGCGTATCATCGAGCAGAAGGACTGCACGCCCGAGCAGGCCGCCACGCTGCTGGAGTGCAACGCCGGCTGCTACGCCTTTGACGGCGCGCAGCTCGCCGCCCACATTAACGAGATCGGCAACGACAACGCGCAGTCCGAGTACTACCTGCCCGACATGCTCGAAATCCTCAAGGGCCACGGCCAGGCGGTCTCCATCTTCCACTGCGACGACTACCGCGACGGCCTGGGCGTCAACAGCCGCATTCAGCTCGCACAGCTCACCGCCATCGCGCGCGACCGCATCAACGAGCACTGGATGGCCGAGGGCGTTACCTTCATCGACCCCACGCAGGCCTGGATCGGCCCCGATGCCGTTATCGGCCGCGACACCGTCGTGTGGCCGCAGACGCATCTGATCGGTCACGTCACCGTGGGCGAAGAGTGCCAGCTCGGCCCCAACAGCCGCCTCACCGACACTACCGTCGGCAGCGGCTGCATCATCGATGAGACCATCGCCATCGAGGCCGTCATCGAGAACGGCGTCGACTGCGGCCCGCGCGCCTACCTGCGCCCGGGCACCCACATGCTCGACGGATCCAAGGCCGGCACGCACGTGGAGATCAAGAAGTCCACGATCGGCGAGGGCTCCAAGGTGCCGCACCTGTCCTACATCGGCGACACCACCATGGGCTCCGGCGTCAACGTGGGCGCGGGCTCTATCACCTGCAACTACGACGGCGTCCACAAGCACAAGACCGTCATCGGCAAGGATGCCTTCATCGGTTCCGACACCATGATGGTCGCGCCCGCCCAGATTGGCGACGGTGCACTCGTGGCCGCCGGCTCCGTCATCACCGAGCCGGTTCCGGCCGACGCACTCGGCCTGGGTCGTGCCCGTCAGGTAAACATTGAGGGCTGGGCCGCCGATTATCGCCGCCGTCTGCACGAGGACGACGAGGTATAACGTTTTACCAAGCATCTAAGGAGCTGTTCCCATGGGGGCGGCTCCTTTTTCTATCGTGACCTGCGCGGCCGGATGAGTGGTCGGTTCGTGTCCGTTGACGGTAAAGACGTTATCAAGACTCGATAAACCCCGCCGCGCGGTTACAATGCAACAAGGCATCTATATGGCATTCGATATAAAGGAGAAGGGTAATGCCGATTAATGATCCCGAGAAGTCGGAGAATATGCGCAAGTCCATCCGCGTGTATTCCGGTTCCTCCAACCGTCCCCTCGCTCAGAAGATCGCTGAGTTCCTTGGGGTCGAGCTTTCGGGCCTTACGCTAAAGCAGTTCGCCAATGGTGAGATTTACGCCCGCTACGACGAGACCGTCCGCGGCGCCGACGTCTTCCTGATTCAGTCCGTGGCCGGCGGCAACGTCAACGACATGCTCATGGAGCTGCTCATCGCCACCGACGCTGCCAAGCGCGCATCCGCCCGCTCCATCACCGCCGTTATCACCCACTACGGCTATGCCCGCCAGGACCGCAAGGCCGGCCCGCGCGAGCCCATCACCGCCCGCCTCGTCGCCAACCTGCTCGAGCGCGCCGGCGTCAACCGCATCATCACCCTCGACCTGCACCAGGGCCAGATTCAGGGCTTCTTCGATATCCCGGTTAACCACCTGTCCGCGCTGCCGCTGTTTGGCCAGTACTACAACGACATGCACTTCGACACCGACAACCTGGTTGTCGTCTCCCCCGATGTGGGCCGCGCCAAGGCCGCCAAGAAGCTGTCCGACATGCTCGGCTGCGACCTGGCCATCGCCCACAAGGGCCGTCCGCGCCACAACGCCGCCGAGGTCATGGGCATCATCGGTGACATCAAGGGCAAGACCTGCATCATCAACGACGACATGATCGACACCGCTGGCACCCTGTGCGCCAACGTCAAGGAGCTCAAGGCTATGGGCGCTGGCGACATCTACGTCTGCGCCACCCACGGCATCTTCTCCGGTCCGGCCATCGAGCGTCTGAACGACGCCCCGATCGTCGAGTGCCTCGTCACCGACGCCATTCCCGTCGAGGTCGGCGGCAAGATCAAGACCATCTCGGTCGCCGAGGAGTTCGCTCAGGCCATCTCCGCCGTTTACCACGAGGAGCCCGTCTCCACGCTCGTCGGCGGCGATTTCGCGCTGTAGTCGCTCGACCCTCGCATCCCTCCGGAAGCCCCGGACGCGCGTGCGGGGTTATCACGCGAACGTCCTCGCCGCTTTGCGGCTGCGGGATGTTCGCTTTGATAACCCCTCCCGGCGTGTCCGGGGCTTCCTGCTGTCTCGGGGCAGCTGTTTTCTGAAATGACTTTGCTGCAACCTTTCCTCACCTTCGGCGGGCGTGGTAGCCTTTGTCGTTGATTGAACTATTTACGTAACGGAGGACAAACATGGCAGCTGCACAGCCGCTTAAGATTCGCATGGTTGCCGGACTTGGCAACCCTGGCGAGGAATATGCCGAGACCCGCCACAACGCCGGCTTTAAGGCGATCGACGAGCTGGCCCGTCAGGCCGGCGTCACGTACTGGAAAAACCAGGCCGGCGCCGAGGTCGCGCTCATCAACATCAACGATCCCGAGGAAGAGGGCGGTAAGCGCCAGATTGTGCTGGTCAAGCCGCAGTCGTACATGAACACCTCGGGCGGGCCCATCTCCAAGCTCTGCCGCGAGTACAAGATCAAGACCGAGGAGCTGCTCGTCATCCACGACGAGCTCGACATTCCCGCCGGTGACGTACGCGTCAAGGTGGGCGGAGGCCATGCCGGTCACAACGGCCTGCGCTCCATCATCGACAAGATGGGCAGCCGCGACTTCAGCCGCATCCGCACCGGCATCGGCAACCCTCCCGGCAAAATGACCGTCGCCGACTACGTTCTTAAGCAGCTGCGCGCCCGCGAGGCCGAGGATTTCCAGGACACCTGCGCCCGCGCGGCCGACGCCGCCGGCCTGGCGATCGTGCACGGCGTGGTCTATGCCCGCGACCACGTCAACGGTGCCGCCTCCGCCAACGGCAAGCACTAAAACCTACCATTTAGGGTCAGGTTTATTTTGGCAGGTTTTATCTGCGAAAACGCCGCAGTCGATACATCGCAATAAACATGCTGCCACCATACATGCATAACGCCCCAAAGGGGGCCGGCCTCAACGAAGCGCGAGGCCGGCCCCCTTTGCCGTTTTGCCTGATAAAACCGACCAAAATAAACCTGTCCCTTTTTGGCAGGTCACTTTTCCCACCTGCCAAAGAAACACGTAAGCGACATTGCCATGAGGGTATAATTTGCACCGTATGTCTGCACAACGCCTGTGCGCGTACGGTTTTACTCGGGCTACCGTCCATTTCCGTGGAGGCACGGTTCGGCGGCCCTAACAAGAGAGGGGTTCTATGTATAAGATCCTGGAGAAGACGCAGTTCTCGGAGAAGGTGTTCAAGTTCCGCATCGAGGCGCCCGCAATCGCCAAGCATGCGCACGCTGGACAGTTCCTCATGGTTCGCGCCAACGAGACGGGCGAGCGCGCCCCGTTTACCCTGGCTGGCTGGAACGGTGACGAGGGCTGGGGCGAGTTCATCTTCATGGTGATCGGCAAGACCACCTAAATGCTGTCCACCTACGAGGCTGGCGAGTCGCTGCGCGACGTCGTGGGCCCGCTGGGCGTGACCACCGAGATGGCCGAGGGCCCCTGCGCCGTCATTGGCGGCGGCGTCGGTCTGGCAAGTGCCTTCCCGGTCGCCAAGCACCTGGTCGAGACCGGTCACGAGGTTCACGCCATCATGGGCGCCCGCACCAAGGACCTCCTGCTCATGGAGGACCAGTTCCGCGAGCTCCTCGACGAGGACCACATCCACATCACCACTGACGTCGGCTCCTACGGCGAGCAGGGCGTTGTCACCGCTCCGCTGGAGCGCCTGCTGCAGGACAAGGCCGTGAGCCAGGTCTTCTGCGTCGGCCCCGTTCCGATGATGAAGTTCTCGACCCTCACCGCCCAGAAGTACGACACCCCCATCACCGCGTCGCTCGTCCCCATCATGGTTGACGGCACCGGCATGTGCGGCTGCTGCCGCGTCGAGGTGGGCGGCGTGACCAAGTTCGCTTGCGTCGACGGCCCCGACTTCGATGCCACCCTGGTCGACTGGGATGACCTTCGTGCCCGCCAGGCCGCTTACCGTTCCGAAGAGGGCGAGTCCCTCAAGGCCTATGAGGAAAAGAGCTGCGCTTGCCACTAGTTAACGGGCGTTTCGTTGCCGATATGAAGTCGCCCCGCACCCCCGATAACGAGGAGCCGGCTGCTGAGCGCGCCTGCGACTTCCGCCCCGTCGACAAGGGCTTCACCGAGGAGATGGCGCTGGCCGAGGCCGAGCGCTGCCTCAACTGCAAGAAGCCGTTCTGTGTTGAGGGCTGCCCCGTCAACATCAACATCCCCCGCTTTATCGAGCAGATCCGCGCGAAGGACTTCGGCGGCGCTCTCGATACCATCCGCGAGGACTCCATGCTTCCCGCCATCTGCGGCCGCGTCTGCCCGCAGGAGAACCAGTGCGAGGGCAAGTGCATCCGTGGCAAGAAGTCCGAGCCCGTGGCCATCGGCCAGCTCGAGCGCTTCCTGGGTGACCGCCCCGAGCTCGCGTCCACGCCCAAGATGGCTCCCAAGAACGGCAAGAAGGTCGCCGTCGTCGGCTCCGGCCCGTCCGGCATCACCTGCGCCGGCGAGCTCGCCCGCAACGGCTTTGACGTTACCGTCTTTGAGGCCTTCTTTACCGGCGGCGGCGTGCTGGTCTACGGCATCCCCGAGTTCCGTCTGCCCAAGGCAGTCGTCAAGCGCGAGATTGACGGCCTGGAGGACATGGGCGTCAAGTTTGAGTACAACTCCGTCGTGGGCAACATGGCCACGGCCGAAGAGCTGTTCGAGCAGGGCTTCGACGCCATCTACGTGGCGACCGGCGCAGGCCTGCCCAAGTTCCTCAACGTCCCCGGCGAGAACCTGCCCAACGTCTTCTTCGCCAACGAGTACCTCACCCGCGTGAACCTGATGAAGGCCAACAAGTTCCCCGAGTACGACACCCCCACCAAGCACGGCAAGAACGTCGTTGTCTTTGGTGGCGGCAACGTGGCTATGGACGCCGTCCGTACCGCCAAGCGTCTGGGCGCCGAGCACGCCATCATCGCTTACCGCCGTACCGAGGACGAGATGCCCTGCCGTCGTGCCGAGCTGCACCACGCCAAGGCCGAGGGCGTCGAGGTTCTGCCGCTCGTTTCCCCGCTCGAGTTTGTCGCTGGCGAGGACGGCTCCGTGTGCGCCGTCAAGGTCCAGAAGATGGAGCTCGGCGAGCCCGACGAGTCCGGCCGTCGTCGCCCGGTGCCCATCGAGGGCGCCATCGAGGAGATCCCCTGCGACGTCGCGATCTCGGCTATCGGCACCAACGCCAACCCCTTCGCTGCCAAGATCGGCGGCAAGATGGAGCTCAACAAGTGGGGCTACATCGTCGCCGACGAGGAGACCGGCCAGACCACCGATCCCCGCATCTGGGCCGGCGGCGACATCGTCACCGGTGCCGCTACGGTCATTCTGGCGATGGGCGCCGGCAAGAAAGCCGCCGCTTCCATCACCAAGAGCCTGCTGGGCGAGTAATCACCTACAGCGCTAGCCGCCAAACGGCAAAGTCCCCGTCGAGCACACGCCCGGCGGGGACTTTTCTCTATGCCGGCCAACCCATCACCACAAAGGGGACATGCGCCTTTGTGGTGGTCGGGGACTTGGCCGGCGAACCAATTCCGACGTTTGTCTCAATCTGTAACAGTTAGAGACCAAATTCCTCGCCACGTGTTACAGATCGAGACGTTAGGTTAGCGGCTGAACAGTTCGTCTCAATCTGTAACACCTAGAGCCCAACTATCAGGTTTGGTGTTACAGATCGAGATTTTGTAAAAGCCGAGAATGGGCGCTGCCACCAAAAGCCTAGCGCTTGCGGCGCTTGGTTGCGGCGATGCCGGCAGCGGCAACGGTTGCGCCGGCGATGCCAAGGGCCGCTGCCGCCGTCGCGGCGTTGTCGCCCGTGGCGGCCAGAGTGCCCACGGACTTCTGGGCAGCGGTGGCCTTCGCGGCCGGCTTGGAGGCAGCAGTCGTGGAACTCGCCTGAGTCAGCGTCACGGACGGCGTGCCAGTCTCACTTCCGCCGCCTGGCTGCGGCGTGGGAGCCGGGGTAGGCTCAGGCTGCGGCGTGGGCTCAGGCTCGACCGCATCTCCGGAGCTGATTACCACGCTGCGGGCAACCTCGTCGGAGGTCCTAACATCCTGGATAGTGGACGACCCGGCAGCACCGATGACGAGTCCGTTTCCCGTAGTTTCTCGCACAGTGCCGCCGGCGGGAGTCGTAACTACCGATCAGCCATCAATTGAGAGACAAGGGGCTGCATCACCTTGATTGACAGCGTAGATTGCCGCTGCATTACCCGACACCTCAACATTTGAATTAATGATGTCAATTCGAGGGATGGCGGACTGGGAGCCGGACTGGGAATATATTCCGTAGCCATGTTTACGACTGTGGCCAGTTCCGTCACCGCATCGAACTGTAAGGCTCGAATTCTCGACGAGCACCCGCGACACGCCGTCCTGCGCGCGCATCCAAACACCATCCAAAACCTCGGCACTATCACTCGCCACGAGCGTAACATCCGCCCCGTTGGTAATACTCAAATATGTATCCTTACCCCCGGACGAATACAGGGCGACCGACAACATGTTTGCATTACGCGCCGCCGCATCTAATTTTGCGTTATCCACCGCGATGCAGCCTCCATGCTCGGAGGAGATGTTTTCGGCATAGACTGCAACGGCATTGAGCCCCCCATTCGCCTCCGCCTCAACGTGGACGTCGGCGCCCTCGTTAATGGTTATGTTGCCTGCCCGCGTATGAATGCCGATGGTATGAGGCACTTTGTTCGTTGCCGTCACGTTAACGTTGGCACCGCGGATGTCCACGTCACCGCCGGCCTTACCGTCCCCCGAAACCGCTATCGTATCGGTCCCGGCCGTCGCGTTGAGAGTCACGTCGCCCGAGATGGCGAGGCTACCGCACTCGACCTTAACAGCGCTCCTGCTCTTCTGTGGTTCGGCCGTCGCGTTGAGGGTTCCCTCCCCCGTGATGGCAAGGTTGCCGTCCTTGACCTCGATAGCGCTCTGCTAGGAATCGGCCGTTACGGTGTTGGTGCCCGTCACGCCGATATTGAGGTTGCCCTGAGCGCTGATACCGGCGCCGTTGTAGCCATTGAGCTTCATGTCGTCGGCGCCGTCCCAGGACCACGTTCCGGCCTCGTCGCCGGCGCCCTTGTTGTACTGCGTGCCGCCGACGTTGACCCATTTGGCGGCGAGCGCCACGCTGGGTAGCAGCAGCTGACCGACCATGAGCGCGCAAGCCCCCGCGCAGGCGAGCTTGGCGCCCACGCGACGCCACGTTCCGTGAGAGAGCGCGCACGCGCGGCCGTGGTCGATTGGGTTGTCATGGATTTGCTTTCGCATATGAGCCTCCTTGTCGTAAGGGGTGCTTCTGTAACACCATGTTACGGGAAGATATCCGGATCCCGGGGCACAAATTCTCATGTGGCGCACCTGGCAGCGCAAAAGGCAACGAGCATGCGATTGCCAAGCGCGCGCCCCGAAAGGCCTGCCATCAATCCCTTTGTTGAGCCCTCTCATGCCCTCGCCAAACAGGCATGCTGGAGCATCGCGCTCGTCATGGTTCTTGCCTGCTTGTTCTCGACCCTCGACAACGTTGTCACACTCTCCAACGCCCACGGCACCATTGCCGTACAAACATGGCCGCGCCTCTTTTTGGCAGCGAGCGGCCTTGCCGCCGGTCTTATTTTTGATCTTGCCGAGCGCCGTTACATAGGACTTGTCATGTTCGGCATCGCCGTGCTCTCGACCATTTCCATCCTAGCCGTGGAGGCCGGGGCCGATCCCAACCTGGGCCTTGTCGTCTTTTATCTGAGCTCGGGCTTTTTTGTCACGTTCTTTACCGCCACCTTTACGCAGCTGGCACCGCGCATGCGCGCGCCCGCCTTATGGGCCGGCATGGGTCGCGCGGCCAACAACGTATGCGCGTTCACCACATCGGGTATCTCGCTGGCGCTCGTGACCTCGGACAATGTTGCTCTCATCATGATCGGTGCGCTCGTTTTGCTCGTCGCGGCTTGCGTGGCATTCGTTGCCGCCGGCCTGTTCCGTCTACCCCAGACCGAGCAGGAGCGCGAACATCAACAGCTTGCCGAGAAAGCACTGGCAGCGCCGAGTATCGAGGAGCAGCGTCAGGCCTTCATCGCCAACCACGCTCTCACCCCGCGCGAAGTCGACGTGCTCATAGCCGTAACCCAGGATGAACGCCCGCTCAAGCAGGTCGCCGAGGAACTCGGCATCTCGATGCGCATGGTCCAGCGCCACCTGAGCTCCATCTACCAAAAGACCGACACGCAGACGCGCGCCGGTCTCACCAAGGCCTTCCCCTCGGCCTAAAACAAAACCACCACAAGGTGCCTGTCCCCTTGTGGTGGTTTTGGTCGGCTAGCCTTCGAGCTGCGCTACCTTGTAGCGGTAGGCAGCGGCGATGACGTCTTTGCAGCCTTCGCGGCCCAGCTTGGCGCGGTTGACGACGATGTCTTTACCGCTCGTCATCTTCCACTTGCCGGCACTGTAGCGCTTATAGAACGCCTCGCGCGCCTTCTGCTGCTGTTTGACCAGCTTGGCGCCCTTCTTTTTGTTAAGTCCGCGCTTCTTGCGCACGATCTCGACGCGGTCCTCAAAGGGTGCGGTCACCAACACGGCAATGTGGTTGGGGTTGTTACGCAGCAGGTAGTCGGACAGACGACCCTCGATAATGCAGCTCTCGGTCTCGCCCAGATCCAAAATCACCTGGCTCATCTTTTGGAACAACTTATCCGAGTACGAACGGGCGTCGTAACGGTCGGGCAAAAACGCCATGTTCTCCACGGCCAGGCGCTCGTCGTAGGCGGCCATCTTGTCGAGCGACTCGCCCGCGCGCAGCGACGCACGCACCAGCAGCTCGTTATCGTACAGCGGAATCCCCAACTCGTCGGCAAGCATGCGACCAATCTCGTGGCCCTCGGCGCCAAAGTCGCGCGCGATGGTAATGACCACAGGATTCTTCTTGTTCTCCAGATCGCTCATCGCGATTCCTTTCTCTATGTGACAAAGGGGCTGTCCCTTTGCCACATTCTACGCTGCCACCATTCGCCTCTGATATGCGCGAACCAGCAGCGAGATACCAAAGTTGAGCACAAAGTACATCGCAAACACCAGGCCGTAGAGCATAAGCACCTGCGACAGGTCGATCGCGTGGGCCATCACGACGTTTGCCGTGTACATGAGCTCGGCCACGTTAATACCCGAAAGATACGAGCTGTCCTTAATGACGGTCGTGCACTGGCTAAACAGCGCTGGGATGATCGTCTTAAACGTCTGCGGCAGAATGATGTAGCGCATGGTGGCAAAGAAGCCAAAGCCCTGGCTCTGCGCTGCCTCAAACTGGCCGCGCGGAATCGAGTTGAGGCCGCCGCGCACAATCTCGGCCATAACAGCGCTGGTAAACAGCGTAAAGGCGATGGTCGAAATCACAATGTCCAAACCCTGCACTGTAAAGTAGATAAACAGGATCCACAGCAGGTTCGGCGTGCAACGGAACAGCTCGATATAGGCGCTCACCAAAATACGGAACGGGCGGGGCGCATAGCTCTTAACGAGCGCCAACACCGTGCCAAAGATGAGCGAGAAAAAGATCGACAGCGCCGAGATCTCGATGGTCTTAACAAAGCCGCCCCAGATGTAGAGCAGGTTGGTCGCGTTGAAGATTTCCATGCGCTAGGCCTCCTCTACGTTGTCGAGCCCCAGCTCGGCCAGGCTCACGCCGCGCGGACGCTCCTTGGAGCGGCGCTCGAGCCACTGCACCAGCATGGCGAGCGGAAAGCAGATGATGAAGTACATAAGGCAGCAGACGATATATCCCTGCAGGTAACCGTACAGACTCACAAAGTTGTCGGAACGGTACATAAGGTCGCCGCCGGCCACAAGCGCCAGCACCGACGTGTTCTTGACCAGGTTGAGCGCCTGGTTACACAGCGGCGGCAGAATGATCTTGAATGTCTGGGGCAGCACGATGTACCAGTACGCCTGTGCGCGGGTAAAGCCCTGGCTCTGGGCCGCCTCCATCTGACCGCGCGGAACCGCCTCGATACCAGTGCGGATGACCTCCGAGATGTAGGCCGCGTGATACAGGCCCACACCCAAGAAGCCCAGCACGAACGGTGCGATGCGCATCGGCTGGTCGGCACCGGTTATGGCCTGCAAAAACTGCGGACCGGCCATGTACATAAAGAGCACCTGCACGGGCAACGGGGTGTTCTGGTAAAACTCCACGTACACGCGGCTTATGGCGCGCAGCACGCGCGAGCGAGTGGTAGAGAACACGCCCAGCAGCGTGCCCAGCACCAGCGACAGCAGCAGGCCGGCAACGACCACCTGCAGCGTCACGCCAAAGCCCTCCCAAAAGGGCCCCATATTTTGAAATGTCGTCGACCAACGGTCGGCGTCAAATAATCCTTCGAGCATTTGATTCCTTCCTTGGACGATGCGCCTATACAAGACCCCAGGTCTTGACCTCTTGGTCGAGCCAGCCGTCGGCCAGGCGATCGCAAATCACCTGATCGACCACAGCCGAAAGGTCGCAGCCCTTCTTGGTCGCCACGCCGTAGCCCTGCTCGCCAAACTTGACCTCGGGCTGCAGCAGCTCAACGGTCTCGTTCATGTAACCGGCCAGCGTGGAGCGGTCCATGGCAAAGACGTCGATATTGCCGGCGTCGAGCGAACTCTTGATGATGGGATAGCCGCTAAAGGCCCTAAACTCGGGCTTGCAGCTAAAGCCGTTGTCCTTGATCATCTGCTCGATCAGGCCCTGCGTGGTGGCACCCTGGCTCACGCCGATGACCTTGCCGTCCAGGTCCTCAATCGAGGTAAAGCCCGAACGCTTCTTGACCATAAGTCCCACGTAGTCGGTGCGGTACGGCGTCGAGAAATCCCAACTCTTCTTGCGCTCGTCGGTGATGGTGTAGGTCGCCGCGACCACGTCGAGTTGGCCGTTATCGATCAGCGGGCCGCGCGTCTTGGGCGTCACGTCGGCAAACTCGACAAGCTCCTGGGCGCGGGCCTCCTTGTAGCTCACGCCAAAGACGGCAGCGGCGATCTGGTAGCACAAATCGACTTCCATGCCCTCAAAGCGGCCCTTGGCGGTGTCGTAGTAACCGTAGCCGGGAACGTCCTTCTTAACGCCGGCATTCAGATGGCCGCGCGACTTGATGGCCGCCAGCTTGGACCCCTTGTCGGAACCCTCGCTGCTGGTGGAGTTGCCGCAACCGGCAAGCGCGGTCCCCGTCAGCGCAAGCATGCCGGCGCCAGCCAGCTGCAAAAAGTGACGGCGCGACACGGCCGCCCTCGTCATATCCGTCATGTCCATCACCGCGCCTAGTGCAGAATCTTGGACAGGAACTCGCGGCAGCGCGGGTTCTCGGGGTTATCGAAGAAGTGCTCAGGCGTGCCCTCCTCCAGAATGCGGCCGTCCTCCATAAAGATGACGCGGTCGGCCACCTGGCGCGCAAAGCCCATCTCGTGCGTCACGCAGATCATGGTGATGTCCTCCTGCGCGAGCTCAATCATAACGTCCAGAACCTCCTGGACCATCTCGGGGTCGAGCGCCGAGGTCGGCTCGTCAAACAGGATGATGGGCTGCTTGGTGCACAGGGCACGGGCGATGGCGATGCGCTGCTGCTGACCACCCGAGAGATTCTGCGGATACTCGCCGGCCTTATGCGCCATGCCGACGCGCTTGAGCGCGGCGATGGCGATCTCGGTCGCCTCCTCTTTGCTCTTCTTTTGCAGCTTGATGGGCGCGAGCGTCAGGTTGCCCAGCACCGTCATGTTGGGATACAGGTTGAACTGCTGAAACACCATGGAACTATACTTGCGAGCCATCTCCAGGTGATTCTTTTTGGTGAGCGGCGTACCGTCGATGACGACCTCGCCCGACGTGGGCTCCTCCAGATAATCGACGCAACGGATGAGCGTCGACTTACCCGAGCCGGAAGGCCCGATCATTACGAGCTTCTCGCCGCGCTTGACGGTGAGATTGATATCTTTGAGCACATGCAGGTCGCCAAAGTACTTGTTGAGATGCTTGATCTCGATCATGTCTGCCATGAATGTCCCTTCCCTGCGTTTACACGAGTTGCACTATTGTACGGAAAGAACCACGTTTCCGCAGCCCACACTACATTCCCGTAAAGAACCCGCAACCTTTAACCCACTCATTGGGGACAGCCCAGCAAAAAGGGGCGCGACCACAATGGTCACGCCCCTCAAAACCAGAAAATAATACAACCGCCCTTGTTGAGCATAAGTCAGACACTATGACCCAATCCGAGGGCACGGAAACGACAGGAGCCCCCGCTCGTGACCGCGGGTCGGGGCTGCGACAA
>CAJMSV010000007.1 GCA_905216175.1 uncultured bacterium | reverse complement strand
AGTCGTTACGCGCGCGTCAACAACTTTTTTGATAATCTTTGGAGTGTGCCCGCCGAGCGGGTGAGATGGGTTTGGTTTGCTGCTCGAGCAGTCCTGCGCAAGACGAAGGCCACATTAAGTGGCCTTCTTTGCGTGCGGAACTCGCGACAAACCTAACCCATCTCACCCGCTCGGCGGGCACGGGGTCCAAGATTGTCAAAAAAGCGGTCGGCGCGCAGGTGCGCCGACCGCCGATATATGGGGTCTGATATTTTCTACCAGCTAGTTCCTCTTACTCGTCGAGGAGATCTTCTGGCATGTCGTTGCCGTCGCCAAGGTCGACTGGGGCCCCTTCGGCGTCGGCTGCGGCCTCGGCATCCTCGCCTTCGGGCTTCTCTTTTGCGGCCGTCATGCGGGCTACGGCGCAGATTCGGTCGTTATCGTCGACGGTCATCATCTTGACACCCTGGGTGGCGCGACCGGTTTGGCTGATCTCGTCGGTCTTGACGCGAATGACCGTCGCGCCTTCCGTCACGATGAACAGCTCATGCTGCGGGCCCACCGTCTTCATGGCCGCGAGGTTACCCTTGCGCTCGGTCATCTGGATGGTGTAGACACCCTGACCGCCGCGGTTCTGCTCCGGGTAATCCGAGACCGGTGTGCGTTTGCCGTAGCCACGCTCGGTAATGACGAACAGGTCGCCGTTACCGTTGGTAATCTCCATACCAAGAACGCTCACGCCTTCCTTCATGCTAATGCCACGGACGCCGCTGGTATCGCGACCGGTGGCGCGCACCTGGTCCCCGGGGAACATAATCGCCTTGCCCGCGGTGGTTGCCATGATAATCTTGTCGTCCTCGCGCACGCGACGTACAGCGAGCAGCGCGTCGTCGTCCCTCAGGTTGATGGCGATCAGGCCGTCGCGGCGGCTACGGTCGTAGGCGCTCATGACGGTCTTCTTGACCATGCCGCTCTTGGTGGCAAACATCAGGTACTCGTCGGCGGGGAACTCGCGGCAGCTGATGACGCTCGCGATCTTCTCGCCCTCCTCGAAAGGCAGCAGGTTGACGATCGCGGTGCCGCGCGCCTGGCGCGTACCCACCGGCAGTTCGTGCACCTTCAGGCGATAGACCTTGCCCTTGCTCGAGAAGAACAGCACGTACTCGTGCGTGGATGCGATAAACATCTCGTCGATAACGTCATCCTCTTTGAGGTTGACGCCCGACACGCCCTTGCCGCCGCGCTTCTGGGCGCGATAGGCGGCCACCGGGATGCGCTTGACGTAGCCGGTGTGGGTGATGGTCACGACCATGTCCTCGTCGGCAATCAGATCTTCGACGTCCAGATCCTTCTCGACGTGGCTGATCTCGGTGCGGCGCTTGTCGCCGAACTTCTTGGAAATCTCGCGCATCTCTTCCTTGATGACGCCCAGAATCTTCTCCTCGTGCGCCAACAGGTCCTCGTAGTAGGCGATGGCGCGGCGCAAGCCGTCCAGCTCTTCCTGAATCTTGTCGCGCTCCAGGCCGGTCAGGCGGCGCAGCTTCATCTCGAGGATGGCCGTAGTCTGCTCGGGCGTAAAGCCAAAGCGCTCGATCAGGCGACTGCTGGCCTCAGAGTCGGTCTGTGAGGAGCGGATGATGCTGATAACCTCGTCGATATGGTCGAGAGCCATCAGGTAGCCCTCGAGGATATGGGCACGCGCCTGGGCCTTCTTGAGGTCAAAGCGGGTGCGGCGGGTGACGACGTCGACCTGGTGGTCGATGTAGTGCTGCAGCATCTCGCGCAGGCTCAGGCATTTGGGAACGCCGTTGACAAGCGCCAGGTTGTTGGCACCAAAGGTCGTCTGCAGCGAGGTGTACTTGTACAGGTTGTTGAGCACGACCTGCGGGATCACGCCCTTCTTGAGTTCGATGACCAGACGGATACCCTTCTGGTTGGACTCATCGCGCATATCCGAGATACCCTCGATGCGCTTGTCGTTGACGAGCTGGGCAATCTTCTCCTGCAGGGTGCCCTTGTTGACCATGTAGGGAATCTCGGTAAAGACCAGGCGGCTACGGCCGGTCTTGGTGGACTCCACATGAGCCTTGGCGCGCACGGTGATGGAGCCGCGGCCGGTCTCGTAGCTCTGCTTAATGCCGGCACTGCCCATGATGATGGCACCGGTGGGGAAGTCCGGACCGGGCATGATCTGCATGAGCTCGTCGACGGTGGCGTCGGGGTTGTCGATCAGGTAGCAGGTGGCCTCGATCGCCTCGGTGAGGTTGTGCGGAGCGATGTTGGTGGCCATGCCGACGGCGATGCCCTGGCTGCCGTTGCCCAGCAGGTTGGGGAAGCGCGCGGGCAGCGCCTGGGGCTCGGCGAGCGACTCGTCGTAGTTGGGCTGCCAGTCGACGGTGTCCTTTTGCAGGTCACGCAGGAGCTCCATGGCGGGCTTTGCCAGGCGGCTCTCGGTGTAACGCATGGCGGCGGCGCCGTCGCCGTCGATATTGCCGAAGTTGCCGTGACCGTCAATGAGCGGCGTGCGCATGGAGAACCACTGTGCCAGGCGGACCATGGCCTCATAGACCGCGAAGTCGCCGTGCGGATGGTACTTACCGATAACTTCGCCGACCGTCCAGGCCGACTTCTTGTGCGGGCGGTTGGGGTAGATGCCGCTCTCGTTCATTGCGTACAGGATGCGACGGTGCACCGGCTTTAAGCCATCGCGCACGTCCGGCAGGGCGCGCGCCGTGATGACCGACATCGAGTATTCGATGAACGACTGCTTCATCTCGCGGCCAAACTCCGAAATCTGGAGCTGACCGCCGTTGATATCCTCGCCGGCCGAGGCGCCACGGTCGACTTCGCCAAAGCTCTCCTCGAGCTCGGCGTCGTCATCCTCCTCATCATCATCGGCATCGGGGTTATAGGCGTCCGGGTCGCCGTCCTCGCCCTGCTCAGCACGGGCAAGCAGGCGCTTCAGATCATCGGGCATACCGGCATCGCCGGTCTCGTCCATACCCCCGTTATTGTTGATATCGTCTGCCACGTTACCTCCTCTTAAGCGTCAAGGAAACGCGCATCATGCGCATGTTTTTCAATGTACTCGCGACGATAGCCGACCTCGGAACCCATCAGCTCGCGCACGGCGCGGTCCGCCACCACGGCGTCCTCGATCGACACGCGCTGCAGAATGCGGGTCTTGGGGTCCATCGTCGTCGAGGCAAGCTGCTTGGGGTCCATCTCGCCCAGGCCCTTGTAGCGCTGGACGGTATAGCCCTTGCGCTTTTTGGTAATCTTGCCGTCCTTGGCCTTGCCGTCCTCGTCGTTATCGTCGGGGTTCAGGCCCAGACTCTGGATGGTGTCGCGCAGGATCTCGTCTTCGGGCTGGCGGCCGTTGGGATACACGTAGTGGATCTTGTTGCGCACCTTAATGCCAAAGATGGGCGGGCAGGCAACATAGACGTAGCCGGCATCGATCAGCGGACGCATGTACTTGTAGAAGAACGTCAGCAGCAGGATGCGGATATGCGCACCGTCGACGTCTGCATCGGTCATGATGATGATCTTGTGGTAGCGCGCCTTGGTGATATCAAAGTCGCCGCCGTCGCCGGCACTCGTCGTGACGCCGCAACCGATCGCGGTAATCAGCGACTGGATGGTGTCACTCGAGAACGCGCGATGGTCACCAACGCGTTCGACGTTCAAAATCTTGCCGCGCAGGGGCAGAATCGCCTGGATGTCTCGGCGACGGCCGTCCTTGGCCGAACCGCCTGCCGAGTCGCCCTCTACAATGAAGAGCTCGGTCAGCTCGGCATCGCGCACCGAGCAGTCGGCGAGCTTACCGGGCAGGGACGCCGTCTCGAGCAGGCTCTTGCGGCGGGTCGCCTCGCGCGCCTTGCGGGCGGCGTTGCGCGCCTTGCAGGCCTGTTGCGCCTTCTTGACGATCTCGCGGGCGGGCTTGGGATGCTCCTCCAAGTAATCGGCGAGGCCGTCGGTCACGATCTTGAGCGTGAGCGCGCGCATATAGGAGCTGCCGAGCTTTGCCTTGGTCTGGCCCTCAAACTGCGGATCGGGCAGCTTGACCGAGATAACGGCCGAAAGGCCCTCGCGCACATCGTCGCCGGTCAGGTTGGCGTCTTTTTCCTTGAGCAGGTTCTGCTTGCGCGCGTAGTCGTTGATCACGCGGGTGAGCGCGGTGCGGAAGCCCTCAAGGTGCATGCCGCCCTCGGGAGTGTAGATGTCGTTGGCAAACGACATGACGTTCTCGCCGTAACCGCTATTCCACTGCAGGGAAACCTCGACCTCGCCCATCTTGGTCACAGGCGCGTCCGGGTCCGATTTGCCCTCGATGTAGATGGGCTCCTTAAAGGCCTCGGGGACGTCCTTGCCCTCGTTGAGGAACTTGACGAAGTCGATGATGCCGCCCTCGTAGCAAAACTCCTCCACGTGGGGAGTCGCATCGCGCTCGTCGGTCAGCACGATCTTGAGGTTCTTATTGAGGAACGCCGTCTCCTGCAGACGGTTGTGCAGCGTATCGAAATCATAGATGCAGGTCTCGAAGATCTCGTCGTCGGGCCAGAAGGTGACAGTGGTGCCCGTCGAATCCGAGGTGCCCACGACCTCCATCTTCCTGACGGTCTTGCCGCGCGAGAACTCCATCTCGTAGGTGTTGCCGTCGCGACGAACCTGAACGACCACGCGCTTGGACAGTGCGTTGACGACGGAGATGCCAACGCCGTGCAGGCCGCCCGAGACCTTATAGGCCGAGTTATCGAACTTACCGCCGGCGTGCAAGATCGTCATGACGACCTCGAGCGTCGGGATCTTTTTAACGGGGTGCTCGTCGACGGGGATGCCGCGCCCGTTGTCGACGACCGTGATGGAGTTGTCGGCGTGGACCGTCACCTGGATCTCGGTGCAGCAACCGGCCATGGCCTCGTCGACGGAGTTGTCAACGATCTCCCACACCAGGTGATGCAGACCGCTGGCGCTCGTCGAGCCGATATACATGCCCGGGCGCTTACGAACGGCCTCGAGACCTTCGAGAATCTTAATCTCGCCGCCATCGTAATCGTTTTCGTTTGCCACACGTCCTCCTTCAGTCAAGAAAATGTGTACAGCCTTACTAGTTTATCGTAAAAAAATACCCTCGGGAACGAGGGTATTTGGCTCTACAAGGCCACCAGATGCGATTTAAGGCTCTTTTTTGCTTTGCACGCCCTTGGCCCACTCGGCACTGGCTCTCATGGCGTTCTCGAGGGCCTCGCGCAGTTTTTGGTCTTCGATGGGCGCCACTTGGCACTCAATCTCGGTGCGCTCGGCCTCACTGAGGTCGGCGTGCGGAGCCGGCGGGCGCTCAGTCGTCGCCGGGCGCAGGCGCTCCTTGGCGGCGGGCGGCGTGTGACCGGGCGCGGTGGTTTTGAACACCAGGCCGTCCACATGCGCACCGGCGCGCTCCATGCGCGCGCGGATGATCTCGCGCAACAGCGTCATTTCCTGTGTCCACGAGGGCGAATCGAGATATACCAGCAGCTCATTGGACTCGGGCAGGTAGCGCAGACCCGTCACATGCCGCCCCTCGCGCGTGCCCGAGCACACCGCGTTCCACGCGCGATAGACCGCACGAGATTCCTCTGCAGCCTCCATCTGCGCACGGCGCTCAGGTGTCGCGGCCGCCAGGATGCGCTGGCGCTCTGCGTTCAAAAACCCACTGAAGGCGACCGTCTCGCTCTCGCGCTCGTAATTAGCACGTCTCACCCATGCTCACCACCTTGGCTCGATCAAGCAGGTCATCGGTAAAGTATCCCAGGTTGGTCGTGGTTATGACCGCCTGGATATCATCGCCGATCAGCCGCAGAAAAGCACCGCGGCGCTCGCCGTCGAGCTCGCTCATCACGTCGTCCAGAAGCAACAGCGGAGCAGTACCCAGAACATCGCGAGCCACGGCCACCTCGGCCACCTTCCAGGACAGTACCAACGTTCGCTGCTGTCCTTGGCTGGCAAATGAACGAGCGGAGCGACCCGCCACGGTAAATTCAATCTCGTCGCGATGCGGTCCCACCAACGTCACGCCGCGGCGAATTTCCTCGTCGGCGTGCTCATCAAGGGCGGCCAGCATGCGCTCGTACGCCCAGCCCTTCAGCTCTTCGCGATCCTCGACCTGGGGCAAATCCCCCAGCGTGGACGTATAGGTCACGTTGGCAGCCTCACCGGATGCCACTTGCCCGTAGACAGTGTGCACATGGCCCGCCAGCCGGTCGAGCAGGGCCAACCGGTGCACGAGCAGGGCCGAGCCCGCGCGGGCAATCGAATCGTTCCACGCGCCGAGCATCTCGCGGCAGCACCAGGTCTCCTTGAGCAAGGCGTTACGCTGGGTCACGCAGCGCCCATAGGTGCTCACAAGATCGGCATAGCGTGCGCGCAGTTGCATGCCAAAGTCATCGAGGGCGGCGCGGCGCACACTGGCGCCTCGCTTAACCATGTCCAGATGGTCGGGGCAAAACAGCACGCTCGGCAGAACCCCGCGCACACCGGCGGCAGAGCATCTCTTGCCGTTGCGGCTAAACGCGCGTTTACCGTCCTCCGCGCTCAATCCCATATCAAGCACGCGGCCGTCGCCCTCGAGCCTCAGCTCGGCCTTGCACGAGCCCACGCCGTCATGGACGAGCTCGGCTGCGGTCGGATGCCTAAACGAGGCGCCGCTCGTCAGCAGCTGCAGCGCCTCTATGAGATTGGTCTTTCCCGCCGCGTTGGGTCCCGCAAGTATCGTCACGCCCTCGTCCAGGGCAAGGCGATAGCTATCGAAGCTGCGGTAGTGCGCGACGGAAAGATCGCGGGCGAACATGGTCATGGCGCAGCGCTAGATGCGGACCGGCATGACCAGGTACAGGTAGTTGATCTTGTCGTAGGACTTGAAGATGCCCGCCTGCGAGTAGCTCTTGAGCTCCAGCGTGATCTCCTTCTCTTTGGACAGAGCATTGAGGCAGCCGAAGATGTAGTGGTAGTTGAAGGCGATGGTGCCCGACTCGCCCTCGGCCTCGACATCGATCGTCTCCTGCGCAAGGTCCTGGTCATTGGAAATGGAGGACAGGCCCATCTGCCCGTTCTCGACATCGATCTCGAACTTGACGGCGGGGTTGGCGCTCGCGATAACGGCCACGCGTTTGAGGGCGGCGTTAAAGGCGGCGACGTCGATCTTGACGCTCGTCACGCACGAATCGGGGATGAGCTGCTTGTAGTTGGGGTACACGCCCTCGATGCGGCGCGACACGTAGGTGGTGTTGCCGGCCTCGAAGACGACCTGGGTGTCGGTAGCCCCGATCATGATGGTCGCCTGGCTGGCCATGATGTTTAGCGCGTCGTTGAAGGCGTCAGCCGGAACGTTGAGCTCAAAGGAACCCTCGAGAGTCGAGGTCTCGACCTGTGTATCGCACACGGCCAAACGGAAGGAATCGGTCGCCACCAGGCGCACGGTGTTGTTCTCGACCTTCATGTGCACGCCACCCAGGATGGGGCGGGCCTTGTCGGTCGAGGTGACGCGCCACACACGGCCGACCATCTCGGACAAGATATCGGTCGGCAGTTCCACGGCGCTCTCGATGGCATAGGCTGGAAACTCGGGGAAGTCATTGGCATCGAGCGTGTTCAGACGGAACGAGCTCTTCTCGCAACCAATCAGCACCTGGCGCTCGGACAGCTCAAAGGTGACCGGGGCATCGGGGAGGGTCTTGGTGATATTGGAGAGCATCTTACAGGGGATAACCATCTCGCCCTCTTCTTCGACATGCGCCGCGATGCGATGACGGATCGAGATGGTGTAGTTAGAGGTCTGGAATTCCAAGATGCCGTCTTGCGCCTTGACGAGCACGCCCGACAGGATGGGAAGGGTGGACGCCGAAGCGACACCTTTCATAACGACGCCGATGGCTTGTGTAAGCGAGCTCTGGCTGACGGTGAACTTCATCTTTTAATACCTTTCTTTAGATATAAATATCTTAATAATAGTAATAGCACTGACGAAACTGTTGATTACTCCCAAAGACGCAGGTCAGACCCAGGAAGAGAATCGACAGCAACCTGTGTGCAACGGGGGTGGTTTTCCACGTTCAAAACCTGCGCAAAACTTTTCATCACCGCGGGTTGGGTTTTAGACACCTTATGCCCGTGGTTTCGACAAGTTTTCAACAGGTGTCTCTATTTCCCTACGAACGCAGTGTAATTTTATCGCGCAACGACTTGAGGTCTTCGGTGACGGTGCGGTCTTCCTGGATCATCTTCTGGACCTTTTTGTAGCTCGTGCTGACGGTCGAGTGGTTGCGGTTGCCAAATTCGGCGCCCACCGCCGTGGTCGTCATCTCGCACATCTCGATGGCCAGGTAGATGGCGATATGGCGCGCTTTGGCGATATTGGCGTTGCGACGCGGGCCGATGAGCTCCTCGTGCGTCACGCCGTACTGCTCTTCAATGACGGACTGAACCGTTTGCACGTTGATCTTTTTGGCCGATGTGTCGAAGTACTGGCCGGCGATGGCGTCGATATCGTCAAAGGTGAGCTCTCCGCCCTCGCGCTCGCGGTCGCCCGCCTCGCCGGCGCAGCGCTCGCAAAAGCTCTCGAGTTCGCGGATGTTGGTGCCCGAGACCTCGGCCATGTGTTTAAAGTGCTCGTCGGTCAGGTGTCCGCCGTCGCCCCCATAGGCCGCCAGCAGCGAGTCGTCGCCTGCCTCGGGAGCGGCGACGATGGTGTTTTCGTAATAGCGCTGCAAGATCTTGTATTTCATCTCGTAGCTGGGCTCTGCGACCAGGCAGAGCATGCCGGCGTTGAAGCGGCTGGTCAGACGCTCGTCCATGCTCAGGTCCTTGGGGGCGCGGTCTGCCGCGATGACGACCTTCTTGTTGTTGCGGATGAACTCGTCCATGAGCTGGAAAAAGTAGTCCACGCTCGCGCGCTTGCCGATGATGTTTTGGATGTCATCGATGATGAGCACGTCCACGCCGTGGTACGCCTGCATGATGGGGGCGTTGCTCTTCTTTTGGCGGTCGAACTCGGTCATCAGGTCGTCCAGATATGCCTGGGAGTTTGCATACTTGACCTTGATCTCGGGCGACTTCTCGGCGAGCTCGTTTTTGATGGCAAGCAGCAGGTGCGTCTTGCCCAGGCCCGATTTGCCGTAGATGAACAGTGATGTGCACGTGCCGCGCTCGTCCGCGAGGGCGGCAAACTTGAGTGCCGAGCGATAGGCATGGCTGTTCTCGGGGCCGTAGACAAAGTTCTCAAAGGTGAATTTTGAGTTCGCGGCGAGTGGGGCTCCATCCGTATTCTGCTCGGCCGGCACGGTCGGTGCTGGCACGGGTGAAGCGGGGGTCGCAGCTTGCGTGGATTTAGTCGGCGCTCCGCCCTTCATCTGGTTCATCATGCGACGAAAATCATCGGCCGAGAGCGTGTTCTTGATTGCAATGCCCGAATCCGCGCCCGCCGCTGCGTCGTGAGCGATGGGCATGTGCGTGACGGGTGCGTTCGTTGACGTCGCCGCCGCGGCCGGCAACGGTGCCATGGTTTCACGAGAAACATCGCTGTGCTGGTGCTCGATTGTCGGCACGTCGCCTGCGGAGACCGGCACCGCCGGGGAAGCAGCGGGAGCCGTGGGCGGCGCCGTCGCGGCAGCGGATTCCGTCGCGGCGCCTTGCGGTGCCACGATGTCGAGCGCAATCGGTGCAAAGGCGATTTCTTCCAGATAGGCCTCAATAGTCGGCTGATGCTTTTTGAGCTGCGCGATGGCAAAGCGCGAGGGGGCCTCGATCGTGAGCGTATCTTCGGTCAGGCTTATGGCGCGCGATTGCCCCAGCATGTTGATGAGGCGTGCATCTTGGCCGTCGCGCTGGCAAAAGGCGATGGCATCCCCCAGGATGATGCTTGCTTCCTCGTCCACTGTCTCTCCCGTTCTTTAGCTCTGAGCTCGCACGCGAGCGGCGCCGAGTTCGGTCAGATGGTATTTCTGGCCATGCTTGATGACCAAGCCGGCCTGCGCCAAGTCATTGAGCGTGCGTGACCAAGTGGGGGCCGAGTTTCCAAACGCCCTCGCCAGATCGGTTGCACCGCACGCTTGATTTTGCGCCAGATAGCCCAGCGCGGCGTTGCCGCGATCGCTTACGAACACGTCCGGTTGTGGCTGTGCATACTGATTTGCTGCATTAGGATACATCATTTGAGCTGCTGGTTGTTGAGAACTCTGCATCGGCGGCATTTGCTGTTGAAAACTTTGAGGCCACTGTTGGTAAGGCTGCGGAGGCATCTGCTGGGCCCAGGGGTTGTACTGCTGCTGCGGCATCTGCTGGTACGGCTGCTGATATCCCTGCTGGTACGGCTGCGGGGATGGTTGGCCGTACCCCAGTGGCGGCATCTGCTGATATGGATATCCCTGTTGGTACGGTTGATAGCCCATTTGCTGGCCACCCGGTGCCCCCGTCGCCTGCTGCATTGCTGCTGCATCCTGATCCGCCAGCGGCTTGGCCTCTGGCATGTTTGGCGGCATCGACATCGATGCCGCTTGGGATTCTTGTGTAGGAAGCATTCCGGGCTGCTGCATCTGTCCCACGGGGGGCTGCATCTGCTGCGTTGCCATTGGCTGCTGCGCAAAAGCTCCCGGCAGGGGATATGTGGGCTGCTCCGTCTCGGGCCGCACGGCAGCGCCGCGTCCGCCGGCACGCTCGATTTCCTGCACGCGTTTAGGGTTCAGGCTTACCGTAACCACGGTGCCGTTGCCCATGTTGTCCTCGATGGATACGGCACCGCCGGCGTTTTCCAAATACTCCTGCACCATGGGAAACCCTGCTCCGGTTCCACGGATATAGCGCTTCATCTTGCTGTTTGCGCTGGTAACGCCAAAGTCGAAAGCACGTTCCTTGTCGTCGATGCCGGGTCCTTGGTCAGCAAAGCGGATGGTGTCTCCGCCGTCCAGAATCGAGATGATGGGCTCGGCAAAGTGTGCGTGGATAAGGTTTTCGACAATCTCGCGGATGACCATGAGCGAGATATGGCCACCTTGTTCTTTCATGCACTGGTAGACGGTGTTGGTCGTCTCTTCCAAATACGTGCGGACATCTTGCGGATCAATGACGATCACACGCGGTGTCGACAGCATGTCGTCATAGACGGCGATGCGTGCGGCGTACATGGCTTTTGGCGCCTGCGTGGTCGTCTGCTCGCCTTCCTCACGCTCTTCGCGCACGCCGGTGATGTGCTCGTTGTCGGGTGCCGGGTCTCCGGAATCGACCATGGTGTAAAAGTCGTCAGACATGCCGCTCGCAATCTTTCATAAGGTTTCGAACAAATAGTAGCTCACTGTGCAATGTTTCTCATCTTTCGACAACTTTTCAAAACCTGTTGAAAACTTTGGAAAACGGGCGAAAAGTTCTCAACATTTCCAACATGACCTGTTGAAAACTCGATGAAATATCGTGAAAAGTTGCCATACACCGCTAAATCGAGCTCGGCTTATGGGGGAACCGTGTGAACTGCGCAACCTTTTACCTTTGATTTCTTGACATTTGAACATTGATTTCCCTACAATCTTCAAGCTCACGTGTCTATATCTGCGTCCGCGCCCCCGCGGACACTCGAAATGCAGCAGGAGGAACTTAAGATGAAGCGTACGTATCAGCCTAATAAGCGTAAGCGTGCCAAGACCCATGGCTTCCGTGCCCGTATGGCCACTAAGGGTGGTCGTGCCGTGCTCGCCCGTCGTCGCGCCAAGGGCCGCAAGCGTCTCACTGTCTAGCAGCGATACACACATCTCGCATGAAGACTATTAAGTCTCGGCAAGATTTCGAGCATGTGTTCAGTCAGGGGCGTCGTTTCAATCACCCTCTGATTCGAATGACCATATGTGAATCGGTTGGCGAAGGCGACTCCGGAAGGGTCGCCTTCGTTGGTGCTAAGCGACTCGGTTGTGCCGTCGTGCGCAACCGATCTAAGCGTGTGATGCGCGAGGCCGCCCGCAGCTGCGGATTTCCCGTTGCGGGTTATGACATCATCTTGTTCGCAACTCCCAAGACGAGGGTTTCCTCGCCGCAGGAGATGGACAAGGCGTTGCGTTCGCTTATGAAACGCGCCGGCGTTGCCGGGGAGGAGCGATGAGCAATCACGTTTTGCGACGTGTTGCCATCGCTCCTATTCGCATATATCAACAGGTTATTTCGCCCTTATTGCCTGACGCGTGCATTTATTACCCAACGTGCTCGCAATACGCCATCCAGGCGATTGAGAAGTACGGTTTTTTGAGAGGCTGCTGGCTTGCCGTGAGGCGCATCGCTCGCTGCAATCCCCTGCACGTCGGCGGTTATGACCCTGTGCCTTAGCGGGCACTCGCTATCGGAGGAAAACTTACATGTGGGATTGGATCGTTAACATCCTTTTCGAGCTGCTCAAGCTCATCCAGACCTTTGCGGTCGACTGGGGCCTGTCCATCATCATCCTGGTGGTCATCATCCGTCTGCTGCTGACGCCGCTCATGCTCAAGTCGACCAAGTCGACGGCTCGCATGCAGGTGCTGCAGCCCAAGATGCTCGAAATCCAGGAGCGCTACGCCGACGATCCTCAGCGTCAGGCCGAGGAGATGCAGAAGTTCTACAGCGAGAACAAGTTCAATCCGCTGGCCGGCTGCCTGCCGCTTCTGATTCAGATGCCCGTCCTTATCGCCCTGTTCACGCTTCTGCGCAACCTGCCGCAGTACTTTAACGAGGGCACGTTCTCGTTCTTCAACATCCTGCCCGACCTGACCACCACGCCGAGCGCTTCCTTTGCCGATGGCTTCATGGTTGCACTGCCCGCGCTGGTTTGCCTGATCCTGTTCGCCGTCCTGACCCTGATTCCGCAGCTCTATATGTCGCGCAACCAGACCGGCCAGCAGGCTCAGAGCATGCGTATGATGGCCGTTGTCATGACGGTCATGATGCTTTGGATGGGCTGGAGCCTTCCCGTTGGTGTTCTGCTGTACTACGACGTCTCGTCTGCTTGGCAGGTTATCCAGCAGATTTTTGTGACGCAGAAGGTCATCGACAAGGCGAAGGCCGATGAGGAGGAGCGTCTTAAGAACGCTCCGCTGCAGGTTGAGGTCACTCGTCGAGAGAAGAAGCCGCGCCCGCACAAGAAGAAGTAGTGGGATATCAATCTTATTTAGGTACCTAACTTTTGGAGTACGTTATGTCTGAAGAGATCATCGAGGATATGCTTGAGGAGGTTGCCCCGCAGGTCGCGGGCGATTATCCCGAGATTGCACAGCGCTACAAGGCTGGTGAAGAGCTGACCGATGAGGAGCTCGACACCATTGCCGATGTTGCGATTTCCATCCTGCGTTCCATCCTTTCGCACTTCGATGCCGCCAACTCTCCTATCGATGAGTATGAGGGCGACGAGGGTGAGCTGATTTTGGATGTTACTGCTCCCGACCTTGCTGTTCTCATTGGCCGTCATGGTCGCACCCTTGATGCTCTTCAGGTTATGTTCTCTTTGCTGGTGAGCCGCAAACTTGGCTTTAGGTATCCGGTTGTAGTGGACGTAGAGGGATACAAGAGTCGCCGTCAGGACAAGGTTGCTTCCATGGCTCAGTCTGCTGCCGAGCGTGCCATCCGCACTCATAAGAGTGTTTCGCTTCCGCCCATGAATGCCTACGAGCGTCGACTGGTTCACATTGCACTTCGTGGCAATGATGCCGTCGATACTCATTCTGAGGGTTCTGACCCTGATCGCCATGTGGTGATTGTTGCTCGATAATCTTCTCGAGCTTATGCTAAGGGGACGTGGTTTCCACGTCCCCTTTTTTTGTCAAAAGTTCTTGATACACTGATTTTTGTCAGAAAGGAGCTTTCGTTGTTAGTACTTACTGATCAGCAGGCTGACGAGATGTTGACTCGTCTAACTTCCTATTGCAAAGAGTATTCCTTGAGCGTAACTGATGTTGAGCTGAGGAAATGTATTCAGCATTTGGATTTGGTTCTAGAAACAAATAAGACAACCAATCTCACCCGTATTCTTAACGTAGAAGATGCTGCAGTACTTCATATCCTCGACTCACTTGTTTTGCTCCCCTATATCAACAAGGCTCCTGAGGGAGCTTTGCTCGATATGGGAACAGGTGCGGGCTTCCCTGGTATTCCATTAACCATAACCACGCATCGTAAAGCTACTTATATTGACTCTGTTGGCAAGAAGGTTGATGCGGTTAATTCCTTTGTCCATGCTCTTGGATTGAAACATGCTCATGCGGTTCATGATCGTCTTGAAGAATATGCTCGGAGCCATAAGAAGCAGTTCTCTGTTGTAACCGCCCGCGCACTGGCCCCTCTACCGATTCTTGTTGAGTATGCGGCTCCGTATCTGAAGGATGGAGGGCTATTTGTTATAACCAAGGGTAATCCTTCGGATGAGGAGCTTGCTTCCGGCATGTCAGCAGCTAAGATTTGCGGCTTCACTTTGCTTCTGAATGACGCAATTGATTTGCCTGAAGGCTTGGGTCACAGGGAGTTCATTGTTCTTAAGAAGAGTCATCCAGCATCCGTTTCATTGCCTCGTGCAAATGGCGTGGCAAAGAAGAATCCGCTTGCCTAGATGTTTCACGTGAAACATAATGGATACTAACAACTTGCAGTGTTTCACGTGAAACATGGCGGTTGATATCGATTCGGAATGTTTCACGTGAAACATCCTCCGTTTGACAGCTTTAATACACACCAGGAGGGACCGTGGGATTTCGCGACGTTAAGCGTTCAAAGAGCGCAAAAGACACGCGTATCATTGCAATCATCAATCAAAAAGGCGGCGTCGGTAAGTCAACGACGGCTGTAAACCTTGCAGCAGCACTGGGTGAGCAGGGTCGTAAGACACTGATTGTCGATTTTGATCCGCAGGGAAACAGCACCAGTGGATTCGGAATTGAAAAAGAAGACCTTGATCACTGCATCTATGATGCATTGTTGAATGATGTGCCGGCAGAATCACTTGTTCTTGATACAAATTGCAAAAAGGTATTCGTAATTCCAGCTACAATTCAGCTTGCAGGCGCCGAAATTGAGCTCGTAAGCGCAATTGCACGTGAAACCCGCCTCAAAGATTTGCTTGAGCCGATTCAGGACGAGTTTGACTTTATTTTCATTGACTGTCCTCCTTCGCTCGGCCTGCTTACTATCAACGCTTTGACCGCAGCAGACAGCGTTTTGATTCCGATCCAGTGCGAATATTACGCACTCGAGGGCGTTACGAAGCTGCTTGAGTCAATGAAGATGGTCAAATCACGGCTGAACAAGGGCTTAGACACCTATGGTGTGCTTATGACCATGTATGACTCGCGTACTTCACTATCGAATCAGGTTGTTGAGGAGGTTCAATCGTACTTTGGTGATAAGGCGTTTAAGACGCTAATCCCCCGTACGGTTAAAATCTCCGAAGCTCCGTCTTTTGGAGAACCGGTAATTACCTATGCACCTCAAAATAAGGGTGCAAAAGCATATATGAACCTTGCAAAAGAGGTGATCAAGCGTGCCTAGTGTAAAGAAACGTGGCGGATTGGGACGTGGACTCAATGCTTTGGTCTCAGAAGCCGAGTATGAGACCGGCGGTTCGGCTGCATCGGCTTCAAATGCCGCATCTGAAACAAAACTACCTATTGAGGATATCGTTCCCAACCCTAATCAGCCGCGAATTCACTTTAACGAAACTGAACTTCGCGAGTTGAGCGAGTCAATCCAAGAACATGGCGTTTTGCAGCCGCTTTTGGTTCGCAAGCATGGAAACGGCTATGAGATCATCGCTGGTGAGCGTCGTTACCAGGCGTCAAAGCTTGCTGGCCTTGAAGAATTGCCAGTCATCATTAAAGAGGTAAATGATGAAGAGATGCTGGCTCTTGCTCTTATCGAAAACCTTCAGCGTTCTGATCTTAATCCCGTCGAAGAGGCTAAGGGCTATCGTCAGCTTATCGATGCCAGCGGAATGACACAGGAGGCATTGTCGAAGGCAGTAAGCAAGTCACGCTCTGCAATTACAAACTCGCTGCGTCTTCTCGATCTCCCCGAAGTAGTTCAGCAGATGATTTTTGAGGGCAAACTTACTGCTGGTCATGCACGTGCGATTCTTGCGGTTCCCTATGAAGACGCGCGTATTCGACTTGCAGAGAAAGTTGTTGCAGAGGGCCTTTCCGTAAGAGCGACAGAAAATCTTGCTCCGTTGTTTTCTGCCGGAGAGACACCTAAGACGCCGAGGCCTGCGACGCCTCAGTCTTTTAAAAAGGCCGCCCGTGTGCTTCGTCAAGTATTTAATACCAACGTGCGTGTGAAGAGCTCGCGTGGAAAGAATAAGATCGAGATTGAGTTTAAAGACGAGGAAGAGCTCTCTCGTATTCTTGGTGAAATGATTCAGTTTGAACAAGGAGGCCAAGATGAGGAATAAGATTTTAACAGCGATTGCATTGGCGACGACTGTCGCGGCTGGTGCCTTTGCTGGCTATAAGATCGCGACAGACGGTGAACTTCGAGGTCGTTTGCTTCGTGGCGCGCAAAATATCGTCGATACTTCCAAAAAGAAAATGGACGTTATGACGGAAGATGTTGCCATGCGTACGGCTCAGGTAACGAAGAATCCCAAGATTAATCAAGGTTGGGTTAACAACCAATGGGAAAATGTAGGCTATTAGGTACCTAACAATTACTCAGCATATTCTAAGGGGCCTTTGTCTGATTCATGAGACAAGGGCCCCTTATTTTGGCCGTAAAAAATGGGACAGGAAGCAACTGATTCAAAATCGAAATCAATAAATGAAACTGCCCCGGTTGCATGATATGCAACCGGGGCAGTTCGATGTTTCACATGAAACGTTTTAGGGTGCGACTCCCCTATGCGTTCTTCTGAACTTTGAAGCGCTGCTTCAGCTGTCCGCAAGCGGCGTCAATATCGTTACCACGGGAGTTACGAATCGTGGTCTCGATGCCACGGGACTCAAGACGACGCTGAAGATCCTCAACCTTATGAATCGGCGACGGCTTGAGCGGGCTGCCCTCGATGTCGTTAAGCTGAATGAGGTTAACGTGGCACAGCGTTCCCTCGCAGAAGTCGCAGAGCGCCTGCATCTCGGGATTCGTATCGTTGACGCCTTCGATCATGGCATACTCATAGGTCAGGCGGCGGCCAGTCTTCTCGGTGTAGAGCTGAAGCGCTTCGTGAAGGCGAAGCAGCGTGTACTTCTTAACACCGGGCATGAGCTTATTGCGCGTCGACTGGATGGCGGAATGCAGTGAAACAGCAAGCGTGAACTGCTCGGGGATGTCGGCAAATTTGCGAATACCGGGAATAACGCCACTGGTAGAGACGGTGAGGTGACGAGCGCCGATACCGATGCCATCGGGGTCGTTGAGAATTCGCAGCGCCTTGAGAACCTCGTCGTAGTTGGCAAACGGCTCGCCCTGGCCCATGAAGACAACGCTCGTGGCACGCTCGCCAAAGTCGTTGGATACATGAAGTACCTGGTCGACGATCTCTTGAGCGGTCAGAGAACGCTTGAGGCCGTTGAGACCGGTGGCGCAGAAGGCACAGCCCATGCCACAGCCTGCCTGGGTGGAAACGCAGACGGAAAGCTTGTTACGACGGGGCATGCCAACAGTCTCGACGGAAACGCCGTCGTGGTACTCGAGCAGATACTTGCGCGAGCCATCTTTGGAAACCTGCTTGGTGAGTTCAGTCGGCGTGTCAAAGGCAAAAGCCTCTTTAAGCTGCTCGCGGAAAGCCTTGGGAAGGTTGGTCATATCGTCAAACGAACAAACGTTCTTCTCAAAGACCCATTCGATGAGCTGCTTCGCGCGGAAGGCGGGCTGGCCAAGCTCGGCCACGAGCTCGCGAATATCGTTTTGGCTCAAGTCGCGAATGTCCTGAGATTTAGTCCTGGGATTCATGGAAGCCTTTCGATTTTGGGGAAACGTAGAGGGTATCGCTACAATATGGTATCAGCTGCAGAAATTATAGAGGAGGAGTCTGCCCATGCCGGGTAAAAGCCTAGAGAACATGCACGTAGCGGTCTTGGCGGGCGGTCATTCCGCTGAGCGCGAGATCTCGCTCAATTCGGGAAAGAACGTCGTGGTTGCCTTGAAGGAGGCCGGCTACACTTCGGTGGAGCTGCTCGACACGGCTGCCGATGATTTTATGGTAACCATGGCGACCGGCGGCTTTGACGTGGCGTTTATCGCCATGCACGGTGCCGGCGGCGAGGATGGCGCCATGCAGGGCGCCATGGAGACCCTGGGTATCCCCTACACGGCCTCGGGCGTGCTTGCCAGCGCCTGCGGTGCCGACAAGGAGGTCTCTAAGCTCCTGTACGCCAAGGCGGGCATTCCCATTGCCCCCGGCCTCGCGCTCGAGGTGGGCGATGAAGTCGATATCGATCATATCGTCGAGGTTTGTGGCGAGCGCTGCTTTGTGAAGCCGGCCGTCAACGGTTCCAGCTATGGCATTTCCCTGGTCCATGAGCCCTCCGAGCTGCCCGCGGCAATCGCCAAGGCGTTTGCGTACGGCGACAAAGTGCTGGTCGAGAAGTGCATCGAGGGTACCGAGATTACCGTCGGTGTGTACGGCGAGGACGACGTGCGCGCTCTGCCGATTGTCGAGATTCGCAAACCCGAGGACTGCGAGTTCTACGATCTGGACGTGAAATATGTCGACCCTACGGACATCCATCGCATTCCGGCGCAGATTTCACCCGAGAATTACGCTCGCGCTCAGGAGCTTGCCTGTGCTGCTCACAAGGCCCTCGGTTGCCTGGGTATCTCGCGCAGCGACTTTATCGTGAGTGAGGACGGCCCCGTTATCCTCGAGACCAATACCATTCCCGGCATGACCGATACGTCGCTGTATCCGGACGAGATCCGCCACACCGACGACATGACGTTCCCGCAGGTCTGTGACAGCCTGATTCGTATGGGCCTTCGTCGAGCGGGCATTGCATGCTAATCGAGGACGCGGTTTCGTCAGGAACGCCGCAGTTTGTCATCGACTCCTATGCCACGCTTGCCGAACGCGCCAAAACGCAGTCCTTCGGCCTTATCGAGGAAGATGTGATTGTCCTCGATACCGAGACCACAGGTCTTTCGGTGCAGGACAATGAGCTGATCGAGATCTCGGCGGCCCGTCTTTCGGGCCGCGAGGTCGTCGACCGCTTCGATACCTTCGTGCATCCCAAGCAGCTGATTCCCGCCGAGATCACCGAGCTCACGAGCATTACAAATGCCGATGTGGCAGATGCCCCGTCGGCCGTTGAGGCCGTAGCCGCTCTCGCCGATTTTGTCGGTGGTTGCCCGGTAATCGCACATAACGCCACGTTCGACCGCTCGTTTATCGAGTCGGTCAAAGGCGGCGTCAACGTGAGCGATATCTGGATCGATTCGCTGGCGCTGTCGCGCATCGCGCTTCCGCGCCTGGCATCGCACAAGTTGTCTTTTATGGCCGATCTGTTTGGCTGTGACTCGGTATCACACCGTGCCAATGCCGACGTCGACGCCCTGTGTGGCGTATGGCGCGTGTTGCTCGTGGCGCTCACCGACTTGCCCCAGGGCCTCATGGCGCGCCTAGCCGACATGCATCCGGATGTGCCTTGGTCCTATCGTCCTATCTTCTCATTCTTGGCAGGGCAGAACCCTGGTTCTATCTTCTCTCTCAGCGCCGCTCGTGCTGACGTTCTCAAGGCCGATCGCGCCGACGATCGGGTGGACGCCGACGAACTGCCGGTCCTCAAGATGCCGAGTCGTGAGGAGATTGAGGCAGACTATGCGCCAGGTGGCCTGGTCAATCGCATGTATCCCACCTACGAGCCGCGTGATGAGCAGATCGCGATGGCGCTCGAGGTCCGCGATGCGCTGGTCACGGGCACTCATCGTGTAATTGAGGCGGGCACGGGCGTCGGCAAATCGATGGCCTATCTGGTGCCTTTTGCCGAGGCAGCGCGCCGTAACAACATCACGGTTGGTATTGCGACCAAATCGAACAATCTTGCCGACCAGCTCATGTACCATGAGCTGCCAAAACTTGCCGAGCAACTGGACGGTGGTCTGTCATTTTGCGCTCTCAAGGGGTATGACCACTATCCATGCCTGCGCAAGCTTGAGTGCATGAGCCGCGGCCAGGTCGAGATTACCACCAAGCGCGATCCGGCGGACACGCTCACGGCGGTCGCGGTCATTATGGCGTACGTCTGCCAATCAGCCGATGGCGACCTCGACTCGCTCGGCATTCGGTGGCGCAGCGTCAACCGCCCCGACTTTACGACGGCCTCGCGCGAGTGTGCTCGTCGCCTCTGCCCGTTTTTCCCTGATAAATGTTTGGTCCACGGCGCTCGCCGTCGTGCAGCGCATGCCGACGTGGTGGTCACCAACCATTCCCTGCTGTTCCGCAATGTCGCGGCCGAGGGCAGGATTTTACCTCCGATTCGTCATTGGGTAATCGACGAGGCCCATTCCATCGAGCGCGAGGCGCGCCGTCAGTGGGCGCGCGTGGTGTCGGCGGACGAATCACGCGTTCTGTTTGAGCGCCTGGGTGGCTCGAGCACCGGTGCGCTAAGCCAGGTCTCCCGTGATTTGGCAACCTCCGAGGGCTCTACGCTCTATCTGGGCCTTACTGCCAAGGCGACGTCGACGGTTGCGCGCGCGAGCATGGCAATCGCCGACGTGTTCGATGGCGTTCGCGAGCTCGGCCGCCGTGCCCGTGGGGGTTATGACAATGCCAATCTATGGATTGGCCCCGAGCTGCGCGAATCTGACGACTGGCATGATTTCTTACAGTCGGCCTACGCTGCCATCGACGTATTGGAACAGGCTGACAAGAGCGTCGACGCGCTGGTACAAGCCGTCGCCGCCGACAAGCCCGAGGTTGTTGTCGACCTGGGTGATATCTCGCGCCGCCTGCACGAGCTGGCCGAGAACCTCAAACTCATCATTGATGGCACCGATAAACACTACGTGTATTCGCTGCAGGTCAATCGCAGGCTGCGTGCCGGCGGAGAGTCAATGACCGCAGAGCGCATCGACATTGGCGAGGCCTTGGCAACCGAGTGGCTGCCCGAGGTTCACACGGCTATCTTTGCCTCGGCGACCATGACGGTGTCCAAAAGCTTCGAACACTTTAACCACGCGGTCGGCCTCGATCGCATCGGCGCTTCAACATCCTCATCGCTGCACTTGGACTCGAGCTACGACTTCGATTCGAACATGGCTGTAGTCGTTGCGGGCGATATTCCCGATCCGCGCGATCGTGAGAGCTATCTTACGGCGCTCGAGCGCGTGCTGGTCGACGCCCATCTTGCCATGGGCGGATCGGTGCTCACACTGTTCACCAATCGGCGCGACATGGAAGACCTGTACGCCCGCGTTGAGCCCAAGATGGCCCGTGCGGGTCTGGAGCTCAACTGCCAGCAGCGCAACTCATCTCCTCGTCGCCTGCGCGACCGGTTTATCAACGAGCCGACCTCGTCGCTTTTTGCGCTTAAGGCCTTCTGGGAGGGATTCGACGCCAGCGGCGAGACGCTGCGCTGCGTCATCATTCCCAAGCTGCCGTTCTCGAGCCCCACGGACCCGCTCTCGTGCGAGCGTAACCTGCGCGAAGACCGCGCTTGGGCGCGCTATTCGCTGCCCGAGGCGGTGCTCGAGGTCAAGCAGGCGGCCGGCCGCCTTATCCGCTCGTCGACCGATTGCGGCGTGCTGATTCTGGCCGACCCGCGCCTGGTGACGAAGGGCTACGGAAAGAAGTTCTTAACGTCGCTGCCCACGAGCTCCTACCAGCGCATCGAATCGGCGCAGATCGGGCACTATCTGCAACTGTGGCGTGCACGCCACGAGCGGCGGCGCTAAAGCGGACAGACGAGGGTTTTTGCCATATCGCACAGACGCTTTGACAGGGCGGGGTCATCCAAGATGTGGATGGCTCCGCCCGCTGCAATTATCTGGCTCAGTAGCCAACGCTCGGAGCCGTAATGCACGGTTACCGTTGCCATGTCTGCTCCGCTGCGCTCGATTAGGGTGATGCCGGCCCAGTCCAGATGCTCCGCCATATCGAATGGCATCAAGAGCTTTGCACTACGCTGCGTCCGGGCAAGGGAATCGTGGAGGGATGCGACGTCCGGTGCATGAGGCACGACGGAGTCTTCCGTCAAGGCGAGTCCCTCGATTTTATCCATGCGATAGGTGCGCTGCTCATCGACCGCGATGTCCCAGGCAATCAGGTATGTTTGGTCGCCGTTTGCCGTAATGCGCAAGGGGTCGACCAGACGCTCACGTGGCCGTGCATCGTCCATCGAGCGATACGAGATGCGGCAGCGAACGCCGTCCTGAATGGCGCAGCTCAGCTGCTGCCAGTGCGACCCGTGGTTGACGGTGTCAAAGACGCGCTGGTTATAGCCGAGCTCTTCGGGTAGAAGAGCATGCCGAATCCGGGCTGCCGTCTGTGGCTCGATCCCCAACGATTCAAGTTCGTGGTTGAGCACAGCGCCCTCGGCGGCACTCAGGCGCAACGGTAGAACACGCCCGGCGTCGCCGGTGAGGACCACACGCTCGCCGTGGCATTCGCAGATGATGCGCGCGCCCGATTCTCGGTCCGCGAGCGTCGAGACGATCTCGAGAATCTCGTCGAGCGACACCCCTGTGATGTCAAAGCGGCTGCAAATCTCGGCTCGTGTCATGCCGCTCTCGCCGGCGGCGTAGAGGGCCTCCATGATGTCGATGGCGCGCGAGAGTCTCTGCTCGCTGGTGAGTTTACGCACGGGCATGCTCGTGCACCGTCCTTTCAATGAGGCGGTTCCACGCCTGCTTGAGCGATTTGGGGGCCACGGGCCTCATGCCGTCCACGGCGTGGGCCATGCAAAATGAGGCGGCGGCTTCAAGGTCACGCACGTCAACGGTCCAGGTCCATCCCGCATCGGTGTGTGCGAGCTCACCTCGCCCGCGCGTGAGGCCGTTGATCATATCGATCTGCGTCTGAGGGGCGAACGAGAACGTGGCTGCAACGGGCGGTCGGTCGGCAAAATCGAATTCAAAGAACAGATAGTCGTTGAGATTGAAGTCCGCAGGGATGGCGTAGGCCTTCGAAGGACGCCAAGCGCGAACGATACGGTCGCAGCGGAATGTCCTGATGCCGTCGGTGACATTGTCGAGGCCGCAGAAGTACGCCACGCCCTCGCGTTCGAACATGCCGTAGACGCAGACGGTACGTTCTTTCTGCTCGCCGCGTCCGTTCTGATATAAAAATCGCAGCGCGCATCGCTCGGCAAAGGCGCTCCATACCGCATCGACGGTGGGAGAGCGGCGGATTGGTGCTTCGTCCACCGTCGTCCTACCGGTGAGATAGGCAATCTTGGAGCGAATATCGGCAAGCGGTGCGGCAAAAGTGGATGAGCCGGCCGCTAGTGTCTGGTCGATGGCGTTGAGCAGGATATCGGCGTCGTCTGCGGTGATGAGGCCGCCTGCTGCAAAGGTGTGCTCGCGGTCGATTGTCCACGAGCTTTCCTCGGTCTCCTGCGCGCCGGCGGGGCGAACCTCCTTGATTAAGATGCCACGCTCGAGCAGTTTGTCACGATCGCGCCGAAACTTGCGCTTATCCGAGTCGATGTTGCCGGAGCCATATCCCAGGTCGGAATCCAAGACGATCTGCTCGGTCGTCAGCGGTTCGGGGGAGCTGTTGAGCACAAAGAAAAGATTGAGGATGCGCTGAGCCGTTTTATCGAAACTGGGCTCCGAATTCCCCTTTTTAATTGTCGCGGTCGTGTCGCTTGCCGTCATAGAGTCCTCGCATGAGAAGGTGGTTTGCTGCCATGATTTTAGTCCGATATGGAGATTAGGCTATATCCTTGTCCGCTCGGGGCGTTAAGATGGCCCGAATTCGGTCGTTTGCGCTCGCTCGGGGTATACTTTCGACTATATACGGTTCTAATGTGCATGCATTGGGCCTATTTGTCGGATTATGGATGTGGAGCGCACATGGCGAACACCCAGAACTATATTAACCACCTGCTGCAGAACACCGGCATTACGCCGGCATGCAGCGAAGAAGAGCGCTTGGCGGCCGAGGATATCGCTCAGATCTTCCGCAACCACGGCTTTGATCCCGAGGTTCAGGAGTTCAATGCCCCGGCGCCCAGTAGGTTGGCATTTGCCGTTACCGGTATTCTTGCGTTTGCCGGTGCCCTGCTGATGGGCATCGGTGGCGGTATCGGCTTGGTCGGCACCTTGCTGGCCATTGTCGGCGCCGTTCTTTACGTGCTCGAACGCACAGGGCACCCCGTGGTTTCGCGCCTGGGCAAGACGGGCGTGAGCCAAAATGTCATCGCCTACCACAAGGCCTCGGGCCCGCTCGCGTCTCCGCGCAACCGCCCGGTGGTCGTTGTCGCACACTACGACTCTCCCCGTGCTGAGCTGCTCGCCCGTGAGCCCTATGCTTCGTATCGTGCGCTCATCGCCAAGCTGTTGCCCGTTGCCACGGTTGCCCCCGCTGCCGTTGCCATCCTGCGTATCCTGCCGCTCCCCGGCGCGCTCAAGGTTCTGCTGTGGATTGTCGCGATCCTCGCTTCCCTCGTTGTACTTGCCAACGCGGCAAACATCATCTCTAACCGCCACATTCTTCCCTATACGTCCGGCGCGGTGTGCAACAAGTCTTCTGTCGCCGCCATGCTCGGCGTTATGGACAACGTTGCTCCCTTCCAGGGCGACAACGAGTTTCCCGACGATGTTCCGTTCGATACCTATTTCGGGGAGCAGAAACGTCGTGCCGAGGAAATGGCGCGCGCGGCGGCGGAGTATGCCGCGGCCCAGCAGCAAAACGACTACGGCAACACCATCGAGTATGAAGAGCCTACCTACGTCGAGGACGAGTTTGGTCAGCCGATTGCTCCCGACGCTCAGACCGAGCCCGAACAGGGTGAGGCTTTCGACGAGCAGATCGAGGGCTTTGAGGGTGCGTCTGCTGACGAGACACTGATTGGCGCCATCGTGCCCGAGGATCAGAATCAGGCTGTCCAGGCCGAAGAGTTCAATGACGAGGTTCCCACTGCCGAGCCGACGGAGGAGCCTGCCGCGGCCGAGCCCAAGCTCTATCGCAATGCCGCCGGCAACATCCGCTTTGGTTCGGATGCCATCCGCGCGCTCGGAATGCTTCCCGAGTCCTGCACGCTCGATTACGAGGAGGGCGAGGAGCCGACGTTTGAGCCCGAGCCTGCGCCCGTTGTCACTGCGGATGATGAGTCTGCCGCGGTTACCGCTGCCGTTGCCGAGTCCGAGGCGGTGTCCGCGATCGATCCCGCGGCAGGACTGGACATTTTGGCTCCCGCCGCGCCGGCGCAAGACGTTGCGGACGAGTCTGACGACGATTACGTTGAACAGCCGAGGCGCGTGTCTTACGAGAGCGATACTGATTTCTCGGCCGAGATTCCCGCGGCAACGCCCCATGCCGATATTGCATCCGCGTTCTCTTCGATTGGCGCCAGCGCTTCCAACTTCTTTAAGGGTGCGCTTGCAAAGGGCAAGAAATTTGTCGACGATTTCGAGGAGAAGCGCGCTGCCGCACGCGAGGCTGCCGAGCAGGAGGCTATCGCTCAGCAGCAGGCAGCCGAGGCGGCACGTGAGCTCGCGGCGCAAGAGTTCGAGCAGAACGAGGCTGTGCAGTCCGTGCCCGTCGACGCCGCCGAAGCTACAACGTCTTTCGAGGCTCAGCAGCACGTCGATAGCACCATGTCGTTTGATGCCGCGAAGTTCGATTCCACGATAACGTTTGAAAAGCAGGGCACCGCGATTGCTGAGCCCCTTCCTATTTCCGATGAACAGGGCGACGCGGCGGACGATGACGAGCCCATTGATGCTGCCGAAATTCAGGATGCTGCCGAGGACGAGCCCGTCGAGGCCAACTCTGACGAAGAGCAGTACGCGGCAGCCGAGCAAGATGATTCGACCGAGGTCGAGCAGGAGGAAGTGTCTGCGGTTTCCGAGACTCCCGAGACGGATGAGTCGAGGCCTTACTCCACGCAGATTTTCACCATGCCGACCCCGAGTGGTTCAGGTGCCACGGTTGCCAATGTTGCTCCCACCCAGGACGAAACGGTCGATTCCCTTATGGCCCAGATTTCCTCCCAGGCATCGCCGCGTCCGCAGATGAATGTTCCCGATCCGGCGTCGGCACCGTCGCCTGCGCCCTCTTCGTCTCCGCTGGCTTCGGTCCCCGATCCGTCACTGCCGTCGATGAAGCAGGCAAACGTTGCGTCTCGCACGTCGCTGTTCGACCTACCCGATCCCTCTGCCCAGGTCAACGACCCCTTTGCTACCGCCCAAGGTCCCGAACCCACGTCGGCACCCGTTGCGCCTCCTGTGCCCGTTGCGTCGGGCGCGCAGCCGATCGAGACCATTTCGGCTCCCGCTCCGGCGGCACCCAAGTCTCGCAAGCGCGGCCTGGGTGGCCTGTTCGGTCGTAAAAAGAAAAACGAGCAGGACAGCATGAGTGACTGGCTGGGCGTCGAAGACGATTACGATGCCAAGAAGTCCGGTCGCGGCATCGGTTCGTGGGATAATTTCGAGGACGATAACGATGGCTGGAAGGGCGGCGCTACGTCTTCCGACGGCGCTTCTTCCGAAGATATGCTCTCGGCTGTCGCCTCTATGGGCGATGATGAGCTGCTCGGTCACGATATCTGGTTTGTGGCAACGGGCGCCTCGGATTGTGATGGCGCCGGCATGAAGGCCTTCTTGGCTTCGCATCGCGACAAGCTCCGCGGCGTATTCTTCATCAATCTTGAATCCGTCGGCGCCGGTAGGCTTTCGGTGGTGACGGTTGAGGGCGAACAGCAGCTGCTCAAGGGCGATCGCCGCATCATGAACCTGGTCAGCAAGGTGTGCAAGTCGTTCCATGTCGATTGTGGCGCGCTCGAGATGCCCTATGCCAAGACCGATGCCTATGCCGCGCTCGAGGCGAGCCGCCGAGCCCTCACCATCGCCGGCGTGGACGGCACGCGTCTGGCTTGCGCTCGTACCGAGGACGACCTGCCCCACAATGTCAACCCGACGAACATTGCCACGGTATCCGAGGTCGTGACCGAGGTTATCCGCCGTTCGTAGACGGAGCTCTAAGGAGTCAACGTGTTTTCGTATATTAAGCGCCATTGGCCTGTCTACGTGATTTTGACCTTGATTGCCATTGCGTTAGGATTTGGGGCTGCCTACATCGTGGGTGCGAAGGGCTCGACCCCCGCCTCCGCAATCAGCGAAGAGGTGGAGCAAGAACAGAGTACGGGTGCCGATGGGATTCCTGAGTCCGAGCAGGCAATCGTTGATGGTGGATCTTCGTCTGCAGAGTAGATACGGCGATTTACATGATTGAAAGCGGGCGAGCCAGTCCCCTGGCTCGCCCGCTTTTTCATCGCGCTAGCGCTTCTTTGGGATCGACCTAAGGCGAGCGAACCATAGGGCTGCGGCACCCGAGGTCAGGAGCGCGGTGATGCAAGCGGCGATGGGAACTGATCCTGTTGCCGGTAGGTCCTGCGGTAGGGTACAGCGTTGAATGACGCTGTCCTCGTCATGCGACTCAAGTTTATCGCCGCCACCGTTGCGGCAAAGATCGACGCGTGCGCTGTTGGTGAGTGCAGTTTGGGGCGTATAAGCCGATGTTGCCTGCATGTGCACGACTGCGCCCCGAGCGTCTGTGCCAAGGATTGCGTTTGCATCGTCAAGGTCGTCGTGTTCATCTTTGAGATCATCGCGGGTCCAAGAATCCGCATCGCTTCGAGTCGTAAAGTCGGCGGCTACCGCACCGTATTCAATTCGAATGCCCGTTACGACGGTATTGGATGCAAGGTCGAGTTCTTTCGCCTCGAGTGTGGTGGATTCCGTGGTCGAGATATCCGCCTTCCAGAGGTGCCAACCGTCGTAATCGACGAGGCGACAGTCCTCACCCAGGCTCTCTTTTACTTCGTCGGACTCAAGCCAAGGATTTTCGTGCCCATCGTCAAGTGTCGCGTTTGCCGGCTCATCGACGTCTGTCGAGTCCAATGGCGTCGTGCGATACCATACGTTGCACAGACCGTTGAGGTCGCCGATGGCGACGGGGGTTTCGATTGAGATGAATCTCGCTGTGCCGTCTTTGGCGCACTCAAGATCATCGGTAATCGTAAACTCATCAACCCAAGTAGCGGAATCGTTTCGAGCATCGATGGTATAGGAGAAAAGCCCATCACTATTGGTTTGCGTCGTGGCGCGGTTTTTACCATCGCCGTTAGCCAACAGGCCCTTCCCGATAGGTTGGACAAGTTCCTGACGCTTGTCGACCTGCCCCTTGATCTCGATGGGCGCATCCTTCATCGCGACGGATTGGACTTCTCCCGTATCCTTTATTTCAAACGTTATCTCCTCGGCAAGGTCATAGGTCCGCGGAGACATCATTTCGCGCAACGAGTAGGTGCCGGGTGCAAGATGTTCGACGCGATGCGGCTTGTCGGATGAGGTCCAGGAGTCTATTTCGGTTTTATCGGGACCATATAAGGTGAGCTGTGCGCCTTCCACTTCCTGCTCACCGCTTGCATCGACCTTGGAGATATCAACCTTGGTGTAATCGTCGGATACGTTAAGCCGTGCTTCTACAACGGGTGTTTTCTGGTCGGCATAAGTAAGGTCGACAATATGGGTTGTCTGATCGAGCAAGAAGCCTGCCGGCGCTTGAGTCTCGACAACCTCGTAGCGTGCGGTGCCAGATCCCAGTGGGAGGTTGTCCGCGCGTGCTTCTCCAGTTTCATCCGTCGTGACGGTCGCGACAGTCTCACCGTCGAGCGCGGCAATGCTACCGTCGGGGCGCACGCTATCACACGAGGCACGGCTCTCAAAGACGGCGCCCGCGAGGCTGCTGCCGTCTATGGCATCGGTTTTAACGATCCTGATGTTTCCGGTCGCGGCGTGGTCATAATACGAGGCGACTGCAACGGGCGTTAGGTTCACGTCGGCGGGTATGTTTACCTCGATCTCTTCGCCGACAAGATAGGGCTCTTTGGCCGAGGTTTCGCGTACATAATAGGTGCCCGGCACGAGCGATTCGGGCAGTGTGACGGTCCCGGTCGCGTCAGTCGTAAAGGTGTCCATTACGTTATGTGCTGGAAACCAGCAAGTTTGTGAGACAGGTTCGTGATTGCTGTCGAGGAGTCGGAAGGTGAATCCGGCTAGGGGAACAGAAGCGCCTGTTTGGGCATCGCGTTTTACAATCTGGAGATGCGTCGACAGAGCGTGGTTGTCCACGATATATTGAAGCTCGGCGCCGTCGGAAATCTGATTGGCCCCGACGGTCCATTCCCCTGCACGTTTAAAACCCTCGGGGACGGTTTCCGGAACCTCGCGAACCGTGTAGCCGGCACGGTCGTATGGGACGGCTCCGTGGACACCGGCGGGTCGCTTGCCTGTGCCGAACCATGCTTCGGGCTGATCTTTGGTGGAGGCAAAGCCATAGATGTTTGTGGTCAGTGTGCCAACAACCTGCTGAGAGCTGTTGCTGACAACCTCAAAGACAACACCACCCGCCGGCTGCTCCAGGCCGGATTGGTCGCTATTGCCGTAATCCTTGAATTTGGAAATCTCAAGGTCAAACGCAATGGGGATATCGGAAATGCGGGATTCGATCTCGACCACGCCTGAATCGCCGAGCTGGTCAGCTCCAACGGTATAGGTCCAGCTGTCGTTGGATGGCAGGTAGCCCTCGGGGGCTTTTGATTCGTAGATGGTAAAGGTTCCTAAGGGGACATCGGCGAGGGTGGCCCGACCGCTTTCGTCGGTCGTGAGGATTTGTGCCCATCCAGGGGTTGATTGCGACACACACGTGAACTCTGCTCCTGCGAGTGAAGATCCCACCTGGGGGCCGGCATTCGTCGCGACATCGAGTTTTACGATACGCAGGTTGATGGTGCCGGGCTGTTCATCAATGGCGACCCGCCCGCCGTCATTCCCCGTGGTAAAGGCAATACGATCACGACGGGGGACATAGCCGGCCGGCGCCTTCGTTTCAACTAGGTAGTATGCCGTGTTGGGCAGAAGTGTTGCTTGCGCTCGACCGTTGCTGTCCATCTTGATGGTGCCGACACGCGCGCCGCTGGCGCTCTCAAAAATATCGAATGTTGCCCCGGTAAACTGATAGGTATTGTTTCCGCTGGTAATAACGGTGTTAGCAGACTGCTTTTGGAAGGAAACAGAGACCGCCGGCAGTACATAGAGCATGTCTTGACGTTTGCTGCCGCCCGATACGGCCCCTAGATAGCGTCGCGCGCGGTGCGGAGCGGCTTTGACGCTTCCTGATTTTGCGCTGTCGTGAAGCCACCGCGCAGCCGCCACGACTTCATTGTCGGCGGTAAAGTGTCCGCTCTTGGTTTTACCCTGAGCGGTCGTGTAGGAGTAGGTGCCGTCGACATGGGTAGTGCCGTTGAGCATCCATACGGCAAGCTGGGTGGCGGCGCGGGCGCGATCGGGTGAAAGATGGTAACCGCCAAACGACGTGGTGGTTGGATATCCGTGACAAACGATTGCCGCGAACTCGTCGTCGAGCCACACCCAGCCTTGATCAAAGTTGAGCCATGGGCCGCCCGGTTTGGTGGGGCCGGGGCGCTCCTGGTTCATGCAGTAGGCAATCGAGGTGTCTTGAGCTTCATACTTGCCGATGAAGAAGGGTCCACAATCATCGCTAATAGTGCGGAAGCCGAGCTGGTCGTAGCCATCGACGGCAAATGCGGCTCCCGGTGCCAGGCAGCCGAAAAGCAGGAAGAGGAGCAGGAGCAGCGGACCTGTTGCGATTGCGCTGTGGACAGAGTGCGTGGGTGCGTTGGACATGGCTGCTCCTTATCCCTCGTGCGTCGCACGGGGAGGCTGCGACGCGTAGGATGAGGCTACCCCCGAGGTTCATGCGGGTAAGTACCGGAGCCTGACCAAAAGCTTGCCCAATTCCTGACAAATTGAGCTCAAATACAACAATCAAGCAAAAGTGCAGGTAGAAGATAGGGAGAACAGGAAGTCAAAGGTCCTCGTCTCCACAATTGACGCGATTTTCAAACGAATCTCCACAGCTAAAACAAGCATCACCACCCTTGTATCGAACAAGACAACCGCGTTATACTATCCCCCACATATGCGGGCATCGCCAAGTGGTAAGGCATCAGCTTCCCAAGCTGACACTCGCGGGTTCGAGTCCCGTTGCCCGCTCCAGTTAAGAGCACAAGCACGGCACCATCACGGCGCCGTGCTTTTTTCAATAAAGTGCCGGGACTCGAACCCGACAGGGTGCGAGCGTTAAGCAAACGCGAAGCGTTTGTGGCGAGCAGGCGAAGGCGCCGACAGGCGCCTGAAGCCGGTGCGGATTTGCGAAGTAAATACGCGGATGTCCCCATGGCCGCTCTTGCGGCAAAATGTTAGGTTAATGCCTGCTGCCCATACTCGCACCTGCGCACGGTACAATGGTTGGGTTACGACCAACGTGCCAATAACCAAAAAGGAGCCGCTATGATCGATCGCTATACCCGCCCGGAGATGGGACACATCTTCTCCCTCGAGAACAAGTACGCCATTTGGCAGGAGATCGAGGTTCTGGCCTGCGAGGCCCAGGCGGAGCTCGGCAAGATCGGTATTTCCAAAGACGAGGCCCAGTGGATCCGCGACCATGCCAACTTTGAGAAGGCGAAGGTCGATGAGATCGAGGAAGTCACGCGCCATGACGTCATTGCCTTTCTGACCAACATGAAGGAATACATCGATGCCGATGTTCCCGAGGGCGACCCCAAGCCCAGCCGCTGGGTTCACTATGGCATGACCAGCTCCGATCTGGGCGACACGGCCCTGTGCTACCAGCTCACCCAGGCCTGCGACCTGATCATCGAGGATGTCAAGAAGCTCGGCGAGATTTGCAAGCGTCGCGCCTTTGAGGAGCGCAACACGCTCTGCGCCGGCCGTACTCATGGCATCCATGCCGAGCCGATGACCTTTGGCATGAAGTTCGGCTCTTGGGCCTGGGAGCTCAAGCGCGATCTGGACCGTCTTGAGGATGCCCGCAAGAACGTTGCCTTTGGTGCCATCTCCGGTGCCGTAGGCACCTACAGCTCCATCGAGCCGTTTGTCGAGGAATATGTCTGCGAGCACCTGGGCCTGGTTCACGACCCGCTGTCCACGCAGGTTATCAGCCGCGATCATCACGCCTACCTTGCCGGCGTTCTTGCCACCACCGCGGCCACCTGTGAGCGCATCGCTACCGAGGTTCGCAATCTGCAGAAGACCGATACACTCGAGGCCGAGGAACCGTTCCGTAAGGGTCAAAAGGGCAGCTCCGCCATGCCGCACAAGCGCAACCCCATCACCATGGAGAAGGTCTGCGGCCTGTCGCGCGTCGTGAAGGCCAACGCGCAGGTTGCCTTCGACAACGTCGCCCTGTGGCACGAGCGTGACATTTCGCACTCCTCTGCCGAGCGCGTCGCCCAGGCCGATAGCTTCATCGCGCTCGACCACATGTTCCAGTGCCTCATCCGCGTTATCGACGGCCTGCAGCTGTATCCCGCTCGCATGATGGCCAACCTCAACAAGACGCGCGGCCTCATCTTCTCCTCCAAGGTGCTGCTCGCCCTCGTCGACACGGGCATCACCCGCGAGGACGCGTACGCCATTGTGCAGGAGAACGCCATGGCAACCTGGCACGAGGTACAGGATTGTGTCCCCGGCCCCACCTTTAAGGAGCGTCTCGAGGCCGACCCGCGCTGCACCGTCAGCCAGGAGAAGCTCGACGAGATCTTTGATCCGTGGGACTTCCTCACCCGTATCGACACAGTCTTTGATCGTCTGGAGCAGCTGAGCTTCGAGTAGGTTCGGGCATAACGTTAGCTTTTTAGGGCGCTTTGCTGGTAATGTGTGTTGCCGGCAAAGCGCCTCGTTGCATTTAGGGGAAGACGGGGATAATAGTCGTCTCGAATAACATTCTGAGAGGGGATCGCATGATTTCGTTTGATTACAAGCCTCAGGGCGTGTGTGCTCGCAATATTCACCTCAATCTCTCTGACGATGGCAGCAAGGTGCTGGGCGTCGAGTTTACCGGCGGCTGCGATGGTAACCTCAAGGCCATCTCCAGGCTGGTCGAGGGCGCTCCTGCCGATCGCGTAATCGAGGTTCTCGCCGGTAATACCTGCGGTATGAAAAAGACCTCCTGCGCCGACCAGCTTACGCGCGCTATCGAGGCCGCTCGCGCCGAGATCGCCTAATGGGTATCGCCGATCACATCAAGAACGGAATATCGCGTCGCGGCTTTGTACTCGGTGGGGCTGCCGCGGGCGCTGCCACGGTGCTTGCCGGATGCTCGAAAAAAACGGGTACCAGCGATGATGCCGCCGGCGAGCCGCAGGTTATCAAGGACGATTCCAAAATCATCTCGATTACGGATGAGTACGAGGCAGTCGACATCGATCTTGAGCCGGCGGCGTCGTGGACGCTGCCTCTGGGTACGCTGCTGTACTACTGCGACGGCGATTACGCCGCGGCGATGATGGCGCCCGCATCGGCACTGCACGCCAACACACTCGGTGTGCTCAACCTGGGCGATGGCTCGCTTACCCCATTAATCGAGGATCCTATCGAGGGCACGGGATATGCATTCTACGATGTCCGTGCCGGCGACGGCGTATTCGCGTGGGTTGAGATGAACTTTGCCAATTCATCGTGGAAGCTCTACGCTCAAAATCTGTCGGGCGCTTCGCTCTCTGGCGATGTGGTTGAGCTCGATCGAGGTGGCAAGGACTATGATCCGCCCCTGTTTACGGCGTTCGGGTCATCAGTCATCTGGTATAAAATGCCTTCGGCAGGCGGCAATAAAACGAGTAGTGATTCGTTTTGCTATCGTCGCTCGCTTGATGAATCCAAGGCCGAGACAATTTGGAAATCGACGGGCCGCTTTGCATCGGCCCCGCGCGCGAGCGACGGCATTTTGACCATCTCGCCGCGTGTCCGCAACGACGAGGGCGTCTACTACGGCATAACGGCAATCGATCTGACCGACGGCAACAACACCAAGCGTGCCCAGCTAGTCCTTCCCTCGTCAGTCTCGCCTTTCGAGGCCGTATATATGGGCGATACCTTCGTGTTTTCTATCGAGGCGGCCTATAGTGGCGTGGGCAGCCTGGGCAATATGGGCACGTATATCGGTAATGAGGGAGGGCCGTACCTCTTTCTGTCACGCGAGCCGCTCGCATGTGCGGCTGGCAAGAAGAATAAATACCTTGTTAAGGTACAGGCGTCGCATTTTCTGATCGACACCTCTACCAAGACCTATGGCTCGCTGCTGTCGCCCGACCGCGCTTTGGAGTATGGCGATTATCCAGCTACGGCGGGAAAATCGGACTCATTCCTTACGTACGCCACGGTGCGTAACAGCCAGGGTATACCAGAGACGGTCACTGCACGCCTATTCTCTCTTTAAGCTTAGAGGGGTTAAAAAGGCGCCAACAGGGGAATAAACGCGTTGTAATTGTGAGTACCGCCCGCCGAGCTGCCGCGTCATAGCGGCATCCGGCGGGCTCAGGTGCGTTAAAATGGGCTTGTTCTTAGCTAATTGAGACAGGGGGGCCGTGTTATGGCTTCAGATGCAAAAAAGATTCTGCTGGTCGAGGATGAGAAGGCAATCCGTGACGCCGTCGCTGCCTATCTCGAGCGCGAAGGCTACTGGGTTGTGGGCGTCGGCGACGGCCAGTCCGCGATCGAGGAGTTCGAGAAGCATCAGTTCGACCTGGTCGTGCTCGACCTTATGCTCCCCAAGATTCCCGGCGAGCGCGTTTGCCGCACCATTCGCGATACCTCGGATGTCCCCATCATCATGCTGACGGCTAAGGGCGAGATCGAGGACCGTATTATCGGTCTTGAGCTCGGCGCCGACGACTATCTGATTAAGCCGTTCTCGCCGCGCGCGCTCGTCGCCCGCGTTCGCGCTCTGTTCCGCCGTGCCCATCAGGCCGACGAGCCCGCCGTCGAGGTACTCGACTTCGGCGATCTGGTCATCGATATCTCGGGCCACAAGATCTTGGTCGAGGGCAAGGAAGTCGATCTGACGGCTTCCGAGTTCAAGCTGCTCACCACGCTTGCCCGCCATCCCGGCCGTGTGTATAACCGCATGGAGCTGGTCGAGAAAGTGCTCGGGTATGACTTTGAGGGCTATGAGCGCACTATCGATAGCCACGTGAAGAATCTTCGCGCCAAGCTGGGCGATGATCCCAAGAAGCCCAAGTGGCTCTACACCGTCCATGGTGTCGGCTATCGCTTCGAGGCTCCGGCCAAGACCGATAAGTCGGACGAGAAATAGGGAAATCACATATGACACCTGCGCGCTTTGAAATCGGACAAAAGCACAAGCAGGAGAGCGAGGCGGGTTCCAAGGCTAGTTGGAACACGCCTCGTTCCGATTCACGGCCAACGATGAGCTATCCCTCGCGCATGGCACTTGCTTTTGCTCTGACATCGCTCATGACGGTATTGGTGCTGGTGGGCGTTGTCTCTGTTGTGTGGGGCACGGTCTTTTCGGATTACACACGCTCCAATATCGTCGAAATCGCAAATTCCGCTGCCGAGAAGTTGGCGACCTCATATGAGGAAAACGGCTCTTGGACCGCGGGAGAACTGCGCACGGTCGCAACGTCGAGTTTGGTTTCCGACGATCTGGGCATGCAGGTCGTCAATAAAAAGGGCGTGATCGTTTATGACGATTCCTGGCCCTCGGCAAGCGCCACCGCCGATGTACGCGAGAGCGAATTGCCGTCGAGCAGCTCGAGCGGTAAAAAGGCCTCGCATAGCCCGGTCTCGTCTGCTCCAACCGACTCCGATAGCGTTGCTAACGTCGAGATTGTAACGTCTTCCGGCGAGCATGTCGGACAGGTAAAGCTGTGGGCCATCGGCTCCGACGCTCTGCTCACCAAGGCGGACTCTGCGTTTAGGGAGAAGACCTTTAACGCCATGGCGCTCGCCGCGGTTGTTGCGGTCTGCATCTCGGTTGTTATCGGATCGTTCGTGTCGCGCATGCTCACCAAGCCGATTCATCGTATTACCAGCACCGCCAAGCAGATTCGCGACGGCGATTTGTCCGCTCGTACGGGCTTGCGCGGCGATGACGAAATCGATCAGCTGGGAGAGACCTTCGACGAGATGGCCACTTCGCTCGAGAAGGATATGAAACACGAGAAGCGCCTGACCTCAGACGTTGCACACGAGCTTCGCACGCCGCTTATGGCCATGCTCGCAACGGTCGAGGCCATGCAGGATGGCGTGTATCCCACCGACGATGAGCATTTGGAGACCGTTGCTTCCGAGACGCGTCGTCTGGCTCGCCTGGTGCAGCAGATGCTCGACCTGTCGCGCATGGAAAACAGCACGGCTCCGCTCAACCTTGAGCCGGTGGACATGGTTCCTTTCGTGCGTTCCATCGTCAATGCCCAGGAGCGCCTGTTCGTCGACCGCGATCTGCGCCTGCGTTTTGCGGACGAGACCCAGGGTCACGACGATGTCGTCGAGGCCGATCCCGACATGATCACGCAATGTGTTATCAACCTCATGAGCAACGCCATGCGCTACACCCCCGAGGGCGGTTGGGTCGTGGTGTCGGTGCTCAGTGACCGCAAGCACGTCAGCATTGCCGTTTCTGATACTGGCATCGGTATTGCCAAGGACGATCTGTCGCGCATCTTCGGGCGGTTTTGGCGCGCCGATGCCAGCCGCGCCCGCGAAGCTGGCGGCCTGGGCGTTGGCCTCGCCGTGACCAAGCAGGTCGTCGAGCGTCACCATGGCTACATATCCGTGGAGTCGGAGCTTGGAAAGGGTACGACTTTTACAATTCATCTGCCCCGCGAGCACACGGCAGACGCGGCATCTACTACAATGGAGCACTAGCTTTTCGCTATTCGGTGAAGGAGGGGCCGCGTCCCTGCCGCTCCGAGTTTGCGAAAACATGCGGGAAAGAACCCGCATTTCTGTCGTATTTAGGTAAGGAGTGACTCACGTGACAACGATGGAGCGTCGTCCGGATTCCCGTGGCAAGGTTCGTGATATCTATGATGCCGGTGAAAACCTGCTGATGGTCGCCACCGACCGCATTTCTGCGTTCGACTTCATTCTTCCCGACGAGATTCCGTTTAAGGGAGAGGTGCTCAACCGCATCTCGGCATTCTGGTTCGATAAGTTTGCCGACATCGTCCCCAACCATCTCGTTTCCATCGACCCGGCGGATTTCCCCGAGGAGTTTGCTGAGTATCGTGACTACCTCGCTGGCCGCGCCATGCTGGTTAAGAAGGCCCAGACGATTCCTATCGAGTGCATCGTCCGCGGCTATCTGACCGGTTCGGGCAAGAAGACCTACGACGAGAACGGCACCGTCTGCGGCATCCAGCTGCCTGAGGGCCTGACCGAGGCTTCCAAGCTTCCTGAGCCGCTGTTCACGCCGTCCACGAAGGCCGAGATCGGTGACCACGACGAGAACATCTCGTTCGAGCGTTGCTGCGAGATCGTGGGCGAGGACATCGCCACGCAGATTCGCGACCTTTCCCTCAAGATCTACAAGGCCGCTGCCGAGTACGCCGCGACCCGTGGCATCATCATTGCCGACACCAAGTTCGAGTTTGGTGTCATCGATGGCAAGGTCACGCTGATCGACGAGTGCCTCACGCCCGACTCCAGCCGTTTCTGGCCTGCTGCCAGCTACGAGGAGGGCAAGATCCAGCCTAGCTACGACAAGCAATTCGTCCGCAATTGGCTCAAGGCCAACTGGGATATGACGGGGGAGACCCCGCACCTGCCCGCCGAGGTCATCGATGGCACGTCCGAGCGCTATCGCGAGGCCTTCCAGATCATCACGGGCTCCCAGTTCACAAGCATGAAGGAGAACGCATAAGTGAGTACCCGTAGCGCCACGAACAAGCGCACGCAATCCCACGAAGTTACCGGGGTTGCGCGCAAGTCTGCCGCATCTGCTAAGCCCGCCCGCCAAGCAGCGAGCTCCGTTCGCGTCGTGCCGGCTTCGTCTAAGGCACGCCGCAAAGAGCTCGAGAAGGGCGAGAACCTCGAGGGCCTCTCTAAAGAGGAGAAGCGTGCCCGCAAGGCTAAGCAGCGCGCCAAGGAGGACCGCATCTATACGGTGTCGAATATCCTCCTCAAGCAGGACGAGGACTACACCAAGCGCCGTCGCATCTGGTGGATTGTGCTCGCCATTGGCATGGTGCTCGTCGTGGCAATTTGGGCCTCGCTGTACTTCGCTCCCGCTGGCATGGTGTCCAGCCCTGTCCAGATGGTCGGCATCGTTTTGTCCTATGTCATCATCCTAGGTGACTTTATCTACGACTTCGCTCGTATTCGTCCCTTGCGCAACATGTACCGCGCGCAGGCCGAGGGCATGTCCGAGAACAAGCTCAACGCTCTTATCGAGCGCGCAGCTGCCGAGGAGGACAAGAAGGACTCCAAGAAGAAGTAGCGTTTGCATACATACTTATCGCTAAGATATAAGGCGCGTTGTTTTTGCGGCGCGCCTTTTTACTGTTCTATAGATAGATGGAGTGGCACATGATTCGAGCTGCCCTGACGGTCGAAGAGGCCCTGGAGGGTATGAAGTCCCTGGAGCCCAAGATTAAAAACTATGCGCGCCTGGTTGTCCGCAAGGGCGTAAACGTTAAGCCCGGCCAGGAAGTCGTCGTTCAGTCTCCGGTTGAGTGCGCGCCGTTTGCGCGCGTGGTGGTCGCGGAGGCCTATGCTGCCGGCGCCGGCCACGTGACGGTCATCTGGGCCGATGATGCCGTGACGAGGCTCACGTACGAGCATGTCGAGAAAAGCTATTTTGAGCAGACGCCCGAGTGGAAGCGCCTGCAGCTGGATTCCCTGGCCCAGGACGGTGCCTGCTTTATCTTTATCGAGGGTGCGGACCCCGCCGCCCTTAAGGGCATCGATCCCGCTAAGCCCGCTGCAGCTTCTAAGGCAAAGAACACGCAGTGCAAAGTTTTCCGCCGTGGACTGGATTACAACATCAATCCGTGGTGCATCGCCGGCGCTCCGGTCGTGGCTTGGGCGCGCGAGGTGTTCCCGGGAGACGCCGATGAGGTTGCAATCTATAAGCTGTGGAATGCGATTCTGCACACCGCTCGCGCCGATGGCCAGGACCCAGAGAGCGACTGGGAGCTCCACGACGCCGCATTCGAAAAGAACCTGCGTTTCCTGAACGACAATCGTTTCGACTGCCTGCATTACACCGCGGCAAATGGAACCGATCTGATGATTGGCATGACGAAGGGTCACGAGTGGGCCGGCGGCAAGGGCAAGACGCCCGATGGGCACCCCTTCTTCCCCAACATTCCCACCGAGGAAGTCTTCACTTCGCCCGATCGCATGCGCGCCGACGGTATCGTGTACTCGGCCATGCCGCTCATCCACCACGGCAACAAGGTCGACGATTTTTGGATTAAGTTCGAGGGCGGCCGCGTGGTGGACTACGACGCCCGCGTGGGCAAGGCAACGCTTGCAAGTATCATCGATACGGACGAGGGCGCTGCTCACCTGGGAGAAGTCGCGCTCATTTCCAAGAACACGCCGATCCGTGAAAGCGGCATCCTGTTCTATGACACGCTCTATGACGAGAATGCCAGCTGCCATCTTGCACTGGGAGTCGGCTTCCCCGAGTGCATCGAGGATGGATATGATATGTCCAAAGAGGAGCTCCTGGAGCATGGTGTCAACGTTTCGAGCACGCACGTTGACTTTATGATTGGCACGGATGACATCGATATTGTGGGCATTACGCCCGATGGACGCGAAGTTGTGATTTTCCAGAACGGCCAATGGAGTTGGGAATAGTCCCAGACCGTGGTACAATGCCACCCGCGGGCCGTTAGCTCAGCTGGCAGAGCAGGGGACTTTTAATCCCAAGGTCCAGGGTTCGAACCCCTGACGGCCCACCATAGAAAAGAAAGCGATCGACTCCGGTTGGTCGCTTTTTTATTGCCGCGCCACGGGTTCGAACCCGAAAGGGCGCGGAGCTGAGGAAACGCGTGAGCGTTTGCCAGCGCAGCGCGCAAGGCGCGAAAGCGCCGCAGCGGCCGCCTGCGAAGCAGGCTGAACCCCTGACGGCCCACCATAGAATAGAAAAGCGACTGGCGGATGCCGGCCGCTTTTTTGTTGCCGGTGCACGGGTTCGAACCCGTATCTATCTATATATAAGAACGCTTGGCGAACAAAACCCGCCTTTTACCGATGGGAAACAAATAGCTGATGCCTTTGGGGTAAAGTAGCGCTCCAGAGATGACCGATGTCTCAATACTCATAAAACAGCTGGTCATCGCCAATATCAGAAGCCAATGCTTCAGTTTTAACCTCAGTGATGCGACTGAGGGACCTATTCATTTGTGAACAAAATATGGAGTGCGCGATTCCCGCCCACGGCGCCCCTCCGGTCTGGCAATATATCTCCTTGCCGCGCGGCCCGGTCGGACCGGGAACCAGCGCAGGCGTGCACCTTGAGAACCGGATACTGCGAGGATGGACACATTCAGTGTCGCATCCGGGCAGACATCGAACCATTTGAAATGGTCTAACTTGGATTTGTTTTTCGCAAGGCCGCCGAGAGGC